>CAZKHW010000325.1:0-2517 GCA_964552525.1 uncultured Ruminococcus sp. | reverse complement strand
GAAAGCAGGAGCGATTTTCGCAAAGTATCACAGCAAACCACGATCGGCGCGATGACCATGCCCTCGGAGAGCACCGAATTGTGACGGAGCAGACCGTCCTTGTAGCTTTTGTCATGCATTGGCGGTGTCCTCCTGTTCCCTGCCCTCGGTTTTTGCGTTCGTGATGTGCTGTGAGAACGCATACATCCAGCGCCACACCGGACAGCACAGAACAACGGCTATAATCGGCGCATATTCGATGTGGTACAGCACGATCAGAGCCCCCGTTACCGCCGAAGTGATAAGACCTGCCAGAAACGCGCTCAGTCCCCGGCACGGCATGACCGCCGGGTCGGCGACGAAATAAATAAGCGAAAACAGCAGCATATTGGTCGCATAAACACCGACAGAGTGCGATCCATAGACCATCGGCAGAAATCCGCAGTAAATAAAGCCCAGGGCAGCATAGAGATTGAGCTGTCGGCGCAGCATCAGAATGACGATACCCAGCCCCAGCAGCAGAATACATCCGGTTCCCATTGCCCCGGGAACTGCGCCGATGAGAAGATCAAGCGTCTCGGTATGTAGTACCTGAAAGCTCCCCTTTTCGTTGAACTGGCTCGTCAGTGACGCACCCAGCGGCACGTCATTGTGAAAGAGCGCGAGTCTTTGCATCACTGCCGGAAATTGCAGGACTTCCTCCTTCCAGCAGGTCAGCGCAAACAGATAGCCCACCGCCGCCGGCGGAAACAGGAGATCCTTGCGGTAGCCGAATACATGCGTGCCGACCGCCACGGAAAACACCGTGCTGAGGATGACGATGGAAAACGGGATGGTTGCCGGAAACAGCAGCGCGAGTACGACCGCATGCCCGATGTTCGAGAGATCGACCAGCTTGTAGGGTCTGCCGCGCAGGAACAGGCACACAAGATCCGTGAGCATGGCGGTCACGGCGGCAAGTCCGATGACTGCGGCTGCGCGAATGCCGTAAAAGCATATCGGAACAAACGCAATGGATGCCAGAATTGCCCAGTATTCTGCCCGTCTCACGGGACGGGTGCCGGTTCTGAGCTTACTCAAGAGCTTGCACCGCTGCGCAGGCTCTGCACAGCCCTTGGCATATCGTCTGCACGGAACAGATAGCTCCCTGCCACCAGAAGATCCGCCCCGGCAGCGGCTGCCTCGCGGACGGTCTCGGCGTTGATGCCGCCATCGACCTGCAAATGCACATTGCGCGCACCGATCATGCGCCGGATCTCGGCGATCTTCTCATTCATCGCATGAAGATAGCTCTGTCCCCCAAAGCCCGGCTCGACCGTCATCACCAGAATATTCTCCACCTCGTCAAGATACGGCAGGACAGCCCGGGCAGGCGTTGCCGGTTTGAGCGCGATCCCTGCCTTGCAGCCGGATGCGTGAATGCTCTCGATGACTGCAAAGGGATCGGATGCGCCCTCAAGGTGGAAGGTAATCATATCCGCCCCGGCATCCTTGAACGCCCGGACATAGTGTATAGGCTCCCGGATCATCAGGTGGACATCCAGAAAGAGCCTGGTTTTGTCCGATACCGCCGCCAGAATCGGCATGCCAAAGGAAATATTGGGTACAAATATGCCGTCCATCACATCAAAATGCAGCATTTCTGCACCAGAGCTTTCAACCTGTCGTACAGCATCCCCGAGATGCAGAAGATCTGCATTCAGGATGGAGACGGAAATTTTAGATTCCAAATCAGCACCTCCGCTAAATTTCATCACTTGTGAATCCGTGTTCATACTCTATTATATTATACCTGAAAAAAGCACTTCCGTCAATAGCTGAAAATCTTTTTTCTGAAAATTTCCCAGATGCGCACGAATGGCTGCAAAAAAGCATCCCCGGAGAGGGTGTCTCCGGGGATGATCATGTTACAGCAAATTGACCGTTCTGGTATAGCGTCTGAGGGCATACTCGCCGTCATGCGATTCCCCCGGAAATGTCTCCGACATCCGCCCCGCCGGAAGAACGCGGTTCACACCGCATCGCACCAGCAGCTCCGTAAGCGCACGGCGTTCCGACGCCGGACAGATCAGACCGGCGGTTTGCAGATAGTCCTTGGCAGCCCGCAGAACCGGCATGATCTGCGCACGCGGCAGTCGCTTGACCAGAACATTCCCGTTCATGTACGACAGTTCGAGGGAACTGTCCTCACATGCGGTCACACTGCACATCTCGCCCTGGTAGACGCGTGTTCCGTCCGGCGCAGTATCGCCGATGACCGCATCAAGCGCATCGGTGTACCGGCGCAATGTCAGCTCCGCCGCCGCGCCGATGTCCGCATCCAGGTGCTGCCCGGTAGCGCGTTCCAGAATGGGGAGGAACTGCCGGCAGAACGCGTGAACCTGTTCCATTTCCTGCGTATCCAGATAGATGACCTGACACGAGCTGCACAGGAGCTGCCGTGTCTCCAGAATATGCGCGGCAAGGGCGGAAAGCTCCTCCTCCGGCGCATCCCCGGTGATATAGCAAAAGCCCAGCCGATGCCCCCATTCGATGAGC
>CAZKHW010000324.1:0-2558 GCA_964552525.1 uncultured Ruminococcus sp. | reverse complement strand
GACAGCTCGAGCCTGAGCGTCGGGTTTCCGGAGGCATCCTTGATCTTGGCACCGTCCATCGTAAGGGTCGGTGTTTTCTCCACATTCTGGAGCTGGAGCGTCTTGTTGTTCACCACATCCACCGAACCCGATCCGCCGCTGGACAGCTTGCAGGTCACACCGTTCACGGTGTAGCTGTAGCTGTTATCCACAAGCCAGTTGTTCGCGGTCTTGGTGTAGGATGCCTTGCGCCCGTCATTGCGGTTGATATCCACGCGGATACGGCTGTCGGCATCTGCTGCGCGGACTGTCTGCGTTCTCTCCGGCACAGTGCCAAGCAGAGTCATGCTCATCGCCGCTGCCGTCAGAAAGGACAGGCATTTGCACAGTGTACTTGGTCTTTTCATCATCATTCCCCCTGTAGTGTCATTACGCTGATAGTTTCTCTATCTTTATTAACAAATCGTGTCTTGATTACTATCATATCACATTTTTGGTGGAAATGCAATGGCAAATATCTCACTGTTTATGGCAAATCTGGTTGCGCGGCAGCCCGCACTGGCGAGTTAGCGGTGACGATACATCGGATTCTGGTGTCCGCAATGCCCTTTGCCTGACGGCAAGAGGGCAAAGCTGATGTGGTGCAGCGTAAGCGGTTTCCAAAGGCGGCAGTCTTGGGCGGTTTTTGCATGAAACTCACAATGAAAGGCAGCAAAATTGATTTGCGTGGGAGGACGGCACAGCCCCTTGACGAAGCCGTCATTTTATGGTATACTGTTTGTAGTAGGATAAGGAGGCGATGCGAATGGCGTCCATTCATGGCATTCTGCGTGCTGCTGCCGGGCAGCTCCATGCGGATTACAGACGGCGTGAGGGTATCACATTTGGAAACTATTGGGGATATCCCTTCATTTTGCAGGCAGGCTCTATTTCAGACCGGCATAGCAATATCCGCATTTACCTCTCGGTGGACAGAAATCTGTCGGCGTTCCAGCCGCTGCTCCCCAAGAATTGGGATATGCAGAGAGTGGATCATCTGCACCGCATCATCATGCCCGTGCGCGGCAGCACAAGATCACAGGCAAAGGTGCTGCTCGACTTCCTCGAACGGTTTCTCATCGCTCTGGAGGGCAACGGCGTGAAAGCCTGTGACGGCTACGGCGGTATGGGAGAGATCGGCATTTACCGCGTGAAAGGGGAGCTTGCGTTCCTCACGGAGGAGAATGCCGAGCGCGTGGAGAATACACTTGACATGGAGAAGGCAGAGAATGCAGCGATCCCCGAGAGCATTTCAGGAGGCATCCTGGGTGCGCTGATCGCCGGAATTCCGGCATCGCTGCTGGTGCTTGTGATCGCGCGTGCCGGCTATGTCACATCGCTGTCAAGTGCCTTGTTCGGCGTTGCCATTGCCTATGGCTACAAGTGGAAGGGCAAGCAGATCTCCGGGATCAGTTGGGTCATATGTCTGCTTTTAGGCGTGATCCTGGGATATACGACCTTCCGGATAGATCTCGCGCTAGATCTTCACAAGGTGCTGCCGGAGCTGAGCGTTGTTTCCGCATTTTTCCACGGCAGGACACTGCTGGAGATGGCAGGCGGACTTGACGACTATTACGCGAATTTTGCCATGCTGTTTGGCTTTGGGATGCTGTGTCTGATCGTATCTCTGGTCATCCTGCAAAAGGAAAAAAAGCGACAGTTTGAATGCAAAAAAATTATATAAGGAGTGATCGTTATGAATGAGGTACTGAACGCCATCAAAAACCGCCGGAGCTGCCGGGCATTCAAGCCCGACATGGTGCCGCAGGAGATCATCGACCAGATCTGTGAGGCAGGCACCTACGCCGCAACGGGCATGAACCGCCAATCCCCCTTGATCATCGCCGTCAAGGACAAGGCACTGCGCGACCGTCTTTCGGCGATGAATGCCGAAATCATGGGGAAATCTGCGGACTACGATCCGTTCTATGGTGCGCCGGTCGTTCTGATCGTCCTTGCGGATAAGGCGGCATCCACCTATCTGTATGACGGCTCACTGGTAATGGGCAATCTCATGCTTGCCGCCCATGCGCTTGGTGTGGGGAGTTGCTGGATCCATCGTGCCAAGGAGGAATTTGAGATGGATGCATGCCGGGAGATCCTTAGGGAGCTGGGGATCGAGGGCGAATATGAGGGCATCGGACACTGCGTTATCGGCTATGAGGCTGTACCGGCACGGGAGGCATCCGAGCGCAAGGAGGGCTATGTCCGCTGTATCGGCTGATGCATAAACTGATAGATACAGGCAATACTGTCTGTCAGATCATAATAAGGAGGAATATCTCATGAACGACAACAAGTACAAGGGCACACAGACCGAAACGAACCTGCTTGCCGCATTTGCCGGCGAATCGCAGGCACGCAACAAGTACACCTACTTTGCATCCAAGGCGAAAAAGGAGGGCTTTGAGCAGATCGCTGCCATCTTCCAGAAAACAGCGGATAACGAGAAGGAGCATGCGAAAATGTGGTTCAAGGAGCTTGCCGGTATTGGCTCAACTGCCGAGAATCTGGGAGCAGCCGCTGACGGTGAGAACTAC
>CAZKHW010000323.1:0-2565 GCA_964552525.1 uncultured Ruminococcus sp. | reverse complement strand
GCAAAAAAGTAAAGTACATCAAAGATCAAGGCAAGTGGCAACTTGTTCGTGACCAGTATCGGAATATCCGAAATAGATACCTACGACAAAATGATCGCAATCACCCTGCCTTTGTTTGCTATATTGAAGCCGTAAATAATGTATATAATTCTCGAAGTCATTGGTAATTTTTTCGGCTATCCAAGTCCGAAATTAATCGAATCCATCTAACGTTTTTTCTAACAAAACCGTTAGAAAAAGCGTTAGATGCGGAAGTCCATATGCGGCAAGGACTTGTGCGGAAGAGGGAAACAAAAATGCCGAAAACCCTTGTAAACACTGGGGTTTCCGGCATTCCGTACGGTCGGTTATCGTCCGATATTTTCTCTTAAAATCCAGGGTGCGGAAAAAACTTGAAAAACGTTTGGGAGAAATCCCACAAAGGTTCGAATCTATTTCCATCCGTCAGCAGGCAGTGCCTGCACCCAATTATCGGGTGTAGACAACAATCTGCCAAACTTCACCACCACGATAGCAGGGGCGGATTTAGAGTCGTATGCTCCGTCATTCAACCAATATGGGGGCAAATTACACTTGAAATCGTCAAAACAACGATGTTCAGGTGTTTTTTGTTTTTGTTCGATAGGTTGAATGACATTTTAAAGTCGAAGGTTTTACTGTCTGCGATAGAAATTACAATTCTATTGCTGAATGTATGGGTTAAAATATCATACAAGAGGCGCGGAAAAGGAAGTATTTGCAAAACTTTTTAATATAAAAAACAAAAAAATCTTTACTTTTACAGAAAGTAAGTGTATAATAAATGGGTTAAAAAAATCTTTGGAGAACAGATCATATGAAGCCTGAACTTTTTAATTGTTTGAAGAACTATAAGAAGACCGATGTTCTGCGCGATTTGCTGGCGGGACTTATGGTTGCCATCATTGCAATGCCGCTGTCGATTGCGCTTGGAATACAGTCGGTTCCTGGTGAAGTATCCTCGCATGGGATACAGATGGGACTGGTAACCGCGATGATCGCCGGATTCTTTATATCTGCGTTTGGTGGTAGCAGATTTCAGATCGGAGGGCCTACTGCTGCATTCGTTGTGATCCTTTTCGGTTATCTGGCGAATCCCGATATCGGATTATTGGGGCTTGCCATAGCGGGCGCGGCGGCAGGCGTGCTTTTGATCGTCATGGGGCTTTGCCGTGTGGGAAGTGTCATGAAGTTTTTCCCGTATCCGATTACGATCGGTTTTACGACGGGCATAGGTATCACTCTTATGGTGGGACAAATAAAAGATCTTTGCGGTTTTCATTCGTCCGGTACTGACGTGATAGAAAAATTGGTGTCATACGCCGAGAATATCGGGACATTTCATCTGTTTACTTTTATTGTGGGCGCGGTGGGGCTTTTGTGCGTCATTCTGTTGCCCAAGCTCAATAAAAAAATTCCCGCGGCATTTGTTGCTTTGTTGGTATGCACGGGACTCAGCTTTCTTTTAAACAAATTCTGTGGGGCGAATATCGAAACGATCGGTTCGAAATACGGTGACATAAAAGCCGGATTCTTTTTGCCTGACTTTTCGCAGATCGCAAATGTGAAGCTCGGAGCTTTGGTTGTTCCGAGTGTGGTGATCGCTTTCTTGTGTGCCATAGAGAGCTTGCTCTCTGCATCGGTGGCGTCCGGACTTACGAATACACCGTATGATCCCAATCAGGAGCTTTTGGGGCAGGGAATGGCGAATATCGGCTCGTCACTTTTAGGCGGACTTCCCGCAACGGGTGCGATCGCACGCACGGTAGCGGGCATTGAAAACGGCGCAAAAAGTCCGCTTACGGGCGTGTTCCATTCGGTGTTTATTTTCATCATGTATTTTTCGCTTATGAATGTGTTAAAGTTTGTGCCGCTTGCTGTTTTTTCGGCCATCTTGATCTCTGTGGCGATCAACATGAGCAGATTCCCGCTGTTTTTTAAACTGTGTAAGTTTGGAAAACGGGATGTCGCAGTGCTTCTCGTATCCTGCGTTCTCACCGTTGTGTTCGATTTGACATACGGTGTGATAGGAGGGATCGTTCTGGCTCTGCTTGTCAATGTGCAGAATATGAGGATCAAGCTCAATGTTGTAAGATCGGAGGACAGCGGTTCCACTCTCGTTGCCAAGGGCACGCTTTATTTTATCAACATCAATCAGTTTACCGCCGCATTAAGCAAAGAATTCGAGTCGAATGATGAGGTAACTGTGGATATGTCGGGTATTCAGCGCATAGATTCCACATCGCTCGAAAAAATAGCGAAACTGAATCGTGCTGTGAAAGCACAGGGAAAATCGTTGGAGCTTGTAGGTTACAACGATGCGATACGTGTTCGTATGGATAAATTCTTTAAAGTATTTTAAAGCGCGGGTGATCGGCTCCGAGGGGCTATGGTCTTAAAAAGTAAATCATAAAGCGAGCGACAGCCTGATATTGGAAGATATCAGGCTGTCGCTTTTTTGGGATAGGGGAACATCTCATAGATGGGAGCTTAAGCAAAACAATCATAAGATGTGCCTGTACTACATTCAGTATCTATAGCCGCATT
>CAZKHW010000322.1:0-2579 GCA_964552525.1 uncultured Ruminococcus sp. | reverse complement strand
CTGCCAAGGCAGTCTGCTTCGGCGAAGCACTCACTGACGAGTTCAAGGATTACCAGAGACGCATTGTTGAGAACGCCAAGGCACTTGCAGAGGGACTGGTAAAGCGCGGATTCAACCTCGTTTCCGGCGGCACGGACAACCACCTGATGCTGGTTGACCTGCGTCCGTTCGGCATCACCGGCAAGGAGCTGGAGCACAGACTGGACGAGGTATACATCACCGTCAACAAGAATGCGATCCACAATGATCCTGAAAAGCCGTTCGTGACCAGCGGTATCCGCATCGGTACGCCGGCTGTCACCACCAGAGGTCTGGGTGTTGAGGAGATGGAGAAGATCGCAGAGTATATCTATCTGTGCGCAACGGACTTTGAGAACAAGGCTGACGAGATTCGTGCAGGTGTCAACGAGATCTGTGCGAAGTTCCCGCTGTATGAGTGAGCAGAGTTTCCGATTGGAAACGGAGCGCCTGATCCTCCGCCGATTTCGTGCGGAGGACGGCGATGCCCTTGCAAAGATCCTGACCGACCCGGAGGTCTGCTATTTTGAGCCTTACGAGGTCATGACACAGACACAGGCTGTCGAAGAAGCGGCAAAACTGGCTGGCAGTGCCGAATTTTACGCGATCACGGAAAGATCCAGCGGTGAGCTGATCGGCAAGCTGTATCTGGGCGATCAGAAATTCTTTGGCGCTTACGAGATCGGCTATGCCCTCCGCCGTGACCGGTGGGGAAACGGCTATGCTGCCGAGGCTGCACGTACCCTGATGCAGTATGCTTTCACCGAGATGGGCATACGCCGCATCACCGCAGAGGCGGACATTCGGAATACGCGCTCGTGCCGTCTGCTTGAAAAGCTCGGCATGCGCCGTGAGGCTGTTTTTGTACAGAGTGCATCCTTTCAAAAGGACGCATCCGGTCTGCCCATCTGGAGCGATTATTGCTCCTATGCCATTTTGCAAGACGAATTTTTGAAGTAAACGGAGGGTCATTATGACCATAGAGATCCATTCCCGCGAGAGCATTGAAAATCTCATTGGGCGGGGTTTTCCGGAGCATACGGCTGTTATCAGCTTCTATGATCCGCAGACCGGGCAGCATGAAGGCACCACGCCCGTGGATTATACCGGACTGACCGATCGGTTGTTCCAGCTCGCGCTGGAGGACATCAGCATCGACCAGCTCGAAGCCTGTGGTCTGACCTATGAGGAGTATTTTCTCCAGGCCGAGGAGATGGCGGAATTCGTATTTGCGTCCATTCGCGACGGCTACGACATCATTTGTCAGTGCGAGGATGGCAATTCCCGCAGTGCCGGCTGTGCCGCGGCACTTCATGAATTCTTCACCGCAGACGGCGTTTTTATTTTCGCCGACTATCGGTATCATCCAAGCCAGATGGTGTTTCACAAGGTTTACAACGCGCTTTGGCTGTCCGGTAAAAAATAATCCCACAGGCGAGCCGGCATGGTTCGCCTGTCCTGTTACGGAGGTAAACGGTATGCCGATCCAAGATATTATATCTGCTTATCATCTCTCACCCGATGCCGAGGAACGCCTTTCCAAGAACATGCTCAAGACCCTCAAGGGCAGCGTGCGCATCAACCTCGGTTCTCTCTTCATACCGATCATTGATATTAGCATTTTGGGCGCAATCGCATTCTCGCTCTTTCACATGTTTAACGGGATCGTGGGGATGCTCCTGCTCATTGTGTATCTGCTCGGCTCATTCCTCGTACTGTGGGAACTGTTCAGCTACCGCATTGACTTTGACGGCAGCACGGGTTTTATCCAGTATCACACGCTCTTTCGCGGCACACGAACCTACCACGTGGATGAACTGATGCTCTATGATGTACATACACAGAAGGAAAAATATGGCAGGTACGGACATAAGCAAACCCTGCGCACAATTGAAGTGCTGGAGATCCACACGGCAGACGGTACGATCAAAGTACCGATTTCCTCGGTATGGCTCGAATCCAATCTCAACCGCGGTGTCGGCGGCTATCGTAATGCTGACAAACTCTACACCTATCTGGAGCTTTACCGCCGCTATGCACACAAAAGCAGCCTCTTGACCAATGCCGCACGGAATACAGCACAGGACAGCGATCTTGCGCCTTCCGTTCAGGCTGCGATCAGAGCGCAGCAGGAGCAGCACCAGGCAGCCTTTGCACCTGCCCCGGAGCAGCAGAGCATCCCCGAGCTGACGGACGAAGATCTCGATCCGGCATCTATTGCCGCTGAAAAACCAGCAGAACCCGCCTTGTCCACGCCGGATATCAGCGTTCCGGTTACCGGCGAGCCGGAAACATACGTCTTGCCGCAAAAAGACATCACGGATGTCTATCCGCAGTTCGGTTTTCCGGACCCTGCACAAACACCGCGAACGCCGTCACCGTCTCAGAAACCTGCTGCCGATGTGGATCAGCTATTTGAAAATATTCTGCGTCAGCACGGAAAACTCTGATAAACCCATACAAAGGAGAATGATCTCATGGCATCCCCAGTTGCCGACCGTATCCGACCGCAGTCCCTCGAAGATGTGGTAGGGCAGCAGCACCTGCTCGCTACCGGAAAG
>CAZKHW010000321.1:0-2591 GCA_964552525.1 uncultured Ruminococcus sp. | reverse complement strand
AGTGGCTTCGGTATTTCGCTGATTTCCACCTTTTTATCGTCTGTCACCCCAGCTTCGTCTGCACTGCCAGCTGCTTCTGTCAATGCAGCCTGCAGTGCATCCTCCAGAGAATCCGTTCTATTCCCGGTTTGCTCAGTTTTTCGAAACCAGATAGCGATTACTACAAATATGCAGATACCGATAAGTGGAATAAAGATTTTAAAAAACTTAAACAGCTTCACCTTCAATTCGCATCATCTCCTCTTTTCCATATTCTTGTGTACCAGAAGGTCTTACCACTCCCTCTACATCTTCCCTTGACAGAGCTGACATTACTAATTCCTTGTCAGATAAAAAATCAAGAAGCCTTTCATATTCATCGGAATTAAGCTGCAGTTCCTGGGTTTTCTTTTGAAGGGCAAGCGTTTTTTGCTCATCTATCTTCTGTTTAAGCTCATCCGCTTTCTTTTTATGCTTTTTTACAATTTCCAGCTCCTTCTCATAGCTTTCTTGCAGTTTTTCTAATGTTTTCACCTTTTACCTCCTTGTCCGTTTTAACGGATTTTAATTCTGTTTTTCACAGGTTTGCGGGATTAAGAATACAGGATTCAGGTAATTACCCTCACTATCCTGGACTGCCAGATGCAGATGCGGGCCTGTGGAATTCCCCGTATTTCCCGATAATGCCACCATCTGCCCGGCAGATATCTTTTGTCCCACTGCTACGGAATATGAAGACAGATGCATATAGGTAACGGTATAGCCATTTTCATCAGTTATGG
Source organism: uncultured Ruminococcus sp. (assembly GCA_964552525.1). Lineage (GTDB taxonomy): Bacteria > Bacillota > Clostridia > Oscillospirales > Ruminococcaceae > UBA3855. The sequence continues at coordinate 1,830 of CAZKHW010000321.1, read as the reverse complement.
AAACCATATACCCTGCACTGTCAGAATATCTCGCCGCAGTGACTTCACCACTGACGGCTGCATATACTTTTGTGCCTGTTGGCACCGCAATGTCCACACCATTGTGCATACGGTATTCCTTATGTATGGGATGGTAGCGGGATCCAAATGGGGAAGATATTAGTGTTGTCCAATCTTCCTCCATGACCGGGTTCATCACCTGCTGGCCGCAGCTTGACAACCGATATCCCAGATAAGAGTTTTTCTGGCCATCTGTCAGTCTGCCGGTTATCACGTTGTCAAAGCTGGTAATCTTAAGCGTGACATAGCATATATTCTTGTCCTCCATTTTCATTTCCCCGGTGTCTGGGTCTGGCACTTCCCGCTGCTCCACTTTTACCACAGTCTCCACCACAAACATTTCTGCAAAAATCTCAGCCAGCTCTGTTTCCACCATATCCAAAGTAAATGATCCATATTTTGCAGACAGGTATGCCACCAGATCGATCTGGTTGTAAGTAATGGATCCGTCTACATCATAAATAAATTCATAAATGTCCTGGTTCAGTTCCTTTTCCAGATCCGGTTCTATGTGCTTATCACGGTCAATATTCAGGTACATGTATAGATTGGTGCATTTATCATTGAACGTCTCTGTAACAGTAGTCATTGTTCCATAATCATTCATGGAAATGAAAGATGCCGATATACGCACCACTGAGCTTACCATTGCCAACACAACAAAAAGAAGGATGAGCGCAATTCCTGTAAATAAAAACGCTATCCCGATGCCGGAGAACAGGGCTGTCAGGGTACGTTTTGTTCTGACAGCTCTCTCCCGGACTTTTTTTACTTTACGGCGGGATTCAGAAACTCTTTTACTGAAGCTTCTCTGGTTCTGCTTGTGATGCTCTGTTACCTGCTGTTTCTTTATGCGCTTTTTATGCGCCTGCAAAACTACAGAATGGCTGTTATTTTGTTTCCCAATTTCTTTTCCCTGGCTCAGCCTTCTGCGTTCCTCTTGCAGTCTTTTATTTCGCTCTAATTCTGCATCATACTGTTTATTGATACTATGGCTATGATTCACCTGCAGTCGGTCTGCTTTCCTACGGATCCCCTTATACATCAGGCGCCCGCTCCTTCTCCGCATCTCGTTTGCTTCTTTCAGCAAAGAGTCCGTAGATGCTTCATCAGATTCCCGGTCATTTCCCAAAGCCTTTTCTGTTTCCCTGAACAGCAGCCTGCCCTTGACGTAATTCCTGTTGTTCCGCCTCCTCAATCGGGCAGATTCTTTCTGGTAATCCCTGCGTGTAGCTACCCGGTACTGTATCCTGACCATTCCTATATTGACCGGATCAAGTTCAGGGTTCTTTTGTTTCAACCGGCTGGAATGTGACCGTGAATAGAGCCTTCCTCTGCCCGGTTTCTCCTGTATACCGTTTTCAGCAGTACCTGATTTGATATGCGTTGTTCTTACAATACGCCGGTTTTTATCCAGCTTTTCAAGTTTTTTATTGGATTGCTTGATTTCCTTGTCAAGCGCACGCAGCTCTTCATCTGATGAATCACTGCGTATACTTTTTTCCGTATGCTCAAAATGATGTCCCTGGATTCCGCTCCTCATATCCCAGGTTGTTCCCCGGTCATCAAAGCGGATCTGGCCACTTTCATAAGACAGTTTTTTCTCTAATTCTTCCATCCTAATTTCCTAATCCCAGCTTTTTCGCTTCGCTGTCCCTGATCATTTCCTCCGGTTTGGTTGTCATTACCTTATAGCAGAGTGTGTTTTTGGGGAAATCATCCTCAAAAGGAACCTTGGTTCCTTCCACCCACAAGAGCCCCTTTCCCGGT
>CAZKHW010000320.1:0-2648 GCA_964552525.1 uncultured Ruminococcus sp. | reverse complement strand
AACTGCTCCCGGGCTGTTATTATATTAATTCTCTATCAGAACCCGTCTTCACAAGATGCCGAGGCAGATTTTCGGCATCTTGTGAAGACGGGTTCTCAAAATATTTCAATTTTACCCTGCAACCAAACAGGAGAAAATATACATGAAAGATACAAAATGAACAATAAATGAAACTACAGATAAAATAGCATGCCACAACTTATTCTTATCTTCAAACAATATGGAAATTGATTGATCTGAAAGCAGTTTTATTGTAATAAAGAACAAATTGCCAAAAGAAAAGATAGTAAGGATAAACGAAGGAAAAAAGCCTGAATATGTAGTTGATAATGCACTCATTATAGGATTTAAATGAATAAACCGTGCTATTTCTACACTGATAAAAGGCAACCAAAACACCAAACTCCAAACTACACTGAAAATCAGCAAAAAAACAAATACTATATTTATAATTTTAAATATAGTCATTGTTTTTGGTGATCTGTTCATGTTTTCTCCACTCATAAGCTGCGGATCTCCTCGATCATCCGGACAAGCTGCTCATGGATGCTCTCGGGCGAGCGCATCCTGCCATCCTCGCAGCAGTTGAGTATGAACCACTTGGCGTGAGGATCGTGTCCAGCTGCATAACGTACCGCCACGCGGCAGCGGTGCAGATACTCCAGATCGGACTCGTGAACGTCCTTCTTCTTTTCATCGCCCTCATACCGCGCACTGAGCAGCTCCTGCGACACCTCGACCGGAACATCCAGAAAGATCACGGCATCCGGTGCCGGGATACCGAGCTTTTCATATTCGTAGTCATACAGCCACGCGCAGTACTCCTCCCAGTGCTCACGCGGCAGCTTGGTCATCTGGTAGATGGCATTCGAGGTCGTATACCGCGCGGAAATGATCGTCCTGCCGGACATGTAATCCACGCACCAGTCCTTGCGGTAGCTGATATAGCGGTCTGCCGCATAGAATGTACTTGCCGAATACGCACTGTGCTCCGCATCGGCATCTGCCAGCCTGCCGTCGAGATACTCGCTGATGATCTCGCCTGCCGGACTTTTATAATTCGGAAAGGTCAGGAAACGGCAGTCCTTGAACCGCGCCTCCAGCATCTCAAGCTGGGTGCTCTTGCCGCACCCGTCGAGACCTTCGATAATGATGATCTTGGATAACATGCTATTCCTCCAAACCTTTAACTCAGATCATAGGTCGTGTAGCCAAAGCGCTCCAGACGCCTGCATAGCTCCCGGAACGCCTTGTGCGCCCGTTTCCCCGGCTCATCGAACCGAATGAGCGCAGACTTTCCGCAGGTGTAGAACTCTATGTATGGCGGCTGTGCCAGGATATCGCGTTCAGCAATGCATGTGGGATTCGCCGACGGATACGCACGCGCGAAATTCCGGACGCATTCCTCAAAGAAGATGCTTTGTCCGTCCGCAAACAGAATGCCGGTACTGTCGATCCCTACAATTTGCATGCTGCTGAAGCTGTCGCTGCAATGGTAATGCATGAGCTGTGCCATGTCTGATGTTCCCCCTAACCGTATTTGATACTGCAAATGCTAAACTTTCGTACTGCTCAGAACAGTGGACGAAGCCATGCGTTCCATGCAAGCAGAATCCCATAGATCAGGGGCTGATGCACCACGTAGATCTCCAGCGCATGGCGGCCGATCACATTCAGCGGCGCAATGCCCTTCCATTTGATAGATAGGATCTTCTGTCCGCAAAGCTGATACAGGAAAAATCCCGTCAGGAACAGGAACAGCCATGGAAACAGCGAAAAATAATCCGTAGAATAAAATCCCGGCTGCGGAAACCCGAAATAGGCTGTCACATAGCCGTGATAGAGCCAGTCAGGCAGTTCCAGAAAGCGTTTGAAAAATATGCCCAGACCGCCCTCATTGACAGGTCGTGTCAGTGCAAAGAGCACAAAGCTTACGGGCAATCCGACCGCCGCCGGGATCTTCTGCAAGGCAGGCTTGACAAGTCCTGCAAGGAGCATGCACGAGCCGATGAGTGTCAGGACTCCAAAGACGATCCGATCCTCCGGCATAAAGAGAATGGTCACGAGTGAAACGACTGCACCGAGTGCAAACACGACCGCGCCGCGCCGGACGGTATGCCGCCCCATTGCCGCACAGAACCCAGAGAGCGCAATGAACGTGCAGCAGATGGTCTGCTGCCAGATGAATGCTCCCACACCATGATACCAGGGCGCATGGACGGAAAAGATGTACACCAGATCCCACATGGCATGAAACAGAACCATCTGAATAACAGTCAGTCCGCGCAATGCATCGAGCAGCGAGCAGCGATAAGAATGATCTTTTTTTTGAAACAGTGTCCGCAGCTCCACGGCATTCACCTCCATGAGCGCATGCTGCGCCGTTTTCTTTATTATACCGTAAATGGCGAAGGTTGTCAAGCATCGTGGAAAATCCCCATAGAAATTCACTTTCCTCACTGTAAAATGCTGGTGGGGTAAGCATCTTGATACCAGATTTCTGTAAAACAATGAGAAATTTTTCTTTCCTATATTTTTTTGAAAAAAGTACTTGACAAATCCGCCAATGTGTGCTATAATAATAAAGTCGAAAATAGGGGTATAGCTCAGCTGGTAGAGCAGCGGTCTCCAAAACCGCGTGCCGAGGG
>CAZKHW010000319.1:0-2652 GCA_964552525.1 uncultured Ruminococcus sp. | reverse complement strand
AAAAATGTGTCGATGTCGGTGCCCAGGTGGGGATCGTTGTCGGCGGCGGCAACTTCCTTCGCGGCAGAATGAGCGGCGGTCTTGACCGTACCCGCGCCGATCACATGGGCATGCTTGCGACGACCATCAATGCGCTGGCGATCGCCGATATCCTGGAGTCGCTTGGCGTTGAGGTGCGTGTGCAGACGGCGATCACGATGCAGCAGGTCGCAGAGCCGTATATCCGCAACAAGGCGATCACGCATCTGAAGAAGGGCAGAGTCGTGATCTTTGGCTGTGGAACAGGCAATCCGTTCTTCTCGACCGATACCGCAGCAGCTCTGCGCGGCGTTGAGATCGAAGCCGAGGTGCTGATGAAGGCGACCCTCGTAGATGGTGTTTACGACAAGGATCCGCACAAGTTTGACGATGCTGTCAAGTACGAGACGCTGACCTTCAGCGAGGTGCTCAACAATGAGCTGAACGTTATGGATATGACTGCCGCAACCTTGTGCCGCGACAATCATTTACCGATGCTCGTGTTTGATCTGAGCCGTCCGGACAACATCTTGGATGCTGTGATGGGCGAAAAAGTAGGAACTGTTATCACTGAGGGCTGAGATACGCCCTATCATTAAAATGGAAAGGAGTACGCCCGACACAACGGGCGGACATAACACGTATGAAAGCAACACTGAAAGCAGCAGAGGACAAGATGAGCAAGAGCGTCAGCTCCCTCGAGAACAATTTCGCATCCATCCGCGCAGGCCGCGCCACGCCAGCTGTGCTTGACAAGATCACTGTAGACTACTACGGTACACCGACCGCGATCCAGGCAATGGCAGCCGTTTCGGTTGCTGAGGCTCGCGTTCTGATGATCCAGCCGTGGGATAAGAGCTGCCTGAAGGACATCGAGAAGGCGATCCTCGCATCGGATCTTGGCATCACTCCCATGAATGACGGCAATGTCATCCGTCTGTCCTTCCCTCAGCCGACCGAGGAGCGCCGCAAGGAGCTTTGCAAGAACGTGAAGAAGTACGGTGAGGAGGCAAAGGTCTCTGTCCGCAACGTCAGACGCGATACCCTTGACAAGTTCAAGGCAATGAAGAAAAACGGCGAGCTGACTGAGGATGACCAGAAGGATGCAGAGAAGAAGCTTCAGAAGCTCACCGATAAGTACTGCGATGAGATCGATAAGGCAGTGGCAGAAAAGGAAAAGGAGATCATGAGCATCTGATCGCTCACCATAGAAAAGGAGCCAAGAGCATGGCGTTATTTGCAAAGAAAGAAATCAAACCGCCTGTGCCTGCCGAGCAGCTTCCGGCGCATGTCGGTTTTATCATGGACGGCAACGGCCGCTGGGCAAAAAAGCGCGGTATGCCGCGCGGTTTCGGACATGTAGCAGGCGGTAAGACCTATAAGACGATCCTGCGCTATTGTCGTGATATCGGCATCCGGTATGCATCGTTCTATGTCTTTTCAACAGAGAACTGGTCGCGTTCGCAGGAGGAGATCCAAGGCATATTCAAGCTGATGCGTCAGTATCTTGATGATGTGCAGGAATTTCTCCAGGACGGCGTGCGCTGGATCGTGGTCGGGGATAAGTCTCCGTTTCCGGAGGATATCCGTGAGCGCATGAAACAGATCGAGGAGGACTCCAAGGACAATACAGAGCTGACTGCACTGATGTGCTGCAACTACGGCGGCAGAGCGGAGCTTGCGCACGCTGCGCGTGAGATCGCAGAGCTTGTCAAGGGAGGGCAGCTCCAGCCAGAGGAGATCACTGAGGAGACGCTGGGTGACCATCTGTACACCGCAGGTATTCCGGACGTGGATCTTGTCATTCGTCCGAGCGGAGAGCTGCGTTTGTCGAACTTCCTGATCTGGCAGTGCGCGTATGCGGAGTACTATTTTACCAACATTCTCTGGCCGGACTTCACGACAGATGACCTCGACAAGGCACTGATCGACTTTGCAGGCCGCGGCAGACGATTTGGTGGCGCTGAATGAAAACCCGTCTGATAAGCTCTGCGGTTGGCATTGTGATCGCCGTGACGGTGTTCTGGCTTCACGATACTGTGGTTTTGCCGCTGATCCTTGCCGCAGTTGTGGATATCATTCTCTTTGAATTGATACGTGCGGTCGGAGGGGAGCAGTTTCCGCTTGCCAGGGCATCGGTATTTCTGTACGGAACTGCCCAAATGCTTCTGTGCTATCTGGGTGAGATCCCTCTCCCGGAGCAGATCTCACCCTGGGTGGAGGGCGCATCGCGGCTACTGCTGCCGATCTGTCTATTGCTGCTGTTTCTTGAATTTCTGTGGCATCATGGGAAATTCAAGCTCGAACAGCTCAGCTTTATGGGAGGCGCGATGTACCTTGTGCCGTGGTCGCTTGAAAAGCTCATTTTGCTCAACTACTACGACAAAAACGGTCTGTTTTACCTGATCCTGGCACTTTGCGGTGCATGGATCGCTGATTCCGGTGCGTATTTTTGCGGCGTGGCATTCGGCAAACGCAAGCTGTGTCCGAACATCTCGCCCAAGAAAACCATTGACGGATTTGTCGGCGGTTTGATCAGTGATGCCGTGGTATTTGCAGCACTGTTCTGGGGATATGCCCTGATCTGGAATGTCTCGTTCCATTTGGCAGATGCCGTGAAGGCAGCACTGCTCG
>CAZKHW010000318.1:0-2657 GCA_964552525.1 uncultured Ruminococcus sp. | reverse complement strand
CATAGGTCTGATTGGGGTAAACGACTGCGGTGATGACCACATCTCCGGCGTTCTCTCTGCCGAACACAACGCATTCCTCGATCAGCGGAACGGTAGCAAGATATTCTTCCACTTCCTCCGGGAACACGTTCTTGCCGCCGGGCAGGACGATCACGTTTTTCTTTCTGCCGGTAATATACAGGTAGCCGTCGCTGTCCATGTAGCCGTAGTCGCCGGTATAGAACCAGCCCTTTACCAGCACCTCGGCGGTCGTTTCGGGATCCCGGAAATAGCCGAGCATCACATTGTCGCCCTTGACCACGATCTCCCCATAGGAGTCCTCCGGGTTCGCCTTGTCAATGAATACCTGCATACGCTCGATCACTTTGCCGCAGGATCTGGGGTTGTATACATCAAACGGTACCGCGGCAATGAGCGGCGCGCACTCGGTAATGCCATACCCCTGGGAGACCTGAATGCCAATGTCGCGGAAGGAATCCACCAAAGCGGGATTGAGCGCCGCGCCGCCGGAAACGATATAGCGGAGTCTGCCGCCAAACGCTTCACGGATCTGCGCAAACAGCTTTTTGCGAACATCGATCTTTGCCTTAAGCAACACGCGGCTGACCTTGACGCCGGATTCGAATGTTTTGGTCTTGCCCTGCTTTTCAATGCTGGACCTGATCTTTTTATCAAACTGCTCCAGGAACAGCGGCACCAGTGTCATAACGGTCGGGCGGTATTTTTTCAGGTTCTTTGTGATGTGTTTGAGCGAATCGTTGATTGCGATCGTTGCACCGTACATCATCGGCCCCAGAATGCCGCAGGTCATTTCATAGGTGTGGTGGATGGGTAGAACGGAAAGCATAACGTCATCCGGCGTGATGAGCAACAGCTTATACGCGTCATTAAGCACCGCGCAAATGTTTTTCTGCGAGAGCATAACGCCCTTGCTACTTCCCGTCGTACCGGAAGTGAAGAGCAGGGAGCACATTTTTTCGCAATCGGTATCGGGGATCTGGATCTCGATCAGTGCGTTTCCGGTTTTGGAGAAATCGGAAAGGCGCATGAAACGCTCCTTTGCGGTCACTTCCGCGGCGGCGGGCGCAAACACCGGGTCGGTCAGGCGGAAATAATGCGCCACGCCCGGGCAACGGTCGGTATTGCTCTCAATATAATCTGCCAATGTGTCGGAATAGAAAAACAGCTCACACTCCGCCAGATTTGCAAAGCCCATCATCTGTTCTTTATCCAGTGCGGCGTCCAGCGGCACCACCTGACCGCCCGCCATGACGGTGGCAAGATACGCGGCGATCCATTCCACGCTCGTTTCCCCCACCAGCGCAACGCGCTTGCCGTTCAGCCCGTGGTGGATCATGCCGCGCGCAATGGCTTTGACATATTCATAAAATTCACCATACGTCTGTTTGTAATCCACACCGCCCCGTTCAAACAGGAACAGGTCATGCTCGCCAAACTCTGTGGCATCGATCGCCAGCAGGTGGTGCAGGGATTTCAGGTTCAGTTCTCTCTTCGGTTCGTTCTTTCCCATGATAAAGCCTCTTTTCAGGTGGTTTGTTTTTCGGTAATGGATTCAATATTCCGGTCCAGTCCGGCAAGAACCCGATAGAACACGGTCAGATCCTTTGCAGGAATATCTTTCCCCGCTTCGGCGACATAATCCATGATGACAACGTTCAGCTCCTTCACGATCTCACGCACACGCGGCGTTGGCATATAGCGCTGGTTGTAGCGCGTTTCGGAGGCTCCCGGGCACGCCACGATAAAGCCGCCGTTCAGCAATTCACGCACCATGCGGGAGCTTAATGCCTTATCCACCATACATTTTGCGGCGATCTCGGTAACGGTCATCCCGCCCTGGCATCTGTCCAGCTCCAGAATGCAAACTGCATGCACACCACGCAATCCATAGCGGCTCATGACCGGCGCGGCAAGGCGCTTGATGTTTTTGACGATGCGGTCAAAGGTCTGATAAAACATGGTAAATTTTTTTGAGGTGATCATTTGCCCTCCAAAGTTGACATATCAACAAGCGATATTATACACCATTTTCCGCCCTTTGTCAATGGATATGGCAAAATTTACGGTTTATTCACGGGGTTCACAGTTTATCCTCAGAAATAAGGCCTTTTTGCCTGTACAACGGAACGGCGCTCCCACCCTTTTTTTGCGGCCGGAACATTTTTTGTAAAAAGCGGTCGGTTCCTGCCTTGACAAGTTTCAAAAAATCATGTATAATATAGAGATGTATACAGACACAGGCAACGGAAAGGGATTTTGATGCTTATGGATTCAGATTGGACGCTTGAAACAGGCAGTGAACAGGTGCGGAATTATGTTCGCCTGGTGCGTGAACGCAATGAACGCGATGCCGCATCGCTCGGCATTCGCCGCGCCGCCTATATTCTGACATTCGGCTGTCAGCAGAACGAAGCCGACAGCGAAAAGCTGGCGGGCATGGCGGAAGCCATGGGATATGAGATCACCGCATCTCCGGAAGAAGCTGACCTCATTGCCGTAAATACCTGCGCCATCCGGGAGCACGCGGAGCAGAAGGCGCTCTCCACGGTGGGACAGTTCAAGCATCTCAAAACCGCCCGGCCGGAGCTGGTCATTGCTCTGTTCGGATGCATGGTCTCGCAACCGCACCGCTGTGA
>CAZKHW010000317.1:0-2671 GCA_964552525.1 uncultured Ruminococcus sp. | reverse complement strand
GGCATTTACACGGTTCTTTATTCAGCCTCATGTTTTTCTAAAAATGGTTTGAAATCCATCTAAATAATTAGGCTTTCATACAATTATTTTGGTTTCCAACATATATAAAAACAACGCTACATCGTAAAAATGCGATATAGCGTTGTTTTTAAAAAAGTGGAGCCGAGGGGAATTGAACCCCTGTCCGAAACCTTGTTCCCACAGCTTTCTACGAGTGTAGTTTATCCATTAAAATTCCCCGCAGCTTCCGCCGATAAACAGGCTGAAGCTGAGAGTAGTCCGAATACAATCCTGCGGTGCGGACATACCGCCGGATCGTTCACCACTGATCGATGCCCTGTAAAAGCCGTGGTACTCAATTACAGGACAGATGCTGACTTAGGCAGCAACCTGTACAGCGTTATGCTTTACAGTAATGTTATTGTTAGCGTTTATATTTAAACGTGCCACAAGTTTAAAGAGGAAGCAGCAACCTCTACTCGCTTACTCCGGTGCAAAGACCCCGTCGAAACCTTTACGGCCCCGTGTTACTCTAGTATCTATTATACACGCTTTTGCGCTGTTTGTCAAGTCTTGTGTCCTCCAAAAAACCGGCAGAACCGTCGAATGTCCCCGATGCGGGACATCCGAGAACACCTCCGGTTTCCCGGAGGCACATCGTTTCTTAGCGGTTATGCTCCTTGATGGCGCGGTCTATGGTGCGCTTGGCATCGCGTTTTGCCGCATCCTCACGCTTGTCATAGAGCTTTTTACCTTTGCAAAGCCCAAGCTGCACTTTCACACGGCTATCCTTGAAGTACAGCGAGATCGGCACCAGCGTCAGACCGTCCTGCTTGATCTTGCCCAGAAGCCGGTGGATCTCTGCCTTGTGCATCAAAAGCCGCCGCACGCGCAGAGGATCACGATTGTAGATGTTTCCCTTTTCGTAGGGAGAAATATGCATCTGCTTGATGAACAGCTCGCCGTTCTCGATGCTGCACCAGCTATCCTTCAGATTGACAGCACCTTGCCGGATGGATTTGACTTCCGTTCCCGTCAGCTCGATGCCTGTCTCGAAGCTCTCCAGCACAAAATATTCATGCCGCACCTGGCGGTTCTCTGCGATTGTTTTAGTGCCCTTTGTGCGCATCGTAACACCTCCGTCAAAACATCAGGATAAGGGTGATCTCATACATCGAACTCGTCGCTCTCAAACGAATCCAGATCCAGAGAATTGAGCAGATCGCGCAGTGCTGCGACCTCATCTGCGGTGAGTGTCAGTCCTTTTCCCATACGGGTGTGGTCGGGATTCCAGTCGCGAAGGTCGTACTTCGGCTCACGGTCATTCCAGCTGACCATATTCAGTTCTCTCGCCCAGCCGCGTGCATTCTCTCCCAGGGATCCAAGATGCTCTGTGATCTCATACTTCAGTTCTGCCATGATTTGTTCCTCACTTTTCGTTATTAATGATAGGCTGTACTGCACACGGAATGTGCAGCAGTTCAGCCAAAAGAATATGCTCTTCCAAGACGTCTCCTTTGAATGGTCATAGCTGTCCATTGCCGAGGTACTGTTCAAGCATCGGTCGCTGCTGCATCGTGACTGCATAGCCCTGTGCATAAAGTGTCATGAGCTTGTCGATGTTTCGTTCTGTGCGTCCGACCCCGAGGGTGTCCTCCGGTGCGATGACGTACACACGACCGGCTGATTCGAGCCGTGTGATCTCCGCAATGCATTCATTGTATCGCTCGTGCCGTGTGCGCAGCAGCTCAGCATACGCAGGGTAACGTCTGCGATGCTGGAGAATGGCAAGCTCCATCGCCTTCTCCTCACGCTTTTGGTAGGATCTTTCACGCGTCAGAACAATGATGACCTTGTCACAGCCGTCCGCAAGTGCCCTGGCGTAAGGTATGCTGTCAGCAATGCCGCCGTCAGCATACTTAACGCCATTGATGATGATTGGCTTGAACAGCAGCGGAAGTGCGCAGGTCGCACGAAGTACCTGCCATGTGGGATCCTCCGCCGGAACGGGAAGGTACTCGGCACGCCCCATCTGCATATTTGTGACGACTGCCAGCGACTGACCTTCAAATGCACCATAGGTTTCATAGTCAAAGGGGAGGAGCTTGTTAGGGATGGTGTCAAAAACATACTTTAAATTGTAGTACGATCGGTTCAGCGGATGAAGCAGGTGCGGTAGCCCCATGTAGGCGGACTTGCAGGCAAATCGTGAGAGCATCTCTCGATTTCGACCCTTTTGCCGCGAAATATAGGAAACGCCATAGGTGATGCCGGCAGATGCGCCGATCACGTAATCAGCATGCACATCTGCATCGAGCAGCGCGTCCATAACACCACAGGAAAAGATCGTGCGATGTGCGCCGCCCTCCAACACCAGTCCCAGTTTCATTTCTCTCACCCTCATCAAATTCAGTATGGACAATTTTATTATACACGATTTTCGGAAATTTTGCAAGGGGGTTTCAGGATTTTTTTGAAAAACCGTCTGTGCTGCTCCGAATTTTGACAAAACCCGTGCTTTTCAGAGGGCTACCCTATGTCACAACCAGGTAACATAAAAGAAATACTGCTGTCAATAATTCCTCAAAAACAGCAGTACTTCCATAAAATATAGGATCTGAGTGACGGGACTTGAACCCACGGCCTCTACCACCCCAAGGTAGCGCGCTAC
>CAZKHW010000316.1:0-2673 GCA_964552525.1 uncultured Ruminococcus sp. | reverse complement strand
CATGCACAAGCGCAAAGGTCGGCGAGGTCACGCAGTCCGGCAGTCCCAACCCCATGGCAAGTCCCCGGGTAAATGTGGTCTTGCCTGCGCCAAGGTCGCCGCGGTAGGCGATGCAGTCGCCGGGATGCAGCCGTTCGCCGATCTGTCTGGCAAGCGCAATGGTCTCCTCCGGTGAACGGGTCGTCCAGTGCCATTCGTACTGCATCAGAACAGCCCCTTGATGTGTCCCTCGTTGTCGCAGTCGATGTTGAAGGCAGCCGGCTTTTTCGGCAGACCGGGCATGGTCATGATATCACCCGTCAGAACGACCACAAAGCCTGCACCTGCGGAGAGACGAACGTCACGCACGGTAATGGTGAAGCCCTCCGGCTTTCCGAGCGCCTTGGGATCATCGGACAGCGAGTACTGGGTCTTGGCAATGCATACCGGCAAATTGCCGTAGCCGAGCTGTTCGATCTCTGCGAGCGCCTTGGCAGCCGCCGGGAGGAACTTTACGCCATCGGCACGGTAGATCTCCTTGGCGATGGTCTCGACCTTTTTGGAGATGGAAAGATTCGTGTCGTAAAGAGGAGCAAAGGACGATTCTGCGGTCATTTCGATCGTGTCCACGACCTTCTGCGCAAGGTCGGTGCCGCCCTCGCCGCCTTTGGCGAAAATCTCGCACATCGAGGTCTCAACGCCCAGTTTCTTGCAGTATTCCGCAATGAAGGCAAGCTCCTCGTCAGAATCGGTGTGGAAACGGTTGATGGCTACCACGACCGGAACATGGTACTTGAACATGTTCTCGATGTGGGTGCGCAGATTGATGATGCCGCGCTTGAGGGCGGAGACATCCGGAATGGTCAGCTCGGACTTCTCCACGCCGCCGTTGTATTTCAGTGCGCGAACGGTTGCGACCAGCACGACGCACGAGGGTTTCAGACCGCCGTAGCGGCACTTGATGTCGAAAAACTTTTCAGCACCCAGATCAGAGCCGAAGCCAGCCTCGGTGACAACGTAATCGCCGAGCTTCAGCGCAAGCTTGGTGGCACGGATGGAGTTGCAGCCATGCGCGATGTTGGCGAACGGTCCGCCGTGGATCAGTACCGGAGTATGCTCAAGCGTCTGTACGAGGTTGGGCTTGAGCGCATCCTTCAGCAGTGCCGTCATAGCACCCTCTGCATGGAGATCACGCGCATAGACCGGCTCGCCGTCAAGATCATATGCCACGAGGATAGAGCCAAGACGTTTTTTAAGATCGTCAAGATCCGATGCCAGGCACAGGATCGCCATGACCTCGGATGCCACAGTGATCTGGAAACCGTCCTCACGCGGCACACCGTTGACCTTGCCGCCCAGTCCCACAAGCACACTGCGCAGCGAACGGTCGTTCATGTCCATGCAGCGCTTAAACAGGATGCGGCGCGTGTCGATGCGCAGCTCGTTGCCCTGCTGGAGATGGTTGTCGAGCAATGCACAGAGCAGATTGTTGGCAGCCGTCATTGCGTGGATATCACCGGTGAAGTGCAGATTAATATCCTCCATCGGAACGACCTGAGAATAACCGCCGCCTGCCGCGCCGCCTTTGATGCCGAATACAGGACCTAAGGACGGCTCACGCAGTGCCAGCACTGCCTTCTTGCCGATCTTTGCCATTGCCTGCCCAAGACCAACGGAAACGGTGGTCTTGCCCTCACCTGCCGGGGTGGGGTTGATGGCGGTGACGAGAATGAGTTTGCCGTCAGGCTGCTCCTTCGTTTTGGCATAAAGTGCCTCGGACAGCTTTGCCTTGTAACGGCCATAGGGTTCGAGATCCTCCTCCCCGATGCCTAAGCTCCCGGCGATCTCACCGATGGGGAGCATCTGCGCCTGCTGCGCGATTTCGATGTCTGTCAGCATATGTAACCTCCTGATATCTGGGATGGAATATTGATAATTTAAGTATATCACAAAATACAGGATTTGTAAAGAGGTTTTATCAACAGATACGAAAATCAATTTTGTTGCCTTTCATTGCAAGTTTCATGAAAAAATGGCGGTGCTGCGCACCGCCATTGCCCAAGGCTGCCGCCCTTGAAAATCGCTTTTGAAAAATGGGAAAAGCATCCTGCTACCGCGCCTCGCTGATGCTGTACTGCGAGACTGCACCGCTTTCCAGATACGTTGTCAGATCCTGCTTTTCTGCCAGACCGTTGCGCTCTGCCATTCGGATGCAGTGTACCACCTGCGTGCTGTCATGCGTCTTTAGAAAGTCACGAGGCGCATCGATAACCTTACATGCCGGAGAGATGCCCTGCTCCAGAAACAGCTCCTCGATCAGCTCCGCGCTGATGCTCTCGTCCAGGCAGATCAGCTCCGTGTGCCCGATGAACACTCGTCCGCCGACCTGCGCCTCCTGCTGCCGCAGTGCGTCCGGGATGGTCTCTGCCCGTACCGTCCGGCAGGTATCCTCATCAAAGCTTTGCAGGGAGACCCAGAGCATCTCTCCCTCCTGGTGCAGACCAATTGCCTGCGTGTAAAAACGGTCGGCGATCACATCCGAGCCGCATCCGGCAGTACACAGGAGCATTGCCAGCAGTGCGGCGCAAAGGGCGGATTTCCTCATGTGCGTGACCTCCTTCTGAGTGTGCGGAGCATCAGAATCGTACAGGGTATTCCGAATGCCATGATCGGTACAAGCGTCCGAAGCAAGGC
>CAZKHW010000315.1:0-2681 GCA_964552525.1 uncultured Ruminococcus sp. | reverse complement strand
AATCGGAGGGACGCGTGGATATCATCTGCAACTCCGACCGCGGCATCGGCATTGGCGGCGGCTCGAATCCGGACGATTCCGAGATCTGCCTTGAACGCGGCGATGTGCATGTGAACATCGGCTCGCCCAATGCTGTCGGCATCGGCTGCGCCGGCGGCAATGCGCTGATTTACACCAATTCCGGCTGCGCCCTCGACATTGCGGTCAACGGCATCAGCAGCGTCGGCATGGGCGCGCTGACCGGCTCTGCGGAGGTCAAGTGCCGCTCAAACGTGCAGTTCAACGGCGGCGGCAGCAAGATCGTGGGCATCGGCGTGCTCAGCAAGGGCACAGGTCTGGTGGAGGTCACGGATGCACAGCTGACGTTCTTTGTCCGGACGAATTTCGGTGCCTGCATTGGTGCATTGGGCGGAGAGGTCGATGTGTACACCACGAACTGCAAGATCGAGGTCAACGCCGAGGGCGGCGAGATCATAGGCATCGGCGATGCCAAAGGCTCGGGCAATGTCACCCTCGATCACACCGAGCTGAAGGCGTACATCCTTGCTGCCAAGCCCCACGAGGCTGGCTCGCGCGAGGGAAAATTCACCATGCGCAGCAGCACGATCATCGCGGACATCAACGACCAGCACAATGACACTACAGCGCGGTGACCGCGCTGGCGAGTTTGTTATGACGACAGACCGAATTCTTGTGTCCGCAATGCCCTTTGCCTGACGGCAAGAGGGCAAAGCTGGCGCAGCGTGAACGCTGGCGCGAAGCGCACAGCCAGCGGTTTCCAAAGGCGGCAGCCTTGGGCGGCGGCGGTGCGCAGCACCGCCTCTACACCCCCTCCCCTTTGGGGAGGGGGCAGGGGGTAGGGTGTCCCCCTCCTGCATGAAACCCACAATGTTAATTAGACCTGTTTAATAACCGGAAAAATGCTGAATGACGCAGGATTTTTTGCATCAGACAAAGCACGTTTTCCGCAGGAATACTGTATGTATTGCAAGGAAAACGGGCAAAGTATGATGCAAAAAGGACAAGTCAGGCAGCGTTTTGGAGGTTATTGAACAGGTCTATTAAAATAATGCTAATATAAGGAGATCAGGATCTATGAAACTTGGTATGGTAGGACTTCCGAATGTCGGAAAAAGCACACTGTTCAACGCACTGACCAATGCCGGCGCACAGTCGGCGAACTATCCGTTCTGCACCATTGAGAAGAACATCGGCGTGGTATCCGTTCCGGATGCGCGGCTGGATTATCTGGCGAAGATGTACGATCCGGACAGCTTCAAGCCGGCAACGCTGGAATTTGTGGACATTGCAGGTCTTGTCAAGGGCGCATCCAAGGGCGAGGGTCTGGGCAACAAGTTCCTTGCGGACATCCGCGAGGTGGACGCCATCGTCCATGTTGTCCGCTGCTTTGAGGATATCGACATCATCCACGTGGACGGCAGCATCAATCCGGCTCGTGACATCGAGACGATCAATCTGGAGCTGGTGTTCGCGGATCTGGAAATGGTACAGCGGCGCATCGACCGCGCCAAAAAGCTCATGAAGGGCGACAAGAAGGCGGCGGTACAGGTGGAATTCTTCGAGCGTCTGGCAGCGCATCTGGAGGACGGCAAGTCCGCCCGTTCCTTTGACATGACCGAGGACGAGCTGGCGTTCATGCACGACACGCCCCTGCTCTCTGCAAAGCCCGTCATCTACGCGGCAAATCTGTGCGAGGCGGATTTCACGGGCGATCTGGATGCCCACGAGCATTTTCAGGCTGTCCGCGCCATCGCGGAGGAGGAGCATGCCGCGGTACTTCCGATCTGCGCACAGACCGAGGCGGAGATCTCGGACATGAACGATGAGGACAAGGCAATGTTCCTTACAGAGCTGGGACTGGAGGAATCGGGACTGAACCGCATCATCCAGACGGGCTACAGCCTGCTGGGGCTGATCTCGTTCCTGACCGCCGGAAAACAGGAGGTGCGCGCATGGACGATCACGCGCGGCACAAAAGCGTCCCAGGCCGCCGGCAAGATCCACACCGACTTCGAGAAAGGCTTTATCCGCGCCGAAATATTGGCATTTGACGACCTGGAGCGCAGCGGCAGCATGGCAGCCGCCAGAGAGCAGGGACTTCTGCGCTTAGAGGGCAAGGAGTACGTGATGCAGGACGGCGATATCGTCGAATTCCGGTTTAATGTGTAAGCGATGAAACACGTAGAAATTTTCACGGACGGCGCATGCTCGGGCAATCCCGGACCGGGCGGCTGGGGGACGATCCTGCGCTTTGGCGAGCATGAGAAGGAGCTTTCCGGCGGCCATGCCGACACCACCAACAACCGCATGGAGCTGTCTGCGGTGATCGCAGGACTTGCGGCACTCAAAGAGCCGTGCGAGGTCACGCTCACCACCGACAGCAAGTATGTCTGCGACAGTGTGACCAAGGGCTGGGTGTACGGCTGGAAAAAGCGCGGCTGGGTCAAATCCGACAAAAAACCGGCACTCAATGCCGATCTCTGGGAGCAGCTCCTGCCGTTGCTGGAGAAACACCGCGTCACCTTTGTCTGGGTCAAGGGACATGCCGGACATCCGGAAAACGAACGCTGCGACCGTCTGGCGGTCGAACAGTCCCGAAAGCATTCATCATAGCGGGATTCCAAAGGGACAATGTCCCTTTGGTGGAGTCCAGAGGCAAA
>CAZKHW010000314.1:0-2728 GCA_964552525.1 uncultured Ruminococcus sp. | reverse complement strand
TTCTTTTCTGCCTAAAAAGCCTTCTATCTGTTCTGATTCTTATATGCAAGAGCAAATTTTTATGCATTCTTGACTGATTTTTTCTGTCGAACTCACGTTTATTATACACCAAAGTTCAATTGTTTGGAAGTCGTGGATTTATTTTACGCTTACCTTAAATTCTGGCGTGTAGCTCTTGTTTGCTTTTCCTTTTGGCATAAAAATGCCCCCTTTCATCAGACTGGATTGCGGTATACTTATATTATATCGCATTGTCTGACAAAAGAGGAGCATTTCACAAATACCGCGTTTTATTTTTTGTTTTGCTGATTGTTACGCAATCCGCTTCGGTATCGATGATCCATTCGCTCTCGGTATGCCCGGTCACTTTTCCATCTTATACCTTTTCGGATTTAATCACGATACCCATTCCTGGCGTCAGGATTGGATGTAGATCATTCTTCAACACGTAATCGAGGAACTTTCCGGTTCCTCCGGCTCCGCGATACGCCGAATACTGGAGAATGATCAGCGCATCGACTGCATTGTATGTACCGTCACCGGTCACATCGGCTGCTATGATCTCATCCGCCGTTAGTTCGCCATCCGCTCCTGCACCTTCCCGTGCCACCGCGATCAGAAGTTCTACCGCATCACTGGCATTGACAACACCATCATGCGTAAGATCGCCGAGTTCGATTATTTTGATCGGCGGCTGTATAATATCTGTCTTCCCTGTTCCGCATAATGTTCCGCATAATGTGCAGGTATACTTTATCTCCTCTTCCGTCGGATGCATTATGTCAACAATGATTTCTCCGTCATCCCATACGTGAGCACCGTATTCAACCTCTCCGCACGCGCAGGTACGCTTATGCTGTGTCTCATCGTGCTTCTCCCATTCGCCGAAGGTATGCTCGGTTATTTTCGGGATCACTTCCGTCTTCGATTTTCCGCATATCATGCAGGTATGCTTTATTTCACCTTCCGTCAGATGCGTTGCGGCTGTCATGATTTCGCCGTCATCCCATGCGTGCACATCGTATTCAACCGCTCCGCACGCGCAGGTACGCTTATACAGCGTATCAGTGTACTTCTCCCATTCGCCGAAGGTATGCTCGGTTGTTTTCGGGATCACTTCCGTCTTGGATGTTCCGCATTCTTTGCAGGTATACGCGATCTCGCCTTCCGTCAGATGCGTTGCATCTGTCATGATTTCGCCGCCATCCCATGCGTGAGCACCGTATTCAACCTCTCCGCACACGCAGACATGCTTATGCTGTGCCTCATCGTGCTTCTCCCATTCGCCGAAGGTATGCTCGGGTGTTTTCGGGATCACTTCCGTCTTGGATGTTCCGCATACTGTGCAGATATACTGTATCTCACCTTCCGTCAGATGCGTTGCAGGCGTCATGATTTCACCGTCATCCCAAGCGTGCTCGTCGTATTCAACCTCTCCGCACGCGCAGGTGCGCTTATACAGCGTCTCATTGTACTTCTCCCATTCGCCGAAGGTATGCTCGGGTGTCCTCGGTATCACATCCCTCTTCGATACTCCGCATACTGTGCAGGTGTACATTATCTCGCCGTCCGTCAGATGCGTTGCGGCAGTCATGATCTTGCCGTCATCCCAAGCGTGATCCTCATATTCAGTCTCTCCGCACACGCAGACATGCTTATGCTGTGTCTCATCGTGATTCTCCCATTTGATGAAAGTATGCCCGGTTGTTTTCGGGATCACTTCCGTCTTTGATACTCCGCATGCTTTGCAGGTATACTTTATCACCCCTTCCGTCAGATGCGTTGCGGCAGTAATAATTTCGCCGTCATTCCAAGCGTGCTCCTCGTATTCAACCATGCCGCATTCACAGGTACGCTTATACAGCGTATCCGTGTACTTCTCCCATTCGCCGAAGGTATGCTCGGGTGTTTTCGGGATCACTTCCGTCTTCGATGTTCCGCATACTGTACAGGTATGCTCTATCTCACCTTCCGTCAGATGCGTTGCGGCTGTCATGATCTTACCGTCATCCCAAGCATGATATTGGTATGCTATCTCTCCGCACGCGCAGACATGCTTATGCTGTGCCTCATCGTGCTTCTCCCATTCGCCAAAGGTATGCTCGGTTGTTTTCGGGATCACTTCCGTCTTGGATGTTCCGCATTCTTTGCAGGTATACTCTATCTCGCCTTCCGTCAGATGTGTTGCGGCAGTCATGATTTTGCCGTCATCCCAGGCGTGCACATCGTATTCAACCTCGCCGCACTCACAGGTACGCTTATACAGCGTATCATCGTGTTTTTCCCATTCGCCGAAGGTATGCTCGGGAGTTTTCGGGATCACTTCTGTCTTTGATGCTCCGCACACTATGCAGGTATACGCGATCTCGCCTTCCGTCAGATGCGTTGCGGCAGTCATGATCTCGCCGTCATCCCAGGCATGATATTGGTATTCTACCTCTCCGCACGCGCAGGCATGCTCATGCTGTGCCTCATCATGCTTCTCCCATTCGCCGAAGGTATGCCCAGTTGTTTTCGGGATCACTTCCGTCTTTGATGTTCCGCATCCTGTGCAGATATACGCTATCTCGCCTTCCGTCAGATGCGTTGCGGCAGTCATAATGTTTCCGTCATCCCAAGTATGATTTTGGTATTCTATCTCTCCGCACGCGCAGGCATGCTTATGCTGTGCCCCATCGTGCTTCTCCCATTCGCCGAAGGTATGCTCGGTTGTTTTCGGGATCACTTC
>CAZKHW010000313.1:0-2746 GCA_964552525.1 uncultured Ruminococcus sp. | reverse complement strand
CAATGAGGGTGATGCATCCCAATGGAATGCAAGCACGACCGGGCTTTACAACTGGACGGATTGCATCAACACTACGCATTTTAAAGGAACATTTGACGGTAACGGGTACAGCATTTCCGGTTTGTATTGTGCGAATGGTGGAAATGGTGTTGGATTGTTTGGCAAGGCGAGCAATGCAACCATTTGTAACCTGACAATCAAAAATTCCTTTATCAGCGGTGCGCGCTATCTCGGTGCTGTGGCAGGTATCGTACAGGCAGGTATGACCACGATCACAAACTGCCATCTGGAAGCCTCCAGACTGGTGTGCACCGGTTCAGATGCAAATTCCGGCGGATTGGTTGGAGTAGTGAATACCAGTGGCGGATTGACCGTGAACGGATGCGGTTTGACCGATTCTGCTATGTCCGGCGGAAGATATTGGGGCGGCATTGCAGGGCAACTGGGTACAGTGGCAGCCGGCTTTACGCAAAATACGATCACAAACTGCACAGTGAGCAATACCAGTGTGACAGGTACGCAGGATCTCGGCGGGATCGTTGGGATCAATCAAGTGAAACTGGTGAGTGAAAACAATACACTGGATGTCACAATGAATGGTTCAAACAATGTGGGCGGTCTGGTCGGCAATACATCCGGCTCTTTGCAATCCAGCAGTGATACGGTGAAAGCAACGGTCAAAGTGACCGGCATTCAGGTCAGTGCGTTTGTGGGATTTGCGTCTGGTGCCGTAACGATCACAAATGCCAGTGTGAGCGGAAACGTTACCGCAACGGGCGAAAAGTCCATTGGTGGGCTGATCGGAAAATCCACCGGTGCACTGACCGTGAACGGCGTTACGGTTGAAGATCTGACGGTCGATCATAAACACGCAAAACCCGCAACCGGTTTTGCACATGACAGCGGCGTAGGCGGTCTGATCGGCAATCAGGATACCAAGGCAGTGAGTGTTCAGAATGTAACGATCAAAGGTCTTTCCGTTATCGGCGACGCATACGGAGTTGGTGCACTGTTCGGAGTGAATCCCATTCAGGATGTGACAACCACCATTTCCAATATCACCGCTGTGAATGTAACGCTCAAAACAAACAACGGTGCAAGCCACATGGGCGGCATCATCGGCTATGCCCGCTCCGGAGCAACGCTGAACAATGTATTCCTTTCCGAAACTCTGACCGGCGCGGATACCGTCGGCGGACTGGTTGGCGGGGTTGAGGACGGAAAGACCATCACCGCAATCAATGCGACCGTGCGCGGCGATCTCATTGCTACCAGTCAGGCGGGCGGCGTTTCCGGCTTCGGCGGGGAACTGACTCTGACTGATGTGATGGTCAACCTTTCCGTCAGCGCAACCTCTGTTGTCCCTGTCGGCACAGTCACGGATTCCTCTGCACATGTGGCGGTCGCGGCTGAACTGAACGGCAAAGAAGTTGTGATGTATGGTGCGAACGGTGCTCCCGAAGCCTGCGACACCGCGGCGCTTAAGGCATCCGCCCCCGAAAGCTGGAACAAACTCACGGCAAACAGCCTGCCCGTTCCCGCATCCGCGGAAGCGCTCGCACTCTACCGCGAATGGCTGATCGGTTGTAAGCCTGCCGACATGATCACATCCGAGGAAGTAGCCCTGCGTTTGCCGGCGAATGGGAACTACAAAACATCCGGCATCCGGTTCGGCACACGCATCAACAAGGATTATTATGATGTGATGGTCGAGGAAGGCTTTGAAATGACCTGCGGAACGCTCATTCTGCCTGCCGATATGCTCGGAGAGGGCGCTCTCACTGCCGGGACCGACCGCGTGACGAACATCGTCAACTCCGGCTGGTTCAATGACACCGAGGGCAACCGCACCGCCGTCATCTCCTATCTCTGGTACGGCTCGCTCGTCAATGTAAAGGATGCGAACGCCGAAAGAGATTTTGCAGGTGTTGGCTACTGGCAGATCGGCGAGGATGTGATCTATACCGGGATCGAAACGGCATCCGTCGCCAAGCTTGCCGCGCAGGTGCTTGCAAACGCGGGCGACTGCAATGCAAAGCAACTGGAGATTCTCCGGCGCTATGCGGGAGAGGAGACAAACGCAGACGCGTGACAAAGAATCATGAAAAAACTTTTCTGTCTGATATTTCCGGTGCTGCTGATCCTGTTATCACTGCCCGGTTGTGCAGGGAAAGGAGACCCCGCGGGGAGCACGGATGAGGGAACGGTTACGCAAACAGAATCCCTCTCCGAAGTCCCGGCGGAACAGGAGACACCCGAAATGACCCAACAGCCACTCGACACAGAGATCAAGTCCCGCACCCTCACGGTGGCGGAACACACGGCGGATCTCATCCAACCTCTTGGCAGAACTTACGTCAGCGGGAGAGAGCTATGCTGTGAAGCGACCTGCACAGGCATTTCCTTCGGGGCGTACTGCTCCGGAGACATCACCCTCACGCTCAACGTGAGCGCACTGACCTATTTCACCGTTTACGTGGACGGAACGGTCATGGAATACGCCGGGAGCGGTGCGCGGCTCAAGGTGACCGCATCCGATCGCTCTGTCACGCTGGCAAGCGGCCTTCCGGAAGGAAAGCACACCGTCCGGGTGGTCAAGCAGAGCCAGTTCACCATGTCCTCCGCCCGGCTCGGGCAGATCAGTCTCTACGGCTATTTCCTGGAACGGACACAGCAGGCGCGCTTTATTGAATTCTATGGGGACAGCATTCTCAACGGCTCCAATGTGCTCGGAGACGGAACCACC
>CAZKHW010000312.1:0-2749 GCA_964552525.1 uncultured Ruminococcus sp. | reverse complement strand
CAGCGAGACGTCATAATTATTGATCCACTCTGCAATGGCAAGCTCACCCAAAAACCAGATCAGAACGCTCAGTGCGCTCAATGCCAGGATGAACTTGATCTGCCGTTTTCTCATGGCTTATGAAAAACAGGCGATCGCCTGGGCGAGATCGTACCGCAGCTCATCAAGCTGATCGGTCACCGCCTGCGGTGACGGTCCGCCGTAGGAGCTGCGCTGCATCACGCAGTTCTCAAGGTTGATCGCGTCATAGACCTCCTCAGTAAAGAGGTCGGAAAGCGTCTGGTACTCAGCGATCGGCAGCGTTTCGAGCGTCAGCTCCATCTCGATGCACTTCGCAACGAGAGTACCTGTGATCTTGTACGCATCGCGGAAAGGCATACCTTTCTTTACAAGGTAATCTGCACAGTCAGTCGCGTTGATAAAGCCCTTTGCAGCCGCCTTTCGCATATTCTCCTTGATGACGCGCATGGTCGAGAGCATCGGGATAAAGGTCTTGACGCAGAGCTTCACATTGTCGATGGCGTCGAAGATCGCCTCCTTGTCCTCCTGCATATCCTTATTATAAGCAAGGGGCAGCCCCTTGAGCATGGAGAGCAGCGTCACCAGATCGCCGTTGACGCGGCCTGTCTTACCGCGGATCAACTCGGTGACATCCGGATTCTTCTTCTGGGGCATGATGGACGAGCCGGTCGCATACGCATCATCCAGCTCGATGAACTTGAACTCCCACGAGCACCAGAGGATGATCTCCTCCGAAAAACGGCTCAGATGTGTCATAATCAGCGACAGCGCACAGCACAGCTCCACGCAGAAGTCCCGGTCGGACACGCCGTCAAGGCTGTTGTCCACAGGCTTGTCAAAGCCCAGGAGCTTCGCGGTCTGCCAGCGGTCGATGGGATAGGTCGTGCCGGCGAGCGCGCCGCATCCCAGCGGACTCTCATTCATGCGCTCCTTGGTATCCACCAGGCGCATCAGGTCGCGGCGGAGCATCTGTGCATAGCAGAGCAGATGGTGCGCGAAGGTGATGGGCTGCGCTCTCTGGAGATGCGTATAGCCCGGCATGATCGTCTCCTTGTGCTGCTCGGCAATATCGCAGATGGTGACCGCCAGCTTGTGTACGAGCTGTGCGATCTCGTCGATCTCATCACGCAGATAAAGGCGGATATCCAGTGCCACCTGATCGTTTCTCGACCGCGCGGTATGCAGACGCTTGCCGGTGCTGCCCAGACGCTTGGTCAGCTCCGCTTCCACGAACATGTGGATGTCCTCTGCATTCGGATCGAATTCGAGTGTGCCGTTCTGGAGATCGGCGAGAATGCCCTTGAGTCCCTCAACAATCATCTCGCTCTCCGCCTTGTCGATCACGCCGCAGTCGCCGAGCATCGTTGCATGAGCGATGCTGCCGCGAATATCCTGCGCGTACATTCTTGCATCAAAGGAGATAGACGAGTTGAACGCATTGACAGTCTCATCGACCTCCTTGGAAAATCTGCCTGCCCAAAGTGCCATAGTGATTCCTCCGGTTAAAATGACAGCACCGGAGACCCGACTCGGGAGCCTCCGGGCTGCATATCAAATCAGTTTTATACGTTGTGAACTTCCTTATATGCCGCCAGCAGATCGCGCACGGCAATGCCGTCAATTGTCGCATCCTCCCAGATGCAGCCGTTAAACTGCGCTCCGACAAAAGCACAATTCTCATACACCGATTCATTGAGATTCAGATGCTCAAACCTGCTGGAGTTCATATCGAGATGCATCACGGATGCCCCCACAAGGCTGGCATCCCGAAAGCTCACGCCATGCAGATCCACTGCCTGAAAGGACGCATGCTTCATCCCCATATTGCGAAACTGTGCATCCTGCATGGAACACTCCTCGATACGGATCTGGTCGAGATTCGAGTTGGTAATGGCAACGCAGTACAGATTGCCTGCATTGAACACAGCACCGTCGAAATCGTCCTCCTCAAAGACCACGCTGACAAAATTCTCATTAAAGATCGTCTTGCCGATCTGCATCTGTTCACTGCTCATAACAGATCAGTCCTTCTGCTCGGCAGCACGTTTCTGATTGAGCTTTGCTCTGACCTTGATCGGCAGACCGAACAGGTTGATAAATCCTGCGCTGTCCTTCTGGTCGTAAACCTCGTCAGCATCAAACGTTGCAACTTCCTCATCATACAGCGTGTACGGAGAGGTCACACCGGCATTGATGATGTTGCCCTTGTAGAGCTTCAGACGGACATCGCCGGTCACGGTCTTTTGGGTCTCGGTCACGAATGCGCTCATTGCCTCGCGCAGCGGTGTGTACCACTGACCGTTATATACGATATCTGCAAACTTAATGCCCAGATACTGCTTTACCCTTGCAGTCTCCTTGTCAATGGTGATGGTCTCCAGCACCTCATGTGCGTGGTAGAGGATCGCACCGCCGGGAGTCTCATACACGCCGCGGCTCTTCATGCCGACCAGACGGTTCTCTACAAGATCAGCCAGACCGATACCGTTCTCACCGCCGAGCTTGTTCAGAGTCGTCACGATCTCCGTGCCGTTCATTTCCTTGCCGTCAATGGCAGTCGGAACGCCCTGCTCAAAATGAATGGTCACATAGGTGGGCTTGTCCGGTGCCTGGATCGGAGATACGCCCATTTCCAGGAAACCTTCCTTCTCATACATCGGCTCATTTGCCGGATCTTCCAGATCCAGACCCTCATGGGACAGATGCCAGATGTTCTTATCCTTGGAAT
>CAZKHW010000311.1:0-2769 GCA_964552525.1 uncultured Ruminococcus sp. | reverse complement strand
AGGTGTCAGAATCGATACAAGCGAATTGGAAAAAGAACGCATTCCGCTCGTTTTCTGATAATGCCGTTCAGGTGTAAGAAGTGTTGCTGCAACATCTGAAGCAGGGGATTGTATCGAATTCATCAATCCGTTCAGTGCATTCAGAATGTACAGATGCCATGCTGTCAGCGTGTTGGTTTTCAGCAAAAAAAGAGTTGCAATCGTGCAGAATGCCGCAAAGCTGTCACAGATAAGCATAATGCTTTTTTTATTCCACTTGTCACTGATCGCACCTGCAAAAATACTTGTTATCACATATGGTGCATAGGAACATACCGTCAACAAAGCTGTCGTAAGCGCAGAACCGCTTTCCTGATAGATCCAAATTAAAAGTGCAAAATTTGTCATTGCACTTCCCAGTGACGAAAATGACTGCGTCAGCCAAAGAATGATAAAAGGTCTGAGTTCTTTTAAAGTTTTCATAATACCTTGCTCCTTTATTTGAATTAAATTCATACAGAAATGCAAGGTATGACAGTAGGTGTGTTACTCCATGCAGTCTGTCATTCCTTGCATGGAGCTGTGTCAATACAGAGTATCATTGTGATCCCCCTCGGTTTGATTTAAAATTAGTATTACAATTCAAAAAGTGCAAGCAGTTCCTTGCGGCTGAGAGTAGAAATGCTTACGGAATCGCTGCTGAGAATGGATTCAGCAAGAGATTTCTTTTTCTCCTGCATCTGCTGAATTTTTTCCTCTATGGTATTCTTGATGATGAGCTTGTAGACGGTTACGGTTTTGGTCTGACCAATTCGGTGTGCTCTGTCGGTAGCCTGATTCTGAGTAGCACAATTCCACCAAGGGTCGAAGTGGATCACGACATCCGCACCCGTCAGATTCAGTCCCGTTCCCCCTGCTTTCAGGGAAATCAGGAACACAGGAACATCCCCCTCGTTGAACGCATTTACAAGCTCAAGTCTTTTCTCCTTCGGAGTACTTCCAACGATGGTATAAAACGGAATATTCTCGTTTTTAAGATCTTCGGAAAGGATGTCGAGCATGGAAGTGAACTGGGAAAAAATCAATACACGATGCTTTCCGTCTATTGCGGATTTCACAAGCTCCAGACAAGACGCTCTCTTGGCTGAGACCTCGGAATAATTATCATACAGGAGCGATGGATCGCAGCAGATCTGACGAATTTTCGTCAGCTCGGCGAGAAGCTGTAATTTGTTCTTCTGAAACTCGTCGTCATTCTCATTGTCAAGCATCTGCTGTAGTTTCAGCACATGGGCATCATAAATCTTCTGCTGCTCCGGTTCAAATCTTGAATACTGCGTTTTCTCCAGTTTATCGGGCAAATCACTTAAAACATCTGATTTCAGTCTCCTGAGAATGAACGGCGATACGATTCGGCGAAGTCTGCGTGAGGCATCCTCGTCATTTCGCTTGACGATGGGCGTTTCTATATCTTTCCTGAAAGTCTCATATCCGTAGAGAAAATTCGGCATCAGATAGTCGAAAATGCTCCAAAGCTCGCTGAGACGATTTTCGATCGGCGTACCTGTCAGAGCAAAGCGGTATCTGCTGTGGATCAGCTTAACAGATTTTGAGGCAGCAGTGGAGTGATTCTTGATGTACTGAGCCTCGTCAATGATCTGATACAGGAAATGGATAGTGTCATACTCGGCAATGTCACGCTTCAGCAGATCATAGGACGTAACCACGACGTCATACTCCTCTGCCTGCGGTATCAGCTTTTTTCGCTCGGAAGCAATTCCCGAAACGGTTAAGATCCTCATATCCGGAGCAAATTTCTGAAATTCTTCGTACCAGTTGTAGATCAGCGATGAAGGACAGACGATCAGGGACGGCGGAATTTTTTCCCTGCTTTCATTTTTAGCCGCCGCAAGGACGGAGATGATCTGCAAGCTTTTTCCCAGTCCCATGTCATCAGCAAGTATGCCTCCGAATTTGTAGGTTTCGAGGGTTCTCAGCCACCTGTAGCCGTACTTCTGATATTCACGCATGATGTCCTGCAATTCCTCGGGGGCTTCAAAGTCGGAGTCATTTACCGTTTTAAAATTCCGTATCAGCTTTTTGTAACGACTGTCCCTGTTCGCATAAAGCTCACGGCACTCGTCAAGCATCTTGTCCAGATACAATGCTCTGTATGCAGGGATATGCATTTTTCCCTTTGCAAAATCCTTTGCCGTTATATTCATTGCCTCCATCATGAGGCTAAGCTCGTTGATCCTTTCGTCAATCGGAATAAAACTGCCATTTTTCAGTAGATGGTATTTTTTCTTTTTACGGTAGCTTTTGATAATATCAAGAAGCTCCTTCGGCGTGAAATCTGTTGAGGTGATTTCCAGATTCAGCAGATCGTTGTCGATAGAAACGCCCATTGAGAAATTGTAATTTTTCTTGATATGTATGGCATCAAAGCTGTCAGTCGAATGAACCTGTCCAAACTGCATCAGATCATCAAGACCATTTGTCAGAAGCTCATATATCCTGTCGCTGTCAGACATTTCGCAGATAATCCGTCTATTTTCGGTGTCGGGAATGTTGAAATAGTTCATTGCCGCTTCGAGTGCAGCGTGCTCCTTGTCGGTATCCCTGATGCTGCCGATCATTCCGCTATGTTTCAGGTGATCGGTGAAATCAAATTCCGTCCCGTTATAGACTGCTCTCGGATAGCAGGCTGGGATCCCGTCTGTTGCATCAAGGTAAAAATGTATCTCGGCTGACGGCGGAAGATACTTCAAAATGTGCGAAATTTCCTCA
>CAZKHW010000310.1:0-2776 GCA_964552525.1 uncultured Ruminococcus sp. | reverse complement strand
CTCCCCTCTGGGGAGGGGGCAGGGGGTGGGGCAGCGTTTGCATGGAACTCACAATGAAATGCAACAAAATTGATTTCCGTGATTCCCGTAGGTATGCACTTGCAATTTTCCCTGAAATGTGGTATACTGTTACTATATTTGATGGGGAGATGATCGTATGAGTTTACGGGATGATGTGCTGGATCTGCTGCTCCGGTCGGATGGGGCATACTGCTCCGGCGGCAATCTGGCGGAACAGCTTGGTGTAAGCCGCACGGCGATCTGGAAGGCGATCGAGCAGCTCAAAGCAGAAGGTGCAGACATTTCGGCTGTGACAAGGCGCGGCTACCGTCTGGAAACGATGCCGGATCTGTTTAGTGAGGCATACTTCCGGTCGCTGGTCAGTAACTGCCGCATTGACTGGAAGCCGCAGTTCTTTGCGGAAGTTGGCTCGACCAATGATGTCGCCAAGGAGCTTGCTGCCAAGGGTGCGCCGGAAGGGACGGTCATTCTCGCGGACAAGCAGCTTGCCGGAAAGGGCAGGCTTGGCAAGCGGTTTCACTCGCCCGAGGGCGGTCTGGGCATGTATATGAGCCTGGTGCTGCGCCCCACTTCCCTGCCGCTGTCGGATATGATGGCGGTGACGGCTTGCACGGCATCCGCCGTTCACGAGGCTTTGCAGGAATTCGGTGTAACGGCACAGATCAAGTGGGTCAACGATCTTTTTCTGAACGGCAGGAAGATCTGCGGCATTCTCTCCGAGGGGAGCTTTAACGCAGAGCTGCTGTCGATGGATCACCTTGTCATCGGCATCGGCGTCAATCTGCATCCCGATACACGTCTGCCCGAGGAGCTGCGGTCGATCCTGACTGATGTGGAAACGGAAACCGGGATCTATCTCCGGCGGTTTGAGCTGGCAGCAGCGATCCTGCGGCATCTGGAACGCCTGTTGGACGAACTGCCGCAGCGCACCTATTTGCACACCTACCGGGAATATTCCATGACAATTGGGCGGCGTGTCCGCGTTTCCGGACGTGACAGCGAAATTGTTGGCACTGCTGTCGGCTATGAGGATGATGCCGGACTGATCGTGGAGTTGGATGACGGATCGCGCGAAACGATCCGCACAGGTTCGGCGGTGTTTGTGGATTAGCGTTTCACGTGAAACAAGAAAATCCCATCATTCCTTGCATGGAATGATGGGATTTTTGTCGATGAAATGTGATTACTTGACGGCAATGACCTCCTGACCGCCCATGTAGGGGCGCAGTGCCTCCGGAATGCGAATGCTGCCGTCCTCATTCAGATTGTTTTCAAGGAAGGCAATCAACATTCTCGGCGGTGCAACGACCGTATTGTTCAGGGTGTGCGCCAGATATTTGCTGCCGTCTGCTGCCTTGACGCGGATGCCAAGGCGGCGTGCCTGCGCATCGCCGAGGTTCGAGCAGCTTCCGACCTCAAAGTACTTCTTCTGCCGCGGCGACCATGCCTCAACATCGAGAGATTTCACCTTCAGATCCGCCAGATCGCCCGAGCAGCATTCAAGGGTGCGCACCGGAATATCCAGTGTGCGGAAGAAGTCCACAGTGTTCTTCCAAAGGACATCAAACCACTGCATGCTCTCCTCCGGCTTGCAGACTACAATCATTTCCTGCTTTTCAAACTGGTGAATGCGGTAAACGCCGCGCTCCTCAATGCCGTGCGCGCCGACCTCCTTGCGGAAACAGGGAGAATAGCTTGTCAGCGTCTGCGGCAGGCTCTCCTCGGGCAGAATGGTGTCGATAAACTTGCCGATCATGGAGTGTTCGGACGTTCCGATGAGGTAGAGATCCTCCCCCTCGATCTTGTACATCATATTCTCCATCTCGTCAAAGCTCATAACGCCTGTCACAACATCCGAACGGATCATAAACGGCGGAATATAGTAAGTAAAGCCGCGGTTAATCATAAAATCACGGGCATACGATAGGATCGAGGAGTGCAGCCGCGCAATATCGCCGCACAGATAGTAAAAGCCTGCTCCGGTGGTTTTACGGGCGGAATCCAGGTCAATACCTGCGAGCTTTTCCATGATATCCACGTGGTAGGGAACCTCAAATTCCGGCACAAACGGCTCGCCAAATCTCTCAATTTCGACGTTTTCCGAATCATCCTTTCCGATCGGAACGCTCTCGTCAATGATGTTCGGGATCACAAACATGATGTTCTGGATCTGCTTGCGAAGCTCCGCCTCGCTTGCCTCCAGTGCTGCCAGCTCGTCACCCATTGCCGTAACTTCCGCCTTGATCGCCTCTGCGCCCTCCTCGTCGCCCTTTGCCATCATGCCGCCGATCAGCTTGCTCTTAGACTTTCTCTGTGCGCGAAGCTCGTCACCGCGCTGTTTGGCATCACGGCACTGCTTGTCCAGCTCGATCACCTCGTCAACCAGCGGCAGCTTGTCATCCTGAAACTTCTTCTTAATATTTTCCTTGACAACATCAGGATTGCTTCTCAAAAATTTCATATCCAGCATACTATCTCTTCCTTTCGCGTTTCATGTGAAACATACTAAATCATTCCTCCGGCGACAGCAGGTGTGCCAGCTCGCGGAGATCGTCATCGTCGTAGAATTCCAATGTCAATCTGCCCCGATTGTTCTTGTATTCCACCTTGACTTTGCGCCCCAGACGGTCATGCAAAGACTGCTCGACCTCGCCGTAATAGGCATGCATCCGGGGGGATGCCGGCTCGTCCTCCGGCTCAATATCGCAATTCTGCGCAATTTTTTCAATGGCGCGGACTGTCAGAAATCCAGCAG
>CAZKHW010000309.1:0-2782 GCA_964552525.1 uncultured Ruminococcus sp. | reverse complement strand
TCCATGATCTGTATTTCGCCATCATAACCGCAAGACTGACAGTAATCTGACTTGGTGTTCAACTCTGCATAGAGGATGGTTTCGTAGATATGCTTCATTAGTGCAAGCACCACAGGAATATTGTTCTGCAAGTTCGGCACTTCCACATAGCTGATTGCACCACCGGGAGAAAGCTCCTGAAATTCTGCCTCGAAGGACAGCTTGGCAAATGCATCTATCGGCTCGGTCACATGGACATGATAGCTGTTGGTGATATAGCTCTTGTCGGTAACGTGCGGAATGACGCCATGCCGTCTTTGCAGACACTGTGCAAATTTGTATGTCACGGACTCCATCGGCGTACCATACAGCGAGAATGAGATATTGCTCTCGGCTCTCCATTTGCTGCACTTATCGTTCAGGAAACGCATCACCTTCAGTGCAAATGCTTTTCCCTCCGGCTCTGTATGCGAACTGCCTGTCATGCGGTAGGTCATCTCTGCGATGCCTGCATAGCCGAGGGAGATCGTGCTGTAATTGTTATACAGCAGGTCGTCAATGACTTCTCCTTTGCCGAGCCGCGCCAATGCTCCATACTGCCAGAGGATCGGTGCAACATCGGACGGCGTTCCTTTCAGCCGTTCATGACGGCACATGAGAGCCTTGCGGCACAGTTCACAGCGTTCGTCAAGTAGATGCCAGAACTTGTCCTTGTCACCGTCAGCACTGCAAGCAACATCCACAAGATTGATCGTGACGACACCCTGATTGAATCTGCCGTAGTATTTATGGCTTTCCGAAGGTGTCAGGAAAGAACGGCAGCCCATGCAGGCATACACATCACCCTTCAGCTTTTTCATAACCTTTGCGGAGATGTAGTCGGGTACCATACGTTTTGCAGTACACTTGGCAGCAAGCTCGGTCAGATAGTAATACTTGGTGGCGGGCTGAATGTTGTCCTCGTCAAGAACATAGATCAGTTTCGGAAAAGCCGGAGTGATCCAGACACCTTTTTCGTTTTTGACACCCTCGATTCGCTGTAAAAGCGTTTCTTCAATAATCATTGCAAGGTCATCACGAGTTCGCCCCTCCGGTACTTCATCAAGATACATAAATACCGTCACAAACGGAGTCTGCCCGTTGGTCGTGAGCAGCGTATTTATCTGATACTGGATCGTCTGAACCCCTCGCTTGACCTCACGGCGCACACGTTTCTCAACGATATGGTCAAGTTCTTCTTCGCTCAGCTTGCATCCGCAGTCGCAGTTTACATCCTCAAATACCTCGGTTCTGATCTTCTGCCGGCTGACGTCTACAAAAGGAGCGAGATGCGCAAGACTGATCGTCTGACCGCCGTACTGATTCGATGCAACCTGTGCGATGATCTGCGTTGCTATATTGCAGGCAGTCGAAAAGCTATGCGGTTTCTCGATCATTGTCCCCGATACAACTGTTCCGTTTTGAAGCATATCCTCCAGATTCACAAGACAGCAGTTATGCATCGGCTCTGCAATGTAGTCGAGGTCGTGTACATGGATGATGCCCTCATCATGGGCGGCGATAATATTCTCCGGAAAGAGAAATCGGCGGCAGATATCTTTACTGATTTCGCCCGCCATATAGTCACGGAGCGTGCTGTTGATGATTGGATTCTTGTTAGCGTTCTCCTGCTTTGCCTCCTCATTGTTGCGTTCAAGAAGACTGAGGATCTTGCCGTCCGTTGTATTCATTTTCCGATGCTGTTCGTGCAGCAGTCGGTACTCACTGTAATGGCGTGCAAGTTTGTAAGCCTCGGCTTTGTCAAGTTCATCGAGAACCATGTCCTGGACTTCCTCGACATGGACAGGTCTTGCAAGGGCATGACAACGCTTTTCTACATTGCCGACAATAAACCCAATAACCGTGTCACTTATCTTGTTATCGACCTCATTGTTCGCCGCGGTAATTGCAGCTCTTATCTTTTCGCAATCGTAGGGGACTTCTCGTCCGTTCCGCTTGATAATTTTCATGCTGTATCTTCCATCTCCTTTTCCGCTTCTGCAAGCATTGCAGCAATATCCTTTCCGTGATACCGCCTGCATTGAGCGTTCAGTATTTCATATACCGCCAATTTCTCATCGTCCGACAGCTGTATTTCGTACATATCCTCATTGTCATCGGAATCCGAATTCACAACGATGAAAGTGATGCGGTTGTCAAGGCGGCACTCCTGATTTTCGCCGGGTAATTTGCTGACACCAACATAGTAATCATACCAGCCGTCATTGTCCACATCATCGGTTCTGCCGTTCCTCGGATGCATTGGGAGATATCCTTTCTCAATTCTGATTCTATCAGAAATCTCCATAAGTGCGTCCGTTGCCATAAGCTGAAGCTCGACAGTCGGAAAGCGGCATGGGTAAGTATCAAAGATTTCATCGCTGCCGTACATGACCTCTGCGTCTGCATCGAGGTATATCGCATCGGTGATGAATTTCTCTGTCAGTGTCATGTTCATTCCTCCATTTCATTGTTTTCACGAAAGTATCTTGTTCTGCATCTTCCGGAGCAGAACTTCTTTTTTCGCCCGGTTTTGGGCTGAGTGATTTTTATACCGCAGGTCATACAGCGGCTATTTTGCCGACACCATATCGGGTAATTCAGTCGGATAAGCTCGGCAGAGCCGGCAAGTCCGTGGGATTTGCAGTAAAGCTGAACACGATTCTCATTCAGATCCAACGCTTTGCCGATTGCCTTATATCCGTACCCGTTGAGCCGCATTGCGCGTATAGCGTTTTTCTGTTCATCTGTCATAGGACATCAT
>CAZKHW010000308.1:0-2793 GCA_964552525.1 uncultured Ruminococcus sp. | reverse complement strand
AACCGCATTGTGCCCGGTGCCGGAGCCGCGTCAGCGGAACCCTCAACCCGCTGGCGGGTTGAGGGGCGGGGCGTCCGGAATGTCGCTGTCTATCCCACTATAGTATCCCAACTTCCCGGCAGTGCACCATGTAAGCACAAGCGTTCACCCAACACCTATTTAAAAGTTCTTGAAGGTGTCGGAAACTTCTTTCAAGAAGTTTCTGACAAAAAAACACCAAGGAGGCAACATATGAGCAAACCTGCAAATAACCCGGCGCGGAACGCGCGGTATGTTTTTTCTGTTCTTCTGGCACTTGCTATATCGGTTCTCGGAGCGTTCATCGGAGTAGGGTATGAGAAAGCGTTGCCGAATAAGACAGGCTTCATTTGCATATCCGTCGTGGTGGTGCTGCTGCCGATTCTGTTGTTCATTATCAATATCTGCGTTGCAAAAAGGTTCAGCAATCGGTTCAACCGCTCCAAGGTCGTGGAAATGAACGACTTTATGGTCGGTCACCGGAAGGATGCCGAAAAAGCGGCGCGCGAGGAGCTGAAAAAGCTTCAGCACATCCGCCACCTGACCGCTGTTTACACAGTCTTCCTGACGGTGTTGGCATGTTGCATCGCCGCGCTGGGCGGGATCTCCATTTGTTACGATCTTCCCTTTCACATCTTTTTTGTGGTCTATTCGTGGTCGATATTGAATCTGGTGTTCATGCGCATCCACAAAAAGGAACGCGTGCGCCTGGACGGGGGCACGGTGATTTTTGAGAAACAGGATTACCCCCACCTCTATGCGCTGGCACAAAAGGCGGCCGATGCGGTAGACTGCCGGCGGGAGATCGTGATCCTGCCGTCATGGAACTGTACCGCGAGTATTATTCAGGATTCCAAGACCGCCATCCTGCAAATAGGCGTGATCCTTTGGGAGATCCTCTCGGAGCAGGAGCTGTACGCCATCCTTTTGCACGAGTTTTCCCATGCATCGGAGAAAAACCGGATATCCTTCCGGGAAAGGCAATATCACCTCTGGCTCTGCAAAGATCAGGAAACGAATACAAGGGCGGATAAGATCGACGCGTTCCTTTCGCGGCTGTATGTTGGTTTCGGCGTTCATTACGCCTTTCACTACATGATCTACGAATACGCCTCCTCGGTCATAGAGGAACTGCGCGCCGATCAGGCAATGGCAAAATACGGCAACGCGGAAATTGCCGTTTCGGCACTTTTGAAGACGCATTACGATACCATGCATTTCTGGGAAAGCGGCGTAAAAAACACGCCTTCCATTTTCGCGGACGAGGAATTGAAAGCAGATTATCTCACCAACAAGATCACGGAATTCCGGGCGGCGATCCGGGAACGGAGCGATTTCTGGAACGGGCTGGTGGGAAAAGAGATCCTCGCCAACAATGCCTCACATCCCACTCTCAAAATGCGCATGGACGCTTTGGGCGTTCAAACGCTCGCACTGACAGAATCCGACAGCTCCGCGGAATACCTTGCAGAGCGGCAAAAAGCGCTGGAGTTCTCCGAGCAGGCCATTTATCAGGATCGCAAAGAGAGCTACGAACAGGAGCGCCGCGACTGCTATCTGGAGCCGCTTGCACGCGTGGAAGCGTGGGAGAGTGCGGGCAGACCGATCGCCGCTGAGACCTATGCCGATCTGGTATCGGATCTGAAAATGCTGGGCAGGCATGAGGATGCGGAAGCGTTATGCGATCAGGTCATCTCCGAGCTTCCCGGACTCTCCAGCGCGCATGCCCGGTTCATGAAGGGCGCCGCCATGATCTACCGCTATGATGAACGCGGCATGGAGCTGATATACAGCGCCATGGAGCAGAACGGAAACTATATTGAAGAAGGTCTGAACATTCTCGGCTCCTTCTGCTGTTTGACCGGCAGAACGGAGGATCTGCAGGAATACCGGAAAAAGGCAGGCGAGCTGGCGCAGAAATACAGCGATCAGGATGCGCAGATCACCTATCTTTCCAAAAAAGACAATCTGACCAAAGAGACCCTGCCGGACGGCATGCTGGAAGAGATCCTGGCATTTATCAAGTCGGTGGATCAGGACATCATTCAGAATGTGTATCTGGTCAGGAAAACGGTGAGCGACACCTTCTTTACCAGCGTTTTCATCATTCATTTCTACGGCGGCACGGATGCGCAGAGACAAGAGATCCTGCACAAGATCTTCCGATATCTGGATTCCCACCCCGCCCAATGGCAGTTCTCGCTGTTTGATTACTTTGAATACCCCGAAATAAAGGTTGAAAAAATTGAAGGAAGCCTTGTATACAGCAAAGATCAAAATACACCGCAAAAAGGAGAATAAACATGTCATCCCTGAAAAAGTACTGTGAAAAGAACGGACTGGACGAAAACAAAACCTTCAACATGATCGTCGGGAACGGCGGCAGCATCCTGCCCCAAAAGGCGGGAATGCAGGGCTATATCGCAGAGATCACGGATACATCCGTCATTTGCACCAACGACAAGCTGAAAGTCAAAAAAGAGATCCCCTTCACCTCGTTTACCTCTGCAGAGTTCGGGATCGGCAGTGGTCAGCTCTGGCTCCAATGCATTGTGGACGGCGAATTTTTCGTTTTCTGCAGTCCAAGAAGAGACTGGAAAGCTCCCGCCGGAAAACTCCTACTCGAAAAGATCGGCGCACAAACCGAGATCAAAGACTGGAAAGCCTACAACGGCTACACCGGCAAGCTTTTCCTCCTGTACATGTGGAAGTGAGGAGAGAAGACCTTGGGGAGGAGGGGGACTTCTTTCGTAGAAGTCCCCCTCCTCCCCAAAC
>CAZKHW010000307.1:0-2805 GCA_964552525.1 uncultured Ruminococcus sp. | reverse complement strand
CGGCAAGCGGCTTGACAACGACTCTCCGGAGCGTCTGACGCTCAAGGGCTACTACACGGACGAGCCGGAGCGTTACTGGATCGAGGACGCAGATGCCGCGGCACGCTACACGGACATGGAGGGCACGGTCACGTTTGATGAGATCGACAGCCAGGAGGAGCTAGCGCAGGAGGCGGAGCACTACCTTGCGGAAAACAACCGCATCAAACGCACCTACCGCGCGGAAGTTCTCGACCTGTCCACCATCGGCGCGGACAAGGACGCGCTCCGCAGCGGAAACACCTACCGCTTTCGCTGCGCACCTGCAGGACTGGATGAGGATCTGCGGATCATCAACCGCACGGTGGATGCCATCGGCAACCCGTACCGCCCGACCGTGGAGATCGGCGACAAGCTGACGAAGCTCTCCGAGACGCAGGCGGCACTCTCCCGTGCGATCAATTTCACCATCCCCCAGCAGCAGTACGACATTCTGGATGCGGCAAAGGAAACGGCAACGGCACTCATTCACAATGCGACAACTGGTCACCTTGTGTACAGACCGGGCGAAATGCTGATCATGGATACCCCTGATATTGAAACTGCAACGAAGGTGTGGCGTTTTAACAGCGGCGGAATTGGTTACAGCAACACAGGATATAACGGCACGTATGGTTTGGCAATGACGATGGATGGCTCGATCGTGGCGGACTTTATCACGACCGGCATTCTGAGGAGCTTGCAGATCATAAACGGCGATAACGGGCAATTTTCTGTGGATGTAAACGGCAATTGTGTTGCTAATGCGTTCTCATCTAATAATGCAACGATCACAGGAGGTTCATTGGCTGTAAGCGGACCAACAGGTACGATCAGAATCTATGGTGGGATGATCGCTTTTGATAATGCTGATGGCAACAGAATTCTTGAAATCTATGGAAACGGCAAGTTCAGAGCATGGAGCGAAACCGCTGGAAACTGGTATTTAGATAGCTTTGAGGGCGTCGAAAATGCTCTTGTTGACCTCATGGACAGAATTAGTAATCATAGCAATCGCATTTATGCATTGGAGCAGGCTGTTTTCAAGTAAGGCGGTGCAACGATGGACAACGTAAAATTTTATAAATGCATGAAACCTATGGAGTGCCTGGCAGGTGACACGCTGGATCGATTTCATGTCAAAGTGAACGGGGCGGCGGAGCTTACCGGGATGTCGATGCGGCTGCTGGTCATCTCCGAAAAAGATCCGGACAAGATCGTGCTGCAAAAAAACGGAGAGGCTGTCGATGACGGCTTTACAGTGCAGCTTGTGACAGCGGACACCGCCAAGCTCTGTGGGGTGTACTATCTGGATTTTGTCATCACCGGAGCAGACGGCAACCTCTACAAAAAGCTGCGCAGTGTGCTGACAGTCAGACGATCGGCAAGGGGGGCAGGATGATGAGTGAGATCTTTGTGGAGCTTATGATTGAGGAGGCTGAGATCGTGGTAGAGGTAGAGCTGGATGGAGGCGCACCATCTCCCCCTGCACCGCCATCCACCATCTCTCCTCTCGGCATTCTCACTATGAACCTGACCGGCGTGGCAGCCGGTATCGGAATCCTGCAAGAAACACAAGAAACGGAGGAAATGTAAATGGCAGTGCAAACACTTATGAAAGAGTACCACCTAGACAGTGCCAGTGAAACCACCGGATATGACGCACTGGTGGCGGACTTGACGGACTGGTACGACTGGGATGAAATCGAAACCGGGACAAGTGACACACTGTTCAAGAAGTACCAGCCCGGCAGTAATGAGAAGTGGGTGGGGATCAAGATCTTAAAATCCGTAAGCAGCAGCGGTTTGAAAGTAATGGCATGCTCCTACAACGGCACGATGCTGTATGGCAGCGGTCAGCTCTATGGCTCGACTTCCTCCTTCTTTCGGTATGCTGCTATTGCCATGACAGACAAAGGCTTTTTCCTGCTGGGCGGAAACTACGCATTCCCTTATACGGCAGCTAACCGCTGTTTTTCCGTATTCGGCATGTCCACTTGTACCAACAAGATCACGGGAGAAAAGGGTATCTGCGCAGTTGCCATACAAACTGCTACCAGCGTTGCTATCATGAGCAGCAGCACACACAACGGAGCGTTTTTAAACTATGTTTCTCCCATAGAAGGAGTCGGCTGCGATTTTGTGCTCCATGCTCCTCTCGCCAGTCTCTACTCACAGGACATCCCGGATGATGTGCTGCGGCTTGTGATCCGCCCGGATACCAAGCAAGCCTGCCTGGAAAACGTCACCCTGGACGGGAAGAACTACGTCCGTCTGGGCGATCTTCTCATCCCGGAATGAAAGGAGAAATCACATGAACTGGAACGCAATTCTGAAAACCATTTCCGCCGCCGTCTGCGCCTTTGCCGGATTCCTCTGGGGAGAGCTGGACGGACTGATGCTGGCACTCATCGCCTTCATGGCGATCGACTACATCACCGGTCTGATCGCCGGCTACCAGGCGCGTGAGCTGTCGAGCCGCACGGGATTTCTAGGCATCGCCCGAAAGGGGCTGATGCTCCTTGTCGTGGCGGTGGCGCACATCCTCGACACGCAGGTGCTCGGCGGCGAAAGCTCCGTGTGCCGCAGTGCTGCCATCGGATTCTACCTAGCCAACGAGGGGCTGTCCATCATGGAGAACACCACCCGGCTCGGCGTGCCGTGGCCGCCTGCCATCGTCAAGGCACTGCGGCAGATCAAGGATAAGGAGGAATAATACGCTGCATTAAAACGTGCAAGGTTCATGATTTTTTGTGAGCGTTTGAAAGGAGGAGCACTTTGGAAAAT
>CAZKHW010000306.1:0-2812 GCA_964552525.1 uncultured Ruminococcus sp. | reverse complement strand
ACGGCGCACAGCCTGCCGGAGTTCTCGAACATCCGGGAGTTCTCAAAAATCCTGAAAAGATCAGGGAGAACTGGACTCGTGTTTACGGCGGCGCAAGAAATGCTCATCGTATTGCAGTTTTAGAAGAGGGCATGTCGTACAAACCGATCAGCTTACCTCCCGAAGATTCGCAGTTTTTGTCAACTCGTGAATTTGATGTAGAGGAGATATGCCGTATGTTTCAAGTGCCGCCCCATCTGGTGCAGGACTTGAAACGCAGCACCTTTAACAATATCGAACATGTGCGCCCAGATAGGGCGATACTGACAGTAAATTAAGGCATTACCCCACAAGACAGAGTGGGGGTCAACTCGTCTTACCTTGCAGGGAAACCAACGGCAAGGGAACATAGCACTACGGGAAAGCGGATAACGCAAAAGGATATTTAGCGAAAAAGGTCCGCAATGACAAGTTGGCATAAGGGCAAAGCTGGTATTGCCTAACGCAAAGGTTAGTTCCTCTTATGTTGAGGGTACGGAAATTATCCTGAAACCGTACTCACGGCTCTTTACAGTAATGATGTTCGACTGTAAATCTGTTGACCAAGCCGTGAAACAGTCACGAGAACGTGTACTTGAAAACCGAAATGCTGCCCGACAGCCAACACGCCTATCAGTATCGTTAACTGGGGATTACCTAAACGGAAACGCCAAGCTTGCTTGGCTATGACGGAGGTCTGAATATTCCGCATGGTAACAGAGCTTTCGTAGTAGTCCGAGGTGGATAACGACCATCACATGGCGAAGGAAAGCAGTTTGTTAATTCCAGAATAAGGTGATGAAAGGGAGGAGAAACCTCAATGAATCCAACATCAAACATTTTGGAGCGTATCTACCAAAATTCAAAACAACACCCAAACGGAGTCTTTACAAGGCTATACCGTTATCTCTTAAGGGAAGATATTTATTTCATGGCATATCAGAAATTATATGCCAACAAAGGTTCTGTTACTAAAGGATCTGATAATGACACAGCTGATGGCTTCGGCAAAGACTACGTCAATGAACTGATAGAAGAACTCAGGAATGGGACATATCGCCCTAAGCCTGTCAGACGGAAGTATATCCAGAAGAAAAATAAAAAACTCCGTCCACTTGGTATCCCGTCGTTCAGAGACAAGCTGCTCCAAGAAGCTGTCCGAATGATTCTCGAAGTTATATATGAACCACTTTTCTACGACCAGTCCCATGGATTCCGTCCAGAACGGAGTTGTCATACTGCGTTGGCGCAAATAAAAAGGGACTTCACAGGAACAAAGTGGTTTATTGAGGGAGACATCAGAGGATGCTTCGACAACATCAACCATAGTGTACTGCTCAGAGAATTGGAAAGCAAGATAAAAGACAGTAAATTCATAAACATCATCAGGATGTTCCTTAAGGCTGGTTATGTGGAAGATTTCACATATCACGGCACAATATCAGGAACTCCGCAGGGCGGTGTTATTTCGCCGATTCTTGCTAACATCTATCTTCATGGACTGGACAGAAAAATTATAGAGCTAAAAGAGCAGTTCGACAAACCACAATCAAGAAGTCAGACACTGGAATATACCAGACTGCATAACAAGAAAATGAGCCTTAAAAAGAAAATTAAATCAGCAGAAGGAGAAGAAAGAAAAAAGCTTTTAGAGGACTTAAAAAAACTCGACAAGCAAATACTCAAAACACCGGCGAAATGCGAAGACGACAAGAAAATTGTTTATTGCAGATACGCCGATGACTTTCTCATAGGAGTCTGTGGCGACCGAAGCGATTGCGAAAAATTGAAGGCAGTCCTAAAAATATTTCTGGAAACAGAGTACTCACTGGAACTTAGTGAGGAAAAGACTCACATTACGCACAGTGCGGAAAAGGTAAGATTCCTTGGATATGATGTGGCAATCAGGAGAAGCCAGAAAGTGAAACGTAAAAGCAACGGCGTAAAACAAAGAACTCTGAATTACACTGTTGAATTGACAGTACCCCTTGAGGATAAAGTAACACGGTATCTCTTTGAGAATGGCATTGTAAAACAGAAGGATAACGGTACTCTATGGCCTATATCTGTTTCTCACCTTCGATATCTCTCGGAGGTAGATATTGTGCGTAAATTTGATGCGCAGTTCAGAGGAATATGCAATTACTATCGCATGGCGGCTAACTACAGCAGGCTTATATATTTTCAGTATCTAATGGAATATAGCTGCCTGAAAACTCTTGCTTCCAAACATGACAGCACTCTAAAAAAGATAAGAACCAAGTACAGGGTGAAAGATGGTTGGGGTATACCGTATAGTACGAAAGAGGGCGAGAAAATCGCTCGGATTTCAAAGCTGTGCGACTGTAAAAATGGCAAGCTGTGTATAGACCGTGACCCTTGGCTGTATAGACCTATCAAAAGACATGACCTCACAATATGGAGCAGACTGGAAACTAAGCAATGTGAACTCTGTGGAACGCATAGCGACCATTGCAAGGTGTATCATGCAGGCAGTATGAAACAGCTCAATCCCAATACAGAGTGGGGAAAGCAGATGACTTCCATGAGGCGTAAAACTCTTGTGGTCTGCGAAAAATGTTATGAAATGATTCATAATGGTGTGTAAAGAATGAGTAGTAGAATGTTAATAACAAGTGGAGAGCCGTATACGCTGAGAGGTGTACGTACGGTTCGGGAGGGGGTATAGGTAAACCTGTTGTTGTAAGGCAGTAAGGCGACCTATATCTACCTCATCAAGGTATCGCATTTGTTCAGTATTCCTTGATGCCTTGGATCATTCGCATTGAAAAGG
>CAZKHW010000305.1:0-2813 GCA_964552525.1 uncultured Ruminococcus sp. | reverse complement strand
CCATTGTGGATACAGTCATGATTTTTTCACCTCTTTCGCATGGACTCTTATCATAATAATTATATCATAAAAAAGTGAACGTTTCAATCCAAATTCTGCTATTATAGAAGCAAAAATCTTCGTAAGTGGTCAAACATGTGGTCAAAGGCTGAAAATTGAGCAAAAATGATCGATTTTAAGGACGAAATAGAAGGACGTTGTCAAACATAAAAAACGAGCTTCTGCGGGAAAAAGCGAGAAAACAAAAGAAAATCGGAGGTTTTTAAAAACCTCCGATTTTGGTACGAGTGTTCATAACAGATCTATTTTAAGGCAAAGAGCCGAGGTTGTCGAAGCATATACCCAACGTACCGAAAACGCTTGTGTTTACAAGGAATCTTGAAACACGAAAGGAATATGATTATGGAAGAGTACATCATTCAAAACGGCATCAAATACGAGCTTCGCGGCGAACAATACTATCCGATGCTTGAAATTCCCGAACAAACTAACTATAAGATTGGCAAATACGGACACCTCCATCTTGATTTTGTCAAGAAG
Source organism: uncultured Ruminococcus sp. (assembly GCA_964552525.1). Classification (GTDB taxonomy): domain Bacteria; phylum Bacillota; class Clostridia; order Oscillospirales; family Ruminococcaceae; genus UBA3855. Next base: position 2,273 of record CAZKHW010000305.1, on the reverse strand, counting down.
CACCGCAAAGGTACATATATCATCCTTCTAACCGAAGGACGATTGAACGAATATCTCCACGAAATCGACGAACAAGCCCACAATCAAATTGATTTACATATCACGCAGATAGCAGAGCGAATGGGTGTAACCGAAGTGTTCAAAGCCGCCGATCCTATGCGCTGGGTGCAGATGATGAATAACATCAAAGCAAGTGCTGAGGAATTTGTATTATGCGAAGTGGTTTATAGGTAAATATATCTTGTTTTCAGTGAAGATGATATTTTAGTCGTTATATGCTTCAGATATGTTTTTCTAAATTCTGTGGTATAGCGAAAAATTAAATATGTTTAACTAAGCGATAGTACCTCTGCGTACTATCGCTTAGTTTTTGTCAAACATCAATGCGAAAGCTCAAAGAAACTATTGACAAGCTCAATAAAAACATTTATAATTATAATGTATTATTTTAGCTACAAGATTGAAGGAAATGTATGGAGAATCAAATGAGCATATCAGAGCAAATTAAAGTTCTCTGCGTAAGATCAAACATCAGCATGGCTGAACTCGCACGCAGGATCGGGCTATCTCCGCAAAGTTTTAGTGCGAGAATGAAGCGAGAAAGTTTTACGATTAAGGAGCTTGAAGTAATTGCTGATGCGGTCGGCGCATCGTTTTGGAGAAAATTTATCTTATACAACGGTGATGAGGTGTGATATGTCTGTATTTAAGTTAGGAGAACTTTTCTGCGGTCCAGGTGGCTTAGCATGGGGAGCGACACACGCGGACATCGGTGATGACAATTTCAGAATAGTCCATGCATGGTCAAATGATTACGACCTTGATACCTGTCACACCTATACACGCAATATCTGTCCCGATGATTCCAGTAGTGTGATTTGCGGAGATGTGAGAAAACTTGATTTGGATGCTTTGCCTGAAATAGATGCTCTTGCATTTGGCTTTCCTTGCAATGACTTTTCGGTTGTTGGAGAACAAAAGGGGTTCAATGGGAAATTTGGACCGCTTTACACTTACGGAGTTCATGTTCTGAAAAGTCATAAGCCTAAGTGGTTTCTTGCAGAAAATGTTGGTGGGCTTCGCAGTGCCAACGAAGGAAATGCATTTAGCAAAATTCTTGCCGATTTGAGAGAGGCCGGTTACCGCGTATATCCAAATCTTTATTGCTTTGAAAAATATGGTGTGCCGCAGGCTCGACATCGTGTTATTATTGTCGGTATTCGTGAAGATCTGCCGTATGAATTCAAGATACCGAGCATAGCACCGTATGCGAAAAGCGATGTTACTTGTCGTACCGCTATTGAACAACCACCTATTCCCACAGATGCTCCGAACAATGAGATTACCAAGCAGTCTGCAACCGTTGTGGAACGCTTGAAATATATCAAGCCCGGGCAGAACGCATTTAATGCTACACTCCCTCCTGAACTTCGGTTAAATGTACGTGGAGCGAAAATCAGTCAGATTTATAAGAGACTTGACCCGGACAAGCCTGCTTACACGGTAACTGGTTCAGGCGGTGGAGGAACGCATATTTATCATTGGGACGAGCCTCGTGCCTTAACCAACCGTGAACGTGCCCGACTTCAAACATTCCCGGATGATTATATTTTTGAGGGGTCTAAAGAATCAGTTCGTAAGCAAATCGGCATGGCGGTGCCTTGCCGCGGTGCAAAAATCATCTTTGAGGCAATTCTAAAAACCTTTGCCGGTATTGAATATGAGAATATGGAATCTTCTTTGAAGGACGAGGTGGATGTATGATAAACTATTGGTGGGTAACGAGACCGAAACGCAAATTGAACTCTATTCCCGAAGTGTTGTCTACTTTTGCTGAGATTTCTCTTAATCAAGAATGGCAAGGTCAGCGTGACACTCATTTGACATTGGAGGAAGCACTTGAAAGCGCAGGTTTGAAACGAATCGGGGAACGCCGCGATCAAACGGGTGGTGGTGCAAGAACATATCAAGCATGGGTTGCGAGCCTCGGATTGATTTTTACGCAAGAATCGACCAAACAGCTGAAGTTGACGCTTGCGGGTGAAGCAATCATGAATGGTGACTCACCGGTTTCTGTTCTGAAAAATCAAATATTAAAATATCAATTTCCCTCTTCTTTCTCTACGAGCAGAGGTGTGGATGTTTCTGCTCGCTTCAAAATTCGCCCTTTTCGCTTTTTTCTTCGTATATTGATGGATCCGATGGTTGAGCACCTGACGGAGGAGGAAATTGCCAAAGTCATTATCACAAATGCGGAGACTGAAACGGAAGAC
>CAZKHW010000304.1:0-2823 GCA_964552525.1 uncultured Ruminococcus sp. | reverse complement strand
AGACAAACAGCAAGAGGGCGAGGGCGATACTACTGAAAACGGTCAAGTAAAGCATACTACCAATAAGCTGAATTATACAATTAATATCAATCCCAACAAAGAAGATTTCATGGTAAACGGCGATTATCTGCCCGATCTGATTGACGAGATGAGCAACTCTATGGAGCTGGTCGGCAAGGTTGAGGTCTATGAGAAAGACGGCGGCACAGAGACACCACTGAACAATATTTCATATACCACTGTAAAAGGCGACACCACTACTAAACTCACGATCAGCGAATTGCCTGACAACAAGCACCTTGTCATAAAATACAGCACAAGAGTTAATACTACTCCGGGAGTGACCGCACAAATTTATAATTCTGCTTACTGGAAAGGATATTCAAAGCCTGTTAAACCTCAGCACACGGAGTCATACAGCTTCAATATTACGGGTACTGTTTCCACACATAATAATCCGACGATCGTTATCAATAAAGTGGATAAGTACAACAGCAATATCTTTCTGCAAGATGCTGAATTTGAGATACGCAAGGTAGAGACAAATGGAACTATCAGCGATGCTCTCCTTACTACTCAGACGACTGACCAAAATGGTAAGATAGAAATTAGCAGCTTGGCGTATAATACCGTATATCAGCTTATAGAAACCAAAGCTCCAACTGATTATGTTCTTGACAATACCCCACGTTATTTCATGGTGATCAACGGTAATCATGAATATACCATCACCGACGGAAAAATGACTATAGGCGGCAAAGAAGAACAGGTCATTGTTGATTATGCTGTTTCAAGCGGTACTGACATGACATTGAATATCAGCAACGCCAAGGGCAAGATCAGGGTAAACAAGACTTTCCAAAACGAGAACGGAGATGAAATATATCCGCCTGAAAACGGTAGCTTTAAATTCGGTCTTTACGAAAATGGGCAAAGTGGTGCAAAGCCTGTTCAGATACTCAACATCGTCTATAAAAACAGCAAGATCACCTATCTTCTTGACGGTGAGGAAGTGGATTCTCCGGAATTTACAAAGGCACGATCCGATCATCAGTATTATGTATACGAGCTTGACGGCAACGATCAGCCAATTACAGGTAACGATGCTCGTGCATCTATTAACGGCAGGTATTATGATGTGAGCTACAATGGAAATCAAGTTACCATACCCCTGTTAAAGCCAACTGCTGATATTGAAGTCACGATCACAAATAAGGAGTATACTATTTATCTTCCTGTAACAGGCGGAAAAGGCGTTTTCTGGTACTACAAAAATGCACTTCGTGTATTAATGATCTGCCTTGCTTCTGCCATAATTGTCATTTTCCTAAAAAAGCGCCTGATTTTTAAACCACACAGGTAGATTTGACCCAAATGCATATCACCAAAAGCAGCACCCGGCTTGGAGAAGTCAGGTGCTGCTTTTGGTATTTTCAATATGGACAACTGATACACATCGCTGCCATAATAGCAGTCGGTGTGGAAAGCACCAATGCACACGGACAGAATACGACCAAGACCGTCACACCTCACACAATATCTCCGGTCACAAGCCATGTAACAATAGCTATCATCGTGTCGGCGTGAGACCGATCAGCTTCTTTAATCCTTTTTTGGCTCTTTCGGTAGTCATATCTTCAAGTATTGCGCCGATCTCCATAATGAATGCGACTTCTCCTGCTGCAAACAGATCTCCGATACAGACAGCAGCGATCATAGCAACTGTAATCAGAAGAGCCGAGGATATTCCTTGTTGTGAATAATACGCCATACTGAGAGATACAAAAACGGGATCCCACAAATCACGACCATAATCCACGCAGGATCAACAGGAAAGTTGACATTCATTTTTGGCAGTACAAAACTTATAATCAGAAATATACCGCCGACTATCGTCATGGGAAGTCCGGCAAGAAAATCATTGATCCTTTTCAACATAAAAATTTCTCCCTGACATTTTGCTGATTTTATGATACCATAACAAACAAATTATTCTATATTTATAGTATCACATAACGATTAAATTTACAGGAAGCAGTTTAACGGAAATGTAAGATACTACACAAAAACTGAAATTGTACGATAAAAGGAGGATTATATATGGACAGACGGCAGAAAAACAAGGAACGCCATATTTCAGGCGTTCACAGTTCTTCTGGAAAGAAAGCCGTATACGGCATTGACAGTGCAGGATATGATTGATGAAGCAGACATCGGCAGAAGCACATTTTATGCGCATTTTGAAACGAAGGATGAACTGCTGAAAGTGATGTGCAAGGACATCTTCGACCATGTTTTTTCGGAGGAGATCATGGACGAGACATATCATGATTTTTCTGATAAGGACAGGATTACGCATATTCTGTGTCATTTGCAGGAGAAGCAGCAGAGTATCAAGGAGATTTTTTCGGCGAATGCGGCGATCTGTTTTTGCGGTATTTCAAGGAATATCTATATCACGTATTTAACGTGAGTTCGATAAAAAATAGAAAAAGCCGCCAAAATCTGTTATAATGAGAATAACGACAAACTCAAAGAAACAGAAAGGCGGATTTTTCAATGGAAGAACAAGTAGCAATTTTTTGTGATGCAGATGATTTTTGTAAGGCATATGAGGAGTATTGCAGAAACAAACTGTTGATGGATAAAGAAGAGATAGTACCCAAAACGAAAATGGCATTGAGTGAGATCATGACCATATTGATTATGTATCATTTATCAGGATATCGGACATTTAAATGGTATTACATCAATCATGTTATGAAATATCGAGGCTGAATAAAGAACCGTGTAAATGCCAATAATCACCATAAGAAAATATGG
>CAZKHW010000303.1:0-2840 GCA_964552525.1 uncultured Ruminococcus sp. | reverse complement strand
CTTTCTGGTCATTTTCAATTCGTTAGCACAGTTTGGCTATACGGTTTATTATAAAGTCATGGCGGCGAATGAGTACGGCAATCTACCGCAAATAAGAAAGCGTATTTATATCACTGCTATTCATGAAAGCATAAATGAAACTTATGTGCATCCTGAACCGGTTGAATTGACTTTGAAATCTACGGATATTATTCGACGCTACGAGCGACAGAAGGATATTTATTACTATAATGGAAAAGAACTATACCCTTATTTTGAAAGTCAAATGCGGGATAAGCTGGCAATATACCGTCCAACTGATTCAGAAGTAAGGTGGACGAAAAATCAGATGTGTCCGACTCTAACAGCAAATATGGGAACTTATCCGGATCGTGTCCCTGTTGTGTGGGATAATTTTGGAATTCGAAAGTTGACACTTCGTGAGTGCCTTGATTTTCAGGGATTTCCGAAAGAGTTCTATTTTCCAAATACCATTACAATGGATGATGCATATAGACAGATTGGTAATTCAGTTTGTGTGCCATTGATATCTTCGATAGCACGAAGAATAACTGGGTGTTTGGAATTGTGAAGCAGATAAAAAACAACGGCTGGCAATGAATTACCTTAATTAAAAACAAGGATGTGAGAACAAATGACTAAAGAGGAATTGAATAAAATAATTGATGCTGATCCATACCACAGAGAAAGAAAATCATCCACTGAAGCTGAAATACGTCTTTATCTTCGTGAGGTTAATTATCATTGTCCTTTGTGTGGCGAGGAATTACAGTATCACGGACAAGCCAAACCGGAACAAAAACTATTTGAAATTGCTCACATATATCCTAACAGACCTACTATAGAACAATATAATAATTTTAAAGGCTTGCGCCGATTGGGGAATAATTCCGAATCATTTGAAAATAAAATTGCTCTTTGTCTAAAGTGTCATCCAACACAAGACTATCATACAACGGCAGATGAATATAATACCCTTTTAGCTATTAAGGAACGATATTTGCAGGAGACGGAGCTTGATATTTCTGTGTGGAATTTGAATCTTGAGGATCAAATTGAATTGATTTTACAAAGGCTTTCTATTGTAACTGATGAAGAACTATCTGAGTTGTGCTTTGATCCTAAATTGCTTGCAAAGAAATTTTATAAAAACGAAAGTGCGCTAAAAAGAAAAGTTAAAAACTATGTGCTTGAGTATTATCCCTTCATAAGAGATTTTCTGAAAGTAATGGACGGCAATAATGGATTTCATCAGAGCATACTTGCCGAACAAATCCGTAGTTGCTTTACAAAAATGAACGATAAAACGCAGGATAAAGAAATGATTTTTTCGCACATGGTTCAATGGATTAAGAATAAAACATTATCCAAATCCGATTTGGCGTGTGAAGCGGTGGTTTCGTTCTTTGTCCAGAATTGTGAGGTGTTCAATGAAATTTCCGAATAAAGTTACTTCATATAAAGAGAGTGTGCTAAGTAAATTAACACCTATACTTGACCTGCTTTCCCGAAAAAATATGCAAATTTATGAAATCTATATTGAAACCAAAGAACAATATTCTTCTTGTTCGGACTTTATTGATGCTTTAGACTGTTTGTTTGCTTTGGGGAAAATAGAGTATCTCGATGATGAGGGGGTATTACATTATGTTGCGTGAAATATATTGTGAAGAATTCCATCAAAAGAAAATTGAGTTTAATGATGGGCTTAATGTAGTGTTGGGGACAAATACCGCAGACAACTCTATTGGTAAATCAACATTTATGTTAATCGTAGATTTTGTTTTTGGCGGTAATACATACGCAAATGCTACGGATATATTAAATAATGTACCTTCTCATGCCATTTGTTTTAAATTTGAATTTGAAGGCGAATTTCACTGGTTTTCCAGAAGAAATACAGATAGTAGTACAGTATGGAAATGCGATGAGAAATACAATCCAATAGAAGCTTTTTCTAATGAATCGTATTGTAAATGGCTTTCGGAAAAATATCATATCAATTTACCACAGTTAACTTTTAGAGATGCAGTTGGAAGATATATTCGAGCATATGGCAAGAAAAATATTGATGAAATGCGTCCTTTGCATTCCGCTCCCGAAGAAAAAGGTGTCAAGGCATCTTTAACCTTACTTAAACTTTTTGGTAGATATCAAATAATTGCCCAATTGGAAGAGAATGCTACAAAATCAAAAGAATCACTTTCCGTATTTGAAAAAGCACAAAAGTTAGAATATATTACAAAAATCGGTAAGAGAGAGTATAATAAAAATCAAAAAGAAATTGAAAAGCTTCAAAAAGAAATTGCAGAGCTTTCGACTGGTCTTGAATGTGGATTACTGGATGCAGATGCTACCGCATCAGAAGAAGCAATACACTTAAAAAAGGAATTATCAAGAGCCAAGCGAATGCGTAGTAGCATTAAGGGAAAATTGAGTACTCTCAACGAAAATGCTGACTATAAGTTTTCTCAAACAAGCAATAAATATTCTGAACTTGAAAAGTTCTTCTCAAATATCAAAATTAAGCGTATAGAAGAAATAGAGTCTTTTCACAAAAAGATATCAGGGATATTCAAGGAAGAGGTTAAGGAAGAAAAGGCCATACTCTGTGGTCAACTTACTGAATATGAGTCTATTATACGGGAACTTGAAAATCAATTACAACAGCTAATCAAGAATCCTAATCTTTCAAAGATTGTATTGCAAAAGTATGCTACTACATTAAAGCAGATTGACAGAATGAGTGCAGAAAATGATGCGTTTACAAAGGTAGATGAATTAAAACGAGCTAAAAAAGAGGCTGACGAAGCTCTGCAAAATGCAAAGAGTGAGCAGTT
>CAZKHW010000302.1:0-2879 GCA_964552525.1 uncultured Ruminococcus sp. | reverse complement strand
GGAGAAGTACCCTAAGATCACGGCGGATTATATCGTGGTGGGATGGGGGCTCACTGTGTGAGGATCTGACAGCGTGTAACAAGAATCCGGCGGAGGTGTATGCCTTCGCCGGATTTTTTATATGTGGCGGATGAATGAGAAATGAATGTTGTGGTGGTGTTGCATGAGGTGATGGAATTAAAAATAAAAATAGATGGCATCATCTCTAATTTTTTTGTTCATAACTCTGAAAACTCGCTAAATTTAGAAAATTTTCAGGTTTACATTTTTTATAGCACCAATTCCTTATGACTATAAAATTGATGAAGGGGAAAAGTAATTTCTTAGAGACCTAAAATGCATAGCTTTTGATTAGTTTAAATGAGATTATCTTGAAATATAACAATAAATCACAATTTTTTTAAAACTACTTCATTTTCCAATGCTAAGAAACAATGTAGTATATTAAAAATATTGATTATACGTTTCACTTTATTTCCGTTTTGCCCCATGGAACACTATACTCTGATATCTCGACTTTCTTCCAATATTCCTGTGGTATATGTAATCTTGACAGAACATCCACATTTGCAATTAATGCCATACTAAACAAGTTTTGACTACTAATACCATTATCAATCAAGTGCTGTGTTAATTTCTCTATTGTTTCTCCTGAATTAGTTAAATCATCAATAATTAAAGCCTTTTTATCTTTAAGGCTTAATACCTCATCAGGAACAAAAATTGTCCATTTTGATGTATCAAAACTTGTCCAATTTTGGGGACTAAGAAAATCATCATTATATCTTCTTTTTAACAAGCACATATACACAGGATATTTATTTTCTAATTCAGTAACTACCAAACTGCATACTATTGATCCTCTTCCAGAAAAAGTAATAATATAATCAGGATTTATTTTTTTTACTTTTTGAGTCAAGTCTACTATACCTTTTTTCATGATTTTTTTCCAAGAGATGTTCTTTCTATTCTTTATCTTTGTAATTATAAAACATAACGCACTTGGCCCTCCAAGAACAGTAAATACCCAACCTATAGCATTCATTATATTATTTATATCCATTTGCATCTATGTTACCTCTCCTTAAAAGTGTATTGAACTTTCTTTTTTAAATTTAACTGTTCCAATAAAACAGGGATGTTATTTATTTTGTTTTTATATAGTAAAAATAGTATTTCTGCAATAATATTCATTTCGCTAACTCCCCATCCATACCTTGTTACTTCTTGTACTCCAAGTCTAATTCCACTTCCTCTGAATAATTTTTTATTTTTTTTATTTAACGAAACCCCAAATTGATTTGACCTATTGAAAAAAGAATCTCTGAGTTCTTTTGGCATATGAATAAATAATTGGTGTGTTTGCGAATATATACCTTGTCGACTAATAACTTCTAAACCATACTCCTCTAATTTTTTTCCTAGATAATTACAATTTTTTGTCATATTATCACAATAAATCTCAGAAAAATATTCCATTTCAATTAATGTCAGAATTAGGCTAGCCACATTTTGAACATGAGTATTTCTTAGATATAACGGATTAATTGTTGCATCTATTTTATGTGCTATTTCTTCATCATTCGTCATAATAAGCGCTTTTGCCACACCAGGTATAGTTTTGTGTGTTCCACCCATTAATATTACTTTTTTTCTCATATATAAAGGGTTGTTAATTATATTATTAATATAATAAGCCAATACCTGTGATGCATCAAATATTAAAACTGTTTTTGAGGGCAAATGAAATTTGTTGAATTCTGGTAAAAATATAATATCTGTTGGAGCAAGTAATACGAAATCAATTTCTTTTTCTTTTAAAATTATATTAATATTATCATAATCATAATCGCTAATGTCATAATTAAATGGTGCCTCAATATAATTAATGTTTAGTCGATCTAATATGTTAGGTAATGCAGCATGCCCTCCACTTTCTGCTGATAATATTAATATATTATCATTTTGTTTAATCAATGATAATAAAATATTTTGCAACGCATTCATTCCTGATAATGAACGACAATCAGTATAATATGCACCAAATAATTTATTACATTGATCACTTATAATTTCATAAAACGGTAATAGTTTTTTACTTCCGACCATATTATTGTCCTCATTGTAATCCAAGTATCCACCTAATATATATCTTTCTTGTAAACCATATAGCATCGGCTCTTTAGAAAATTCTGAAATAATATTTTCGGCCGCACATAAAGGTAATACTGTTTTTCTATATTTTTCAAAATCTGCAATTGCATTTTTATATTTTATATAAAACTCGTTTTTTAGTAATGAAGACTTATCATAATTCATATTATTCATTGTTTTTCCTTAATTTCAAATTTATTTTATAACATTATATTGCCCTATAACATCTAAATATATTCTTAATATCCTGCCCCCCCTACTTTGATTAAAAATGGAATCAAATAAATGTTCACCACAAGAACACTTGTCCAAAACCAAGATTTTAAATATCTCTATTATATATAATCCTAAAAACCTCCCAAAGGTTACAAGTTTCTACAATTTTCGTAGAGATGTACAAATCAAACGGCACTTAATTGTAGCTTTTATACAAATGAAGAGTGCTATTGATATTACATTAGTAGCATTTTCGTGTATATTACCTACTTGAACAAACTATTATTCTATCAAAACGGCATCTCTCCATTATCTAGAATCATCTCAAAATCATCCAGATCACCGAACTGGACATGATTCTGCTGTACCGGAGGCGGCTGATTCTACGATGGGATGATTACTATTTATCAACACTTTCCACAGTTGAAAATTCATTGAAATCTTCCGTCACAATGCCATATTGACGAGGCATGTCAGATTGTGGTATACTGGTATTGGGTTCAGGAAAA
>CAZKHW010000301.1:0-2884 GCA_964552525.1 uncultured Ruminococcus sp. | reverse complement strand
CCGATTTCAAGAAATGGATGTCAAACCTTGTAAAAAAAGACCCTGACCTGACGATTACAGAACGCGCAATACTGATAACTTCAACACAACAGTAACCCTCGCCCGATTTAAGAAGCCCGGTCGGCAAGGGATCAAGCAGGGTTTCAAAACCATAAAAATCACTTTTCAATGAAAAAGCTTGTAAAATTTGCACTTGCATGCACCATCGCAGCCTGTGCAGCCAGCTGCTCCACAACCACTCCTATTACCGCCACCTCCAATCCAGTGGGCAACAAGTGTGGTGTTGCTAAAACCACCACAGTTCTGACAGTTTTCGGTGGCTCGGCCGACTGCGGAATCAACAAGGCCGCTAAAAACGGCGGTATCACCCGCATTTCCCACGTGGATGCTTTCCAGAAAAGCTATCTGGGCATCGTCACCATCTACGGCGTGCGCGTGTACGGCGAATAAACTCACCCTGCAGGAAAGTGAAGGAGGCGCCTGATCTCCTTCACTTTCCTTCATCTCCCTTTAAATGAAAAGATTATTTACTATATATACTCTGTTGTTATGTTTTTTATGCGGATTCTCTCAATCGGCCGAGCACCGCTATAACAGCAGGATGACACAGAATGGAGTGCTTTTCTTCATCATGCCGCAAAAAATCAAGGATTTGACAGGCCTCAAAAAATTTGAATATGATATCACGCTTCTGAGCTGGACTGATTCTGCTACGGTGAACTTCACCTTCGAGGCCACATCGCCCAACATGCCGTCCGATTTCAGGATTGAATGTGAAAGCGGCGAAATCCCGTGCGATTCTTACTCCGCGCTTTTCGTTGATATCAAACGCAATCATTATGAAATAAGAATCACTTCCAAATTCAGCAACCCGCAACTTGAAAGGATTCTGCAATCCCCCACGCCCCCTGTTTTCACATTCACACAGGATGGCACACTGAAGACCGCAAGCTATAAGCCTAAGTCCTGGGCTGCGGATAGAAAAAAGCTCAACGATATTTTCCGGTTATTCACTCTTTCAAGATGAAAAGCACATCAACACTTAAGACCGTCCTGGTGCTGTTATTCGCGATTGCGACCAACACAGCCCTTTATGCAGCGAAAACTGTAAAGATTAAACTTACAGGCTCCGTGTATGAAAACATCAAGGTGTCTGTAGGCCAGACTGGTAGAAGCGAAATCATTTCACACCTGCCCTACACTCTGGAATTGCCTAAAGATGAATTACCGGTAAAACTTAAATTTCAATCCGACAACTATCTATACTACGATATTGACGTTCCTGAGAAACCTTTTGACACCACAGGCCATGTTTACCTTGTAAAAGTAAACGAAACAGCGATGGCTATGCGCGGTTCCAACGGTAGCTCTGCGGGTGTGCCGGCAGCCTTGCCCAATAATGGATACGCGGCAGCAGAGACCACAATAGCCGGAATTGACATCAGCCGGGGCGTAAATGCGGCTCCTGTCACAGGATATAAAAACGAAAAGACTTTTGCGCTTATCGTATCCAACGAGAACTACGAAATGGCTGCTAATGTGGATAACGCTACAAATGATGGACTTGCGTTCAAGGAATACTGTCTTAAAACGCTTGGTATTCCTGCCGTTAATATAAAATACGGTGCCGACCTTTCATTCGGTAAAATGAGAAAAGCGTTCGCCGACGCTCTTGACCTCGCAGGCATCCTTAACGGAGAGGCCAATCTTATCATCTATTACGCCGGCCACGGGATACCCGACAACAAGACTAAGGACGCATTCCTTATGCCCACCGATGCCGACGGCACCGATACCGACGTATGCATTTCTCTTTCAGGTCTCTACAACAAGATAAACAGCACCAACCTCAACCGATGCGTGGTTTTCATTGATGCGTGTTTCAGCGGAGCTCAACGCGGCGGCGATATGATTGTGGCGGCTCGAGGTGTGAAATTAAAGCCTAAGGATGTGGTGCCGGAGGGCAAGACCATAGTATTCAGTGCCACCTCCGACGACGAGGCTGCCTTCAGTCATAAAGACGAGCAGCATGGACTATTTACCTATTTCCTTCTGTCAAAGCTGCAGGAGTCAAAGGGAAAGGCTACCCTGGGAGAACTCGCCGATTATATTCACGAAAAAGTAGCCCTTGAATCGCGTCGTATTAATAATAAGGCACAGACTCCGCGAGTGTCTGTTTCCGAGGGCTTGGCCGGTTCCTGGAAATCAATTAAATTGATGAAATGAGAAGACTGCTCTACGGCTTTTTGCCCTTTTTAATGCTATGGGGTTGTAGCGACCGGTTGACTGAAAACGACAACGCCCGGTTCTGCGTTCCTGAAAAAGGTCTTGTTTATGAGCCGCCTTTTCCCCGGCACATGGTATTCGCTCCTCGGGAAGACCTTACGCCTATGATAAATATGTGTGCCGTGGATACCACAAATCAAGTGAGTATCTTGTTGCTGAATCTTCCGAGCACTCCCGGAACCCTAACTGAGGCGCAGAAACTCGTAGAGCAGATTTCCCGGCAGGGGATGTCCGAATACTCCTGCATAACGACCAATGACGTGGACGCATGCGATTTTATGGATAAACCTGCGTGGAGTTTTAAATCTTTGATAACCGTTTTAAATGATGATGACTCTATACGTGTGATATTCAAGGGCTTTATCTTTGACGACAACGCGTTCGTAGTAACCTCAAACGCAAGCAATTCTTGCGAGTATGATCTGGACGCCTACATAGGCGGCTTGAAAATCGAATAGTGCACCGGAATGGTTTCCTCGGGCATCATACAGCTGCGCCCGAAATAACTGTACGAACATCTGCAGGGGTGGGGTGGTTTGGCCCGCCCCCCCTACCCTGTTTTGATTAGCAAAACGTGCGGGGAGGCGGTGGCCGGAAG
>CAZKHW010000300.1:0-2915 GCA_964552525.1 uncultured Ruminococcus sp. | reverse complement strand
AAACCTTAAAATATGTACAAAGCAGCACCTGACTTCCACAAGCCGGGTGCTGCTTATGATTTCCGAACGGCGTTTTACCGTCCCTTGAAGATGACGATCGGAATCGGCGGACAGTTCTGCCGATTGACAAACGGCATCTCCACCACGGTGTACAGGTCGCTGTCGAGGGTCGGGAGGAATTCGAGCAGGGCATCGCGCTCCGCAAAGCCCGTCTCACGCCCATAATACAAGATCAGCGTCATAATCCCATCCTCGCGCAAAAGACGCAATCCCTCCTGGATCGCGCAAATACTGCTCTCGGGACGTGTGAATACGTTGTGATCTCCTCCGGGCAGCCAACCAAAATTGAACGTGATTGCCGAGATCGTTCCCGGCTGGGCGTAGCTTGCCATATTTGCATGGCTGTCAAGCCGTACATCGGCACGCTGTGCCATGCCATTGTCCGCAAGCCGCTTTACAGTGCTGTCCACGGCATCCTGCTGGATGTCAAACGCCGTCACATGCCCGGTTTCCCCGACCAATCCGGCAAGGAACAGCGTATCCTTGCCGCGTCCGGCTGTGGCATCTATGCAGTGGTCGCCCGGTCTGACGTGCAGCTCCAGCACATGATGGATGATCTGGAGCGCGGAAAAATGCTTTCTCGGATCCATAGTCTCTCCTTTGCGCAAGGCTTATCGGGTCTTGCAAATGATTACGCCGTCATTCTTCCAGATGCTCTCCCCCGGAACAACACCGCGCACACAGCTTGTGGGATAGATGTTGGAATGCGGACAGATGACCGTTCCCGGATTGAGGACGCTGTTACAGCCGATCTCCACAAAATCGCCCAGCATGGCACCCATTTTTTTCAGACCTGTCTCGATCAGTGTACCGTCATGCTTGACAACGACGTGCGTCTTATCCGACTTCACATTCGAGGTGATCGACCCTGCACCCATATGGGACTTGTATCCCAGAATACTGTCGCCCACATAATTATAATGCGGTGTCTGCACGTTGTCAAACAGAATCACATTTTTCAGCTCCACGGAATTTCCCACAACACAGTCATTGCCCACCAGGGCACTGCCGCGGATGAATGCACCGTGACGCACCTCTGTATTTGCACCGATGATGCAGGGCGCACCCAGATAGGCACTCGGGAATACTGTGGCGGTCTTATGAACCCAGACATGCTCTGCCACACAGTTGTATTCGCTCGGATCGAGCTGCTCGCCAAGGGCAACGATCATATCCGATATGCCCCCCAGTGCCTCCCACGGATAGGTAAAGCCGCGCAGATAGTCTGCGGCAAGGGTATGCTCCAGGTCGTACAGTGCCTCGATGGTAATTTCGTTCATATGATTTCCTCCTGATTTCATGATAAGGCTATTATACTGCATTTTTCCGGAAAAGTCAAGGGGGATAGCCAGAACAACACGGAAATCAATTTTGTTTCCTTGAATTGTAAGTTTCGTGCAAACGCTCCCCCCTTTCCCAGAAGGACGGCAGCGGTGCTCCGTGCCTCCAACTCGCCAACGCAGGCACTCGCGAAAATAAGAATCCCCCTCCCCAAGTGCAGTCGGGGAGAGGGCTTTCCCTCTTTATGAGAACTGTGTAAATTTACTGATATGCACCGGGATTGTCGATGACATCAAAGAAATGCTGCCACCAATCGCCGTTCTTGCCAGAGTTGCCGCACTCGACCAGATAGGTCGTACCTGCCACATTACACTCCGTCCAGTAGTGCTGTGTTCCGGGACTTGTCCAGCCGCGTACCATGTACACATCGTAGCCGTAATACGCCAGAACCGATGCCATTGCGCCGTTATACTGCACGCACTGACCGCGCTTGCAGTTGAAGATCGCATCCACATAGGACTTATTCACAATAGAGTTCCACTTCTCGCCGGCATATGCATAATCAACATTGTAGTGAATCCACTGGTGTGTGATGTAGAGTTTCTCTGCCATTGTGGAATTCTCCGGGAAATGCTCCGCAGCAAACTGCTCGATGATCGCAATGTCATTGTCGCTCAGGCGGATGGTAAAGTCAATGCCCCATGGGTCGGTCTGACGGTTATAGACGGTGATCTCGCGCTTGGTCTCACCGCGTACAGTCGTGTTCAGGAGCGTGTTGGTGTCACCCGGGTTCATCGCATAGGAAGAATCCAGCGTGCCGTCCGCACCGAACTCATACACCATGCCGTCACGCGTCATGCTGCCGGTCTGCATCGTACCGTCCTCGTTGAAGAAATAATCCGCACCGCCAATGGCGATCCAACCGGTGGTCAGGACACCGTTGTCATCAAAATAGTAAGTACTACCGCCGATCTCGGTCAGACCTGTTGCCATATAGCAGCCAGCCGGGAGAAAATAATACTGCTGACCATTGATAGACTTCCAGCCTGCCTCGCGAATGCCGACCTCATTGAGATAATATACCTTGCCGTCAACGGTGATAACACCAGTCTGCTTGACACCGTTCTCGTCCAGATAATATGTATAAGGCTCTACGATCTGCCAGCCAGTCAGCATCACGCCCTCGCTGTCGAGACAATACTCACAGCCATCCAGCTCGATCCAGCAGCCTACAAGCTTTTCACCGGAATCCGGGTCGAAGTAGAAACGTTTGCCATCGATCTCCTGCCAGCCGGACAACATGCTGCCCGATGCCTCCGCAACATTCTCGAAACGCAAACCGTTCTCGTCAAAGATATACTCCTTGCCGCCAATGCTCTGCATGCCGGTCACAGGATTGCCGTTTTCATCGAGATAGTAATATTCGCCTGCTATGTCGAGCCATCCGTTTGTCAGAATGCTGCCATCGCTGTCGAGCCAGCATCGAGTACCATTCGGAAGGGTTGCCCAGGTATTCATCAGCATCGCACCGTCATCGCCCAGACAGAAACAGCAGCCGGACTCATCAGTGATCC
>CAZKHW010000299.1:0-2930 GCA_964552525.1 uncultured Ruminococcus sp. | reverse complement strand
AGTAGTATTATAGATATGCAACATTGAACTAACATTGAGTGATTCTGAAAAAACACCCGCCGAAACAGGCGTCAGGATCTGAACTCTACAGTAAAAACAGTGCCGATTCCCAGCTCGCTTTTCACGGAGATCGTCCCGTGATTGCGCTCTGCTACGGCTTTTGCAATGGCAAGACCAAGACCAAACGAATTGTCGCTCCGGGAGGCGTCCAATTTGTAAAAGCGTTCAAACAGATGCGGCAGTACCTCCTGCGAGATGGGCATGCTGGAGTTTGCGACAGTCAGAAGAATGTGTTTTCCCTTCCGGAACAGCCGAATCTCCATATTCCCATCTGCCTGTGAGTGCTTGATCGCGTTGTCGATCAGAATTGCAGCAAGCTGACGCAGCTCATCCTCGTTTCCGGTCAGACGTATCCCCTCCTCGATGTCGTAGCGGTAGGCGATCTGTTTCTCATATGCGACGCTTTCATAGGTCAGTGCCATTTCCTCGATGCAGTCGGAAAGCTGTACCTCTGTCATCTCCGACGGCTCTACCTCCTCCATCTTCGACAGCGTAAGCAGGCGTTCGATCAGTCTCGTCATGCGCTCGGATTCGTGCAGAATGTTGCGCAGATGTGGATTTTCCTCTCCGGTTGCGGCAAGTGCCTGCGCATTGATGCTGATTGCGCCGAGGGGCGTTTTCAGCTCATGGCTTGCATCGGAGATGAACTGTTTCTCACGGAG
Organism: uncultured Ruminococcus sp.; assembly: GCA_964552525.1. Lineage (GTDB taxonomy): Bacteria > Bacillota > Clostridia > Oscillospirales > Ruminococcaceae > UBA3855. The sequence continues at coordinate 2,208 of CAZKHW010000299.1, read as the reverse complement.
CATCGCTTCCTTTGCAGGCTGCGTCACAAAACGGGACAGCACTTTGGTCAGCAGATACAGTGCAAATACGCTGCCCACGATCAGAAGGCACATGGACAGCACATACAGAACCGAATTGCTGTGTGTCCGTGTATCTGCCATGACGATCAACTTTTCGCCATCGGGAAGCTGATGGATTGCATAAATATAGGAACTGATTTTATGACCGTCTCTTCTGGACAGAATGGCATTGACAAGCTGCAGCGGCTTGCGGTCTGAACCGGACACAAACAGCTCATCCCGAATCTCGCCGTTTATGGATACGATCACCGCCACGATCGAACCATGCTCTCCGATGCTGTCAATGAAATCCATACCGGCGGAATCCTTTTCCAGCAGCACGCCGCTATTCGCCATCCACTTCACATAGATCAGCATGTCCATATCATACCAGTACTGTGAATAGAAATGCGATACGGTGAAGAGCACTCCGTATACCAGAAGCATCAGCGACATGGTGACGATCATGAATTTGTGCCGCAGCTCACGTTCCATCACTCTGCACCTCCAGCGAATAGCCGATGCCCTTGGTTGTCACGATCTTCACGGAGCTGCTGACGAATTTCAGTTTCTTGCGCACGAGCGAAACATATACATCAAGTTGATTGTATTCCGTTTCCTCGTCATAGCCCCAGACCTTTGTGATGAGCGTATCTCGCGGCAGAATCATGCCTTGGTTTCGCAAAAGGCATTCGAGCAGCAAGTATTCCTTTCGGGCAAGCTTGACAGAGCGTTTCTCTCCGCATAACTTTAATGTCATCTGTTCCAGCCGGATATCCGCAAAAGACAGCATATCCGCCATCGTTTGTTCCGGATGCCGCAGGCGGGCACGGATGCGGGCAAGCAGCTCCCCGGCATCAAAGGGCTTGGTCAGGTAATCATCCGCACCACAGTCCAGTCCCTCGATCTTATCCATAATTTGTGACCGCGCTGTCAGCAAAATGACGGGCAGTGAGATGCCTTCACTGCGGACTGTCCGCAGAACGCTCAGACCGTCCGTACCGGGCAGCATGATGTCCAGCAGGGCAAGGTCATAAATGCCGCTCTGTATCTCTTCCAGCCCTTGATTCCCGTCAAAAACAATGCTCGCCTGATAGCCCGCCTGCTCCAGAATGGTCTGGATTCCCTCGGCAATCTCACATTCATCCTCTACGATCAGGATATGCATAGTCTCACTCCTCTCTTGTATTTAGCATAGCATACCCTTGCGGAAATGTCAACGAATATTCATTTGTACGCCTTACAAATCATTAGAATATTGGAGCGTACTGCATTCCCCTTATAATCAGTATAGCGGTTCTACATTGAATCAACATTGAGTGTGCGGAAATAGGGATGGTTATCGATATAACCAAGAGCAGCAGACGATATTTTTAATCACAATAATAGATTTGTCAAGCCCCAAATCCCCTCAAAAAGCAAGCAGGCTCTGTTATAAACAGAGCCTGCTCGTTTTGTTCAATTGTTTCAATTTTACTTATTCATTTTCCTTGCGGCGGAAAACGTTGGAAGATCTTACAGCAGTGAAACCAAATGCTGTCATCATAGCTGCTCCAATCACGATCAGGAGATTGGTAAGTGAGCTGTTGCCTGTCTGAGGCAGATTCACCTCATTGGTGTTTGTGTCAGCACCGATACCTGTTTCAGGATCAATTTTATAAACATCCAGAACATTACCAGATTCATCCGTCAAAGTGATCTGGAACTGACCCTCTGCTCTTTCCGTAATTTCAGCCGAAACAGCCACCGCATCGTTCTTGCTGTTGTAGTCATTTATGGACCAATCGCAAAGCTCTTTATCGGAAGCAATTTGCTTAGCTGTCTTTTTCACCTGCTTTGTGGGCAGTGCTGCGGTAGTGGTTGTGACCTCTTCTGTCGCTGCCGTAGTCTCTGCTGTTGTTGTGGTCTCCTCTGTCGCTGCTGTGATTTCTTCTGTTGTCGTCGTGATTTCCTCTGTCATGGTTACGATTTCTTCCGTTGTTGTCGTGGTCTCCTCTGTCATGGTTGTGGTTTCTTCTGTTGTTGTGGTAGCCTTGGTTGTCGTTGTTGCCGGAACTGTCGTTGTCGTAACCTTGGTTGTCGTTGCTGCCGGAGCTGCTGTTGTCGTAGTAACCTTGGTAGTCGTTGCTGCCGGAACTGTTGTTGTCGTAGTAGCCTTGGTTGTCGTTG
>CAZKHW010000298.1:0-2932 GCA_964552525.1 uncultured Ruminococcus sp. | reverse complement strand
AGGGGGGTGGGGCGACTTACAGGTGGAATTTTGATTCCGTTCTGTACCATCATGTCACCTCGCCGCGCTAATTTAAAAACCGGAAACACGGCAGCAGTCTGCCGATGGTCAGTGACAGGTCGTTTCCTTCCTCCGCCTTGACCAGAAGATTGGCAGTACCCTTGGTGTGCAGCAGATGGTAGCCCCCTGCAATGCGTTCTGCCAGCTCCTCCTCGTCATAGGCGGTGCAGATGCGCATCAGTACCGCCGGATCATCCTTCCACGAATCGTCATACGCCACAAATCGCAGTTCGTCCTCGGTGGTATCCTTGACGACCGTGACCTGATTGCGCCAGCTCTCCGGCAGGAGAAAGACATAGCCGCCTCCGGCACTGTAGTAGCTGTAATACTCCGGATACATCTGCGGTTCTTCCATCGTCAGCCAGCGCGTCTGCCGGATCTGCTCGGACTCGGCTGCATCCTCATAGCCAAGAAACACGTTCTGCACGGGGATCTCCGGAATGCCGTCACTGTCAATGTCCATGCACGGAAGTCCGATGCGGCGCACAGTATCTTCGGCATGCACTGTCTCACCCGTTTTGCGGCGGCAGCGTTCAAGCAGATTGGCAAGACCGGATTCTCCCATCGAGAGTACCTCGGTCTGGAGATTTGAGGTGCCTGTAGCAGCATCGACATAGAACACGACACTGCCGTCAGACTGCCTGCCGTAGATGAGCTGATTATAGTCGGTATAACTGTCCTTAAAGCTGTATTTATACTCGTGATACAGCCCGTCCTCCTCCTCTAAGCGGTAAACGGCGGCATATGCCGCATGCTCGGAGGCTGTCGCCGCACCAAGCAGGATCAGGTCGGGATTTTCACTGCCGCTGCCCGTGTCTGCCACATCGAACAGGGCATAGTTGTGCGAGAATGTCCGTTCCAGATAACCGTCATTATAGGTATAGACAGAGATGTATTTTTCTGACTGATTTGCCGTAGAATAGCCGACAATGACGTTCATTCTGTCAAGCTCCCCCAGCGGTGACAGCACGACCTTTTCGATCTCAGAGCCTTCCGCACTGCGGTCGCAAATGGACAGCCAGCTCCCGTCAATGCAGTCGAGGATGTTGATGCGCAGTCCCGTATCCGAGGCGGAGATGCTGTTCTTTTCGTAGAACACGATGGCTTCATCCATGCTGTCGCCGTCAATATCCGCCACAATAAATGCCGAGAGATAGGCGCCGCGCTTGGGGTATTTGAGCCGGATATCCGAGCCGGTGCTGTCTTTGAGCGCCTGATAGATCTGTTCCTGCTGCGCCGAGAGCTTGGGTGGGGTGAGCATCGTATCGACATTGATGCCGACCGAGCAGCCCGTCATGGCACATGCCGTCAGCAGGGCAGTGCATGCCGCCTTAGCGTTCTGCGATCGGAACATAGGTCTGCTTTTTGGGGATGGCTTTGTATGCCGGACGGATGATGCGTCCGCCGGTCATCAGCTCCTCCATACGGTGTGCTGACCAGCCTGCCATGCGTGAAACGGCAAAGAGGGGCGTGTAGAGATCCTCGGGAATGCGCAGCATCCGGTAAACCAGTCCGGAATACAGATCCACATTGGCGCAGATCGCCTTTTCGATGCCGCGCTCCTCCTTCATGAGGATGGGCGTCAGGCGCTCAATGGTGTCGAGCAGCAGGAATTCCTGCTCGATCTCTGTGCCCTTAGCGAGCTGGAACGCCTTTTTCTTCAAAATGACAGCTCTCGGGTCAGAGAGGGTATAGACCGCATGTCCCATGCCATAGACCAGACCGGTGCGGTCGCCTGCCTCCTTGCGCAGAACCTTGCGGATGTGATCGGCGACCTCGCCCTCGTTGTCCCAGTGCTGGATATTCGCCTTAAAGTCCTCAAGCTGTGCGGAAACCTTGATGTTTGCGCCGCCGTGCTTGCGTCCTTTCAGGGAGCAGACCGCGGAGGAGTACGCCGAGTAGGCGTCCGTTCCGGAGGAAGTCAGCACGCGGCAGGTGAATGTGGAGTTGTTGCCGCCGCCGTGCTCTGCATGGAGCATGAGCAGCGTGTCGAGGAGCTGTGCCTCCTCGGGGGTGTACTGCCTGTCCGGACGGAGCATGGAGAGGATGGTCTCGGCGGTTTTTTCGTCCGGGCGCAAAGGATGCATGAACAGCGTCTGGTTATCGAAATGCTTGCGCTTGACCTGGTAGGCATTGACCATCAGGATGGGCATTTTGGCAATGAGCGAGATCGCCGTGCGCAGCTCGGATTCGATGGAAGTATCCTCGCAGTCCGTGTCATTGTAGGAATACAGGGACAGAATGGAGCGTGCGAGCTTGTTCATGATATTCCGGGAGGGGGCTTTCATCATCATGTCCACGACAAAGCCCGAGGGCAGGGAACGGTGCATGGACAGGTAGTGGTTGAATGCCTCCAGCTCGTCAGCGTTGGGGAGGCTGCCAAAGAGGAGGAGATACGCTGTCTCCTCATAGCCAAAGCGTTTTTCGCGTTCTGCGCCCTTGACAAGATCGGCGATGTTGTAGCCGCGGTAGATCAGCTCGCCGGGAATCGGCTCGACCTCGCCCTCATTGACAACATAGCCGTGAACGTTGCAGATATTGGTAATGCCTGCCAGAACGCCGGTGCCGTCCGAACGGCGCAGACCGCGCTTGACGTGGAATCTGGAATATAGATTCGGGTCGATCGAGGAATATTCTTTCAGTTGCGTGCATAAATTCTGCATGTCAGTATTCGATAACACCTTGCTCATAGTAGTAGCCTCCTTTAGGGATCTGCGTATGTCTCATATTTCATTATAACATTAATATGGTATAAAGTCAAGCGGAGGATCGTGAGTTTCACGGAAATCAATTTTGATACCGATGATTGTAAGTTCCATGCAGGAGGGGGACACCCCACCCCCCTGCCCCCCCTCCCCAGAGGGGAGGGGGG
>CAZKHW010000297.1:0-2937 GCA_964552525.1 uncultured Ruminococcus sp. | reverse complement strand
AAGCGGCATTTTTCTTTTCATAGGCGGATGCATAGGTCGGATCAAAAGCCGCGCTTACGTCAGAGGAAAGCATTTTGGAATTTGCCAGACAGCGGCGCAGTGCCAGATCCGTATACTGTCCCGCACAGGCAAGTATCTCTGCTACCGTATTTTCAAAAACCTGGGAGCGCATACCCGTAGCTCCCACACTGCCGATCTCTTCTTTATCCACCAGAAGACAGCAGGTCGTATACTCTGTGTCCTGCACTTCCAGCATAGCAGCCAGTGATGTAAAGGCACAGACACGGTCATCCTGCCCATAAGCCATGATCATGCTGGCGTCCAGACCGGATTCCCTCGCCGCTCCAGCCGGAACGATCTCCAGCTCTGCCGATAGAAAATCCTCTTCCTCCATATCATATTTTTCCTTCAGGATGGACAGCACATTTTTGCTGACAGCGTCTTTTTCCTCCCCTTTTAAGGGGTGGCTTCCCACAAGAATGTCAAGCGCCTCTCCCTCGATTACTTTGTTTGCTTTTCGCTCCATGCGTTCCCCTGCCAGATGAATGAGCAGATCGGTCACGCAGAACACCGGATCTTTGTCACTCTCACCGATGCATACATCCACAACACTTCCATCTTTTTTTACAATGACACCGTGAATGGCAAGTGGCAATGTGACCCACTGGTATTTCTTGATCCCTCCATAATAATGGGTATCCAGATAAGCGAGTTCGGTATCTTCATAGAGGGGATTCTGCTTGAGGTCAAGACGCGGCGAGTCGATATGCGCCGCACACAGACGCACGCCCTCGGAGATCGGCGCAGTGCCAATGGTTGCCAGAATGACCAATTTGCCGCGGTTATTCAGATAGATCTTATCGCCTGCACGGAGCTTCATGCCCGGCTGGAACGGCACAAAGCCCTTGCCTTCGAGGACGCTGGTAAAGTAGGATGCCGCCTCACGCTCGGTCTTGCACTGGTTCATAAAGTCCATGTAACGCGCACAGAATGCCTCGCAAGCCTTTGCGTCCTCGTCTGTCATGCGCATCGCGGCATGCTTTTTGACAGAGAACAGCTCGTCTTTGAGTGCCTGTGCCTTGGTGATTTCATTTGCCATATGAGATTCCGCCTTTCTTGTACTGTTAATAAGTGGGAGGGGACTGCTTGTTATCCCGTCTCCCGTGCCTGCTCCGCAATTTGTTTTGCGATGGCAGCCGCCTGTGTCTGCAACTGCCCGATGCTGCCGTCATTGCAGATGATATGATCCGAATGCGCAATGAAGAACGCCTCGGTGAGCTGCGCGCCCATCCGCGCCCGGGCAGCCTCACGGGAGATGCCGTCACGCGCCATGATACGCGCCTCGCGCAGTGCTTCCGGTGCTGTCACCGACACGATGCAGCCGCACAGTTCCGATGCCTTGCTCTCAAACAGGGTCGGTGCATCCAGGAGGATCACCGCTGCGCCCTGTGCCTTGTATGCCTCGATGCGCCGGAGGATCTCCTCCGTAATGCACGGGTACATGATCTCCCCGAGCCGTTCGAGCTGCTCACGGTCGTGAAAGACGATCTTCGCAAGCTGCGGACGGTCGAGTTTGCCGTCCGGTCGGCGCAGGGATTCGCCGAATGCCGCGAGCAGATGCTCCAGACACGGCGTTCCCGGCTCGACTACAACGCGTGCGACACTGTCCGCGTCAATGACCGCCCATCCCGATGCGGCAAGAACGGCTGATACCGTGCTTTTTCCGGCTCCCGTCTGTCCGGTCAGACCGACAATGAGGGGGGAATTGTTCCGGCTCATAGCGTCACCGCCTCAAAGCCTGCCGCACGCATCAGACGGTTGTAGACCGAGAGGTCTGCGCCGTCCTGCCGCGGCATCCGGACAAAGACGCGGACTGCGCCGGATTCGTCCAGCTCCCGGAAACGCAGGAACAGATAATGCGCCTGTGCCGCCCCGTCATCGCCGTAGCGCATCGAGGGAATGCCCTCGATCTCAGGGTCAGCATCGAACAAAAGACACCATGTTCCAGTCTCTGCATGCTCCCGGACATACTGCGAAAACGCCGCAAAATCAGGAGCATCCACGGGAACGATTCTTGCATTGGGCGCATAGTGTTTGTACTTCATGCCCGGGGATGCCGCCCTTGCATCGGGCGAAAGCTGTTCATAGACCGCCTTGTCCACGTAAACGCGCTCTGCAAAGGGTGTCAGATCCTCCCGGGAGATTAGCCCGGGGCGCAGGATATGGATGGTCGATGCATCATCAAAGCAGATGACCGTCGATTCCACCCCGACCCTGCACAGACCGCCGTCCAGTACCGCCGCGATCCTGCCGTCCATGTCATCCATGACATGCCGCGCCGTTGTGGGACTGGGTTTGCCGGAGCGATTGGCAGAGGGTGCGGCAATGGGGCAGCCCGACTGCCGGATGAGGGCGAGTGCCGTCTCATGCGCCGGCATCCGGATGCCCACCGTATCAAGCCCTCCCGAGGTCACCTCCGGAATGCAGTCGCGCTTGGGCAGCACCATGGTCAGCGGTCCCGGCCAGAAGTGCTCGGCAAGCCGCAGTGCAAGCGGAGGGATCTCCCGTGCGATCTGCCCGATCTGTCCGATGTCCGCGATGTGGACGATCAGGGGATTGTCCGCAGGTCTGCCCTTGGCAGCAAAGACCGCACGAACGGAATCCTCCCGTCTGGCATCCGCGCCCAGACCGTACACCGTTTCGGTCGGGAATGCCACCAGCTCGCCGCGCCGGAGGAGCTGCGCTGCCGTCTCGATGTCCTCCGGCGTGTGGTGCAGCAATGCCGTCATCATGCTTCACTCCCTGCCAGCTTCGCCGCCTGATCGGCGGTCGCAAGGCTGTCAATGATCTCGTCAAGGTCACCGTTCATGATCGCTTCAAGCCGGTACAGCGTCAGATTGATGCGGTGATCCGTCATGCGCCCCTGGGGGAAATTGT
>CAZKHW010000296.1:0-2967 GCA_964552525.1 uncultured Ruminococcus sp. | reverse complement strand
TGTATCCGCACATGACCGTATTCGACAACATGGCGTTCGGTCTTAAGCTCCGCAAGGTTCCGAAGGATGAGATCGCTCGCAAGGTAGAGGAGGCTGCAAGAATCCTCGACCTGTCCCATCTGCTTGACAGAAAACCGAAGGCAATGTCCGGCGGTCAGAGACAGCGTGTTGCGCTCGGTCGTGCGATCGTGCGTTCTCCGAAGGTATTCCTCCTCGACGAGCCGCTGTCGAACCTCGACGCAAAGCTCCGTGCGCAGATGAGAACCGAGATCTCCAAGCTCCACAAGAAGCTCGGTACGACTTTCATCTATGTAACCCATGACCAGACCGAGGCTATGACGATGGGTGACCGTATCGTTGTTATGAAGGACGGTTTCATCCAGCAGGTAGATACACCGCAGGCTCTGTACGATGCTCCGTGCAACAAGTTCGTTGCAGGCTTCCTTGGCTCTCCGCAGATGAACTTCATTGATGCTGTTCTGAGAAAGAACGACAGCGGTCAGTACTATGTTGAGTTCGGTTCTGAGGATTCCAAGACTTCCCACGGCACAAAGTATCAGATCATCGTTCCGCAGAGCAAGGCTGTATCCGAGCTTGAGCGTTATGTAGAGCGCGAGATCATCCTGGGCGTTCGTCCGGAGTGCATCCACGATGAGGAGATGTTCTTGTCCAATGCTACCACCGGCGTGATCGACTGCAACGTTGAGATCACCGAAATGATGGGTGCTACCACCTATCTGTATCTGGAGTGCGAGGGCATTCCGCTTACCGCAATGGTTGACCCGAGATCCACTGCTCGCCCCGGCGATCAGATCAAGGTTGCGCTTGACCCGAACAAGATCCACCTGTTCGACAAGGAGACCGAAAAGACCATCGTCAACTGATTGGCGTTTCCATGAAATGCAATCCCCCCGACAGCGAAAGTCGGGGGGATTTTTTGCAGTTATTCGCGAAATCCGATGTCTATCGGATTCTGTGGAGTTCGTATTACCGTGATATTGCTTCTGTGAAAGTGTCGATTACAGTCTTTCCGTCAGCTTCGTAAACATCGTAAACTTTCGGAGCGTATGTGCCGTTATCGATAGCTTCTTGCCTAGCTTCCTGATATTTAGTAGCCTCATCCGGTGTTTTCGGTGCATCGAACAGCTCATCAGCATAGACATATCCCGTTTTGCCGTTATCACCGACCACAGCAACAAGATCAGGCAAATCTTCAATACTTTCTGCAATTGCAAGCCCATAGGTCTGTCCGCCAGCGTTTATGCTGCACTCAACTACAGGATCAACCGGAACCGTCATGTTCCCCTCATTGGAAGGCACTGCATTATCCTTGCAGGCATAGACCATCGGTACGGATACAGCAGCAATGCCGGCAATCAGTGCTAATGTCGAAGTCGCACATCTTAATACTCTTTTCATAACGCTCTCTCCTATCATATGTAGTCATTCCGATTAGGCGATTTATCTGGACGATAGTCCACATATTTAGAATTAGGACGACTCCAGATTGGAACATATTGTTTATGTTCTTACGAATGCTGTATTACACGCTACCTACCTCCCATCTTTAATCATGAAACCTCCTTGGAAACTTGCAGAAGTACCAGCTTCTACAGGCGATTTCTACTTTATATAATCTTAAAACGAGCCAAAAAGATACAGCATTTCAACTATTTTGAATAAAAAAACAAGTATTTGAATAATTTATATCTATTTTTGTGCAATATGAAGAATCCTGTCTGCGCAGTATCATCCCATATCATACAAATCCCCCAACATCCGATGACACCGGATATTGGGGGATTATCTGCTGTGCAGACAGCAATTTCATCATGCAAACATGGGCGTGGAAAGATAACGCTCGCCGGTATCCGGCAGCAGTGCAACAATGGTCTTTCCCTGATATTCCGGACGCTTTGCAAGCGAGATCGCCGCAAAGACAGCCGCACCGGAGGAAATTCCCACCAGGACGCCCTCGGTACGCGCAATCGTTCTGCCCGTCTCGAATGCATCCTCGTTTGCCACGGTGATGATCTCATCATAAATTTCGATATTCAGCGTCTCCGGCACAAAGCCTGCGCCGATGCCCTGGATCTTGTGCGGTCCGGAAACGCCCTGGGACAACACCGGAGAACCCTGCGGCTCAACGGCAACGACCTTGATATCCGGATTCTGGGATTTCAGATACGCCCCCACACCGGAGATCGTACCGCCTGTGCCGATGCCTGCGACAAATACATCCACCTTGCCGTTGGTATCCTCCCAGATCTCCACGCCCGTGGTACGCTCGTGAACAGCCGGATTTGCCGGATTCGTGAACTGGCTGGGAATAAAGCTGCCCGGAATCTCCTGCGCAAGCTCCTGCGCCTTGGCAATCGCGCCCTTCATGCCCTTCGCACCCTCCGTGAGGACAAGCTCCGCACCATACGCCTTCATCAGGTTGCGTCTCTCCACGCTCATAGTCTCGGGCATCGTGATGATGATCCGATAGCCCCGAGATGCCGCAACGGCTGCCAGACCGATGCCCGTATTGCCAGAGGTCGGCTCAATGATGACGCTGCCCTCCTTGAGCAGCCCCTTTGCCTCGGCATCGTCGATCATTGCCTTGGCGATCCTGTCCTTGACAGAGCCTGCCGGGTTGAAATACTCCAGCTTGGCAAGCACCCGTGCCTCCAGACCGTTTGCCTTTTCCATGTTTGTCAGCTCCAGCAGCGGTGTACCGCCAATCAATTCTGTAAAGCTCTTTGCGATCGTTCCCATACCTAAAACTCCTCTCAAAAATACTATGATCCATAAAGCCTAGTTTTCACTTATCACCTATGTGTTTGGTATGTTTATAGTATAGCACGTTACGGGAGATTTGTCAAGGGCTTTTTCAAATTTTTTCAAAAATTCATTTTGCTGCCTTTCATTAGACCTCCTCGGAAACTGGAGAAGTGCCAGATTCCGCAGGATATTTTGCATATG
>CAZKHW010000295.1:0-2972 GCA_964552525.1 uncultured Ruminococcus sp. | reverse complement strand
TCCTCTTCCGCCCGCGCCTTCTCTTTGCGGATCGCCTCTGCCACCTGCTCCGGCGTGATCAGACCGTCCGGCGAGACCGGGAGATAGGTCACCTCAAAGCCGTGCTTTTCCAGATATTCACAGGTATGCAGCACCGCATGATGCTCGAACACCGAGGTGATGATATGCTTCTTGCCCTTTGCGCCGAGCTGGTCTGCAATGCCCTTGATCGCCCAGTTGTCGGACTCTGAGCCGCCTGCGGTGAAAAAAATCTCGTTCGGCTTTGCACCAAGGCACTTCGCCACTCTGGCACGTGCATCAATGATGGCACGCTCATTTTCCCTGCCCTTGCCGTAGATCGAGGACGGATTTCCGAAATGCTCCTGAAAATAGGGAAGCATCTCCTGTAAAACAGCATCCGATACCGCGGTGGTCGCGGCATGGTCTGCGTAGATCTTTCGTGTTTCCATGTTTCTCCTTGTTTCTCCTTCGTTTTCTGTCGAATGATGCGGAAAAATCCTATTATATAATAGTATACCACATTTGTTCTGATTATGCAAGTCAAGTTGCCCGGGTTTACAAGTCAAGCTACCCGGGCTTACCAGAGCGCATTAATAAAACGTTGCGACCTCCTGCTCCGGCGCATCTGTCAAAACGACCTCCTGCACCTGCAAAACCGGACCTTTCCCCTTGTAGAGCTTATGCCGCTGCAGATTGATCCTGCCCGTCACACGAATCCACTGACGGTTCTCGAGCAGCTCCGCCTTCTCCCATTCGGAGACAAGCCAGCAATACTGGATATCATCTACACAGCAGGTCATGACGTGTCTGCCTGCGGCAAACACACCCTTGGGGAATTTGGGATCGCGCGCCGCAGCGGCACGGAACGTCACGGTCTTGCCCTGATACTTTTCCGGTTCTTCCATAATATCACGGTAAAACAGTGCATAGTCCTGATCGTCGATCGTAAACGCATCCTGGGTCAGGTCAAACGGCAGCGGATCCTGGATATCATCATACGCCACCTGTCCGTCGGTGGTCTCATACGCGATCTGGGTTCTTCTGGAAACGCCGCGCACGATCTTGTGGAACTCCACATTATCCATCGTCTGCGTGTCGAACCGGTTGAATACCACCAGCTCGCTGACATTGATCTTATCCACGACCAGAGAGCGCATATTGGCATTGTAGTTCAGGAATGTGCCGGCATCGACAAAGCACATTGCCTGATACACCGCCCATTCGATCGGCAGGTTCTCGAACAGATCGCTGATCGTCCACATACCGTTGTACTCCAGCACAACGCGTGTTGCGCCGGATTCACGAAGGATCTGCCTGAGATTCTCCTCATTGAAATCCTCCTGCTCCTCGATCACATGCTGCACCACATTTTTGCTCGGCCACGCAGACGGATCGAACTCCTCAACACCCTCCTCGCAGACAAGGAGCAGCGTGCGCTCGCCATTGTTAAAGCGCGAGTCCTCCATCGTCTCCTGGATGAACTTGGTCTTTCCGCCCTCCAAAAAGCCGACAAACAGATATACCGGAATGTCCTCATTAGGCTGATTCATAGGCATTGCCAGGGTCTCCTTTCTTTGAGAGCTGCTCACTGTGCGCAGAACAGCTTCTTGATAGCATCCTCTTTGATATTCGCGCCGATCACGCACAGTCTGCCGATGGTGGCAGCACAGCCGTGACGAACATCCGGCGTTCCCGGAACATAATCGTAATGGATCCACTGTCCGTCTGTACCGGCTACGATGCCTTTGGCACGCAGGATCATGCCGTAGGTCTCTGCATCCTCCAGTGCCTCCAGTGCCGACTGGATCTCCTCAATGGTGTACTGCCTTGCCGTCTCTGCCCCCCAGCTCTGGAACACATCGTCCGCATGATGGTGATGGTCATGGCAGCCGCAGGTGCAGTCCTCCCCGTGCTCGTGGTGATGCTCCTCATGGTCATGATGGCAGCACTCATGATCGTGGTGATGCGCATGCTCCTCATGGTCGTGATGGCAGCACTCATGATCGTGGTGATGCGCATGCTCCTCATGGTCGTGATGGCAGCACTCGTGATCGTGGTGATGCTCATGCTCCTCATGGTCGTGATGGCAGCACTCGTGATCATGGTGATGCTCGTGATGTGCCGTCTCCGCAAGGAGAGATGCCAGCTCGTCGTCAATGGTATTCTTCTGCGTCATGGCATCGGTAAGCTGCGCGCCGGTAAGCTGCTCCCAATCAGTGGTAACGATCGGCGCTTTCGGATTCTTCTCGCGCAGACGCTTGATGACATCGTCAAGCTTGTCCTGCGAAAGCCCCTGCGTGTGCGACAGGATCAGACAGGAGGCATAGGTGATCTGGTTGTCGAAGAATTCGCCGAAGTTCTTCTGATACATTTTGCACTTCTTGGCATCCACGACTGTGGTAAAGCCGTCAAGCTCCACGTCCTCCATCTCGAGATCCTGCACAGCGCGGATCACATCGGAGAGCTGGCCGACACCGGACGGCTCAATGAGGATTCTGTCCGGATGGTACTGCTCCAGCACCTGCCGGAGTGCCGCACCGAAATCACCGACCAGCGAGCAGCAGATGCAGCCAGAGTTCATCTCCGTCACCTCAATGCCGGCATCCTGGAGAAATCCGCCGTCAATGCCGATCTGTCCAAACTCGTTCTCGATGAGGACAAGCTTCTCATTCTTATACCCCTCTGCGATGAGCTTTTTGATGAGGGTGGTTTTACCGGCTCCAAGAAAGCCGGAGAAGATTGTAATTTTCGTCATGATTGACACGTTCCTTTCCGTATAACATAGCGGCTGAAAAATTGCCTTACATTATAGTATAACACGTTTTTTTGTATCTTGCAAGAGGAATGTCCAAAGTTTCAGGAAAATTTCACATGTCGGAACAGGAAAACACACCTACACAGTATGTACAGGTGGGTTCAGTCTGTCAACACCCCCACATCAACCCCCACAATCAACAAATCAAGTCCTCCAT
>CAZKHW010000294.1:0-2978 GCA_964552525.1 uncultured Ruminococcus sp. | reverse complement strand
ATTAACCTTTACCTTGTTTCCGTAAATCATAATTCCACCTCGTAGCTTTCATTAATTCCTTTTCATTATACCAAAATTCATAGTATTTTTCAATAGGATAAGCTGTTTCTCTCTGTTCTTTTCAAGAAACAATCTCTCTGAAAGTTAACCAATATTCAGAAGTAAAAAAGTGAATAAAATAATGGCAGGACACCCATAACCCCATAACGGATGTCCTGTTCCCATATTATCACGCTGCCGCTTCAAAACATTCCATAAGCTCTGCGATCTGCAAAGTGAAACTTCCGCTGATGAAGCAAGAACAGCTTACAAGACATGATTTAAGGACGGTGTGGCTTTTATTGGATATGTTCAGGAGTAACAAATTAGCAATACATCGTATCATAGGAAAAACTGTTTTCAATTGCCTATGACACGGTAAAATTGATGATATTTTCCTTGACAGTGTGCCGGATAGGTGGTATAATATAATTAAGGAAAGGAGCGTGATTTCGATGGCTGAAACAGGGGCAAACCGTGAGTATCGTGACAGACTTTTCAAATTTATCTTCGGCAATCCGCAGAATAAAGAATGGACACTTAGCCTTTATAACGCCGTGAACGATTCACACTATACAGATGCAAGTGCAATTAAACTGAACACCATAGAGAATGCCGTCTATATGAGCATGAAGAACGATGTATCATTCCTGATTGACAATACAATGAGCTTCTATGAACAGCAGTCCACATTCAATCCGAATATGCCAATGCGCTTTCTGATCTATGCAGGAATGATATACAGCAAGTACGTTGAAGAAAACAAGAACTATCACAGATACAGCTCCGCACAGCAGAAAGCTCCGACACCGAAATGCGTTTGCTTTTACAACGGAACTGACGATAAGGAGGAGCGTATCACACTTAGCCTGACGGATTCCTTTGACGGAGAATCGGATATTGAAGTCAAAGTCACGATGATAAATATCAACTTCGGATATAATAAGGCATTGCTCGATGCCTGCAAGCCGCTGAAAGAATATGCGTGGTTCGTGGATAAAGTCCGTTCCTACCAGCAGACAATGGAAACCTTAGAAGAAGCAGTAGATGCCGCCTTAGAGGAATTGCCCGATGATTCGCTCATCAAGCCGTTCCTCGTGGCAAACAAAGCGGAGGTGAAGCGTATGTGTATTACAGAATATGATGAAGCAAGAACCTTTGCGGAGCAAAGGGAGGAAGGCAGAGAAGAAGGCAGAGAGGAAGGCCGAGAGGAAGGCGTACTCGCTACGCTGATCGGTCTTGTCAAGGACGGTATCCTGACCGTAGTCGATGCTGCTAAGAGAGCTAACATGACCGTTGCTGATTTTGAAGCAAAAACAGGCTTAAAAGCATAATTTATGATTGAGAGAGTCTTATCCCTGTGATACAATGTGATAATATGAAAATTTTTTTGTTATTACATTACAAGTAACCATGCGTCTTGAGGAAACAGATAATTTCATTTCTATGGAAGAAGCAGACATTCTTAAATCATGAAATACTTGCTAAACAGGAAAAATGTGAAGGATGCCATAAACTATTGCAGGACACCCATAACGGATGTCCTGTTCTCATATTATCACGCTGCCGCTTCAAAGCATTCCGGGTTATCGGTCGGATTGACACAAAACTGATAAACATTTGTATGATCGTCGTTTACCGTACAGTCAAGAAGCCTGAGCCATGTGAATTGATGAAGAATACCGCTGATATGAGACGAACTATAATCGAGCTTTGCAACGACCATCTCCGCCGAGAACATATCTTCACCGAAAAAATCATAGAGTGCTGAAAGCGTTTTTTTCTGAGAATCGTTGAGCGTTTCGTAAGAAGATTTCAGTTCCGTCAGAATTTTGTATTTATCGCTGCCGCTTTTCTCAACAAGTCCGAGCTGTGCGGCAAACCGCATATCTGCATTCCATTTGGAAACCTCACCCTCCGATGCATAATCTTTTTGTGAAACGAACCCCTTTCCAAGGCATTTACGCAGAATTGTCCCGATTCTCCGGTCTTTCATCGAAGATGTTGACGTTTCAAGATCGGATATGAACTGAAGTATATTTTCAGAATAGTTTTCAATACTCTCAACATTGATCTGATATACCGTGAAACTGTTGGAATTTTGCTTAGTATTCATAATCATCCCCTTATCTCTGAAATAGCGGAGCGTATTATGCAGTTCTTTGTTACATAACCCAGTATCATTGCACAGTTCCGCTGTTGTAAAATTCAGCTTTCCCTGCTCCAGATATCTCAGAAATATTTTCGCAAACACACTCCTTGTGGAATTGTCATTTTGAGCAATGTTATGAAATATATCTATGGAAGGACCGCAAATTTTTCTTTCCGACACCACTCCCACAGCATATTCCGAGAACGTAAAATATTTTCCGGCATAATCGCTTCTTGCCTCTTCGATCACTCTATTTAATTCCAGTTTTCTTAAATAATTATTTGCGGATTTACGAGGAATTCCGATTTCTTCCGCCAGTTCAAGTGCGGAAAATTCTTTTCTTCCATCCGATAGATAATTCAAAAGCGTTTGCGCTACTGCTTTTTGTTTCGCTCCACGACTCTCCTTCAACATATTTTTCAGAAAAAATTTAGGATTTTGGCTTGCCACGCTGCTTTCAGAACTCACAATATTATCTTTTTCATTCTGCACAGCATCAGTATGAACATAAGTCGATGACAACGGAATTTTTGCAAGCTGCTGTTCCCCATCTATGACCTCATGAACCTGTCGTTCCCGACGCATTTTTAACTCGTTGACCGTTTCGGATAAAACGATCATATAGTATTCCAAAAAATACGTCATATCTGCACCGTTTTCTGTTCTCAGAATATTTGCTATCGCCCGGAAGTATTCATAGCTCATTTTTGCCATTACTGATGAAATGCTTATTTCTCCAAAGAAGCTGTATCCTGCCCGAATCAATATCACGTTTGACAAAAGTCTT
>CAZKHW010000293.1:0-2993 GCA_964552525.1 uncultured Ruminococcus sp. | reverse complement strand
CTACCACCTGTGCCACATCAGCAACAGTATTAGTATACCACAAAATCCGGGGAGTGTCAAGTGTTTTATGCATTTTTCCGGATTTCAGCAAAATCACCAAAATATCGAGGGTTGACTTTTTATGTCGACTATGCTATCATAAAATTAACACTTGTGTCCGGTCAGGACATGGAAATGAGGATATTATGAAAAAAGCACATCGCGCAGCAGCGATTCTGTCTGTCCTGCTGCTCACTGCGTCAGCCGTTCCGGTGTCCGGTGCATCGGCAGAGACTGCTCCGATCACCAGAGAGACACAGACATTTTATCAGCAGTGGAAAACAAAATACCTGAAGCAGGACACTTATGTGCAGGATGAGACCCAGTACTATGTGTGGTACAGCGAGGAAACCTACGCCGGGGATGATCGCTCGGTGGCTGTTACCGTCTCGGAGGCGCATGGCTATGGCATGCTGATTTTTGCCAGTATGGCAGCGTTTGATACGCAGGCAAAGTCGTATTTTGACGGGATGTACCGCTATTACAAGGCGCATCCGAGTGACATCGGTTCCCATCTGATGTCGTGGCAGCAGTGCGACAACGGCACTGCACTGATTGACGGCGCAGAGGAGGGCAGCATGACCGGCGGGTATTGCGACTCCGCGACAGACGGCGACATGGACATTGCTTATGCGCTGCTGATGGCAGATGCCGTTTGGGGCAGCGAGGGGGAGATCAATTATCTGGCGGAAGCCCGGGCAATGATCGACGATATTATGACTTACGATGTCAATCACGAGTACTGGACACTGACGCTGGGGGATTGGGTCTCGGAGTGCGACAGCTCGGAGATCTACTATCATGCAACGCGCCCCTCGGACTTTATTGTGCAGTATCTGCCGGTGTTTGCGGAGGTTTCCGGGGATGTGCGATGGATGCAGGTCTACCAGACGACCTATCAGATCATCGAGGACGTGACAGCACAGTCTGACAGCGGATTGCTTCCGGATTTTGTTATCAGACAGGCGAATGGAACATTTTCAGCGGCACAGGCTGATTTTCTGGAGAGCGAGTATGACGGCTGCTACTCTTATAATAGCTGCCGGACGCCCTGGCGTATCAGCATGGACTATTTGCTGAATGGAAATGAGAACGCCCGGTCATTCGCAGAGCGCGTGACGGGATTCATCACGAACAAGACCAGCCGCGATCCGCGGAGCATCATGGCAGGCTACGATCTGTCGGGAAATGCCATTGAGGAGTATGACGATTTATGCTTTACTGCGCCGTTTCTGATCGCTGCTGCATGTACAGAGGATGTCGCGTGGCATGATGCCGTGCGCAATACGATCCTGCAATACGGAGATGACGTATACTACGGCGATACGATCAAGCTGTTGTGCTTGATCGTGGATGACGGCGGCTGGCTCATTCCCGGCTCGGAGAGCGCCCCAGGCTTTGTTTTGGGAGATGTGAATGCTGATGGGGAATTTAGCATCATCGACCTGATCGCGATGCAGCGGCATCTGCTCGGGGACGGAACGCTGCTCCAATGGCAGGCAGGGGATCTTAGCACAGACGGGACAATTGATGTCTACGATCTCGGAATGATGAAACGCCTGTTGTTCCGGCAGTAGAACAGGCTGTCAAACTGCGCTGCAGTGCGAAGGGGGGAGGTTTCAGGATGCCTTCCACAAAAAAGATCAGTCCGACACATAAAAGCGGACGTTCATAAAGGCGTTTTCGCCATAGCATTTATGATTTTAAGTCAAAAGTGCTATGGCGTTTTTATTGACAATGTAACGTCTTTAATGTATAATTATTATTAAGATAAAAGGTGGTGATTGCATTGAGTGTTACTTACAGCAGAGTCACTAAAATTGTTGAAATAAAGACGAACAGCGGTATCAAAAGATATTCATTTGTTGATAGTGATATAGATACTGTCATGGTCAGATCAATGGATGGTTCAGAAATTTCTGACGGGTTTCATATCATATACAGGCATAATTCTGCGTGGAAAGAAGAAATGATCTGTAAAATTGTCAGAAAAGCTGATGTTGCTGCGCTCTATTCTGATCGGGATAAAACAGAAGAATTCTTTGGAAGCATGGATGCCTGTTTTCACGAAAAAAATGGGTGCATAAAAGTAGAAGTGCATAAACCTACGGAATTTGAAGACGAATTTACGTATGAAGAGTATATGGTGGATCGTGGAGGTAACCCTCCTCCGGTTCAACTAAGCAGATACTATTTGCTTGTTGATAAAGATGACAAGAGGCTGAAAACGATTACAACATATATTCATACAGATCATATAATAGATGTTCTGCCTTCTAATATCAGTGAACATGAGCTAAAAGAAAAGGCGGTACAGTTTGTTGTACAAAAGTTACTCTGTGATGTTATAGACGCCAGAAAACTATATTCGTTATTGATGGGGTGTTATGGCTACAGAATTCCCCATAAACTGCTTTCAACCGATATTGATCTTGTGTTTGAAAAAGTAATTCCTGATATCTATTCTGAATATAAGACTCAGGGAAAATATGCAGGACAGAATTTTTGCCGCAATTTATTGAAAGCTATCGTTTATGAAAAGTGGTTCATTGGAGAAAACATTATTATACAGGATGGAATCATGGAATCTCCGAGTCCTGAATACAGATTTTTTATGAAATTACAGTTTCATTTGAAATTGAAGGAATTGCATAAAAAAGGAATTATGCCGTATACTGAATTGGATTTAAAAGATGCAATACATAAACTTGAAGAAGGATGCACCGCTTATTTTGATAAACACATAGCTGTGTTATGGAATCAGAATGTTGTATGTGAAGATATTGGAAAGTACGCTGAAAGGGCAATCGCTCAATTGTCTTATTTCTGAACTTGTGAAATAAATTCTGATTTATGCGAGTAATCAAATATTAACAATAAGCCCCGAAGCAGTTATTACAATCATTGCTTCGGGACTAAACTTCTTTATGAGTATCGAACTAAAGCTCCCGTAC
>CAZKHW010000292.1:0-2999 GCA_964552525.1 uncultured Ruminococcus sp. | reverse complement strand
TCCTTTGTGCATTCTATGATGGATATGTGATGGACATGTGTCGAATAATGCCATAACATCGGGATTTCTACCGCAAACAAGCATCAGCTTGTATAAAAAAGTGAAATCCCCACTCTAACTATTATACCAAATCGCCGAAAATATTGCAAGCCCCTTGACATTAAATAGGTTTCGTGGTATGCTATAGTTGCGGTTAGAAAAAACCGTACACAAGGAAAAAGGGACACTCTGAAACCTTATGTTTCAGAGCCGCCCCAAACAGAGAGAACACTAGGAGGTATTTTTTATGACAACGACTACAATCCGCCTGTCTCAGATCGACGATGTCAAGAATTTCGTGAATACGATTATGCGTTTCGACTATGATATCGACCTTGCTTCCGGCAGATATGCTGTGGATGCGAAGTCTATCATGGGTATCTTCAGCCTGGATCTGTCCAAGCCGATCGACCTGCATGCACATACTGAGGATGCTGAGGAACTCTTCGAGGCGATCGACAAGTACATCGTAAAGTAATACTGATCCTTGAAATCACGATAGACAAACTTGCGGCATGAGAAAATTTCTGCCCACAATTGTATCTATCCGCATTTCGAGCGTTAGTATAGAGAGAAAAATTGATGTTTTGCAGGAGAGCCGGATTGCGGATGCGCAGTCCGGCTCTTTGATGCACTCACGCGCTGAACAGCGCATGGAGCGCTCGCTTCCAGGAGGCGGAAAAAGTCATGGCAGGAACGGAATCTGCCGCACACAGCATGCTCTCGGCAAGGAGCGTCTTGTCATGGTAGAAGTACACCGTGCCGACCTGTTCGCCCTTGGCAACAGGCGCTTCCCGGAAGTCCGGAAGGACGGTCACAGATGTGAGAGAGGCGGATTTCGGGATGGCAAGCATCGGCAGACGACGCAGCTCCAGGAGGACTGCCTGCTCCGTGCCGCCCCGGATGCGCAGCGGCACGAGAAATTCCTCATCATAGCCGGGCGAGGCGAGCTTGTAGCCGGAAAAGCCGCTGCCAAGGAGCTGTTTGGCAATGCGAAACCGTTCGTCCTTGTCGGGACAGTCGAGGACGATGGCAGTGCAGAGCATGCCGTCACGCTCGGCTGCGGCGATGAGGGAATAGCGGTCGCCGGAATGTGCGGCTTTCAGCCCTCGGCAATCGTCGTAGGTGCGCGTGAGGGTGTTTTCGTTGACAAGCTCCACCGTATCATCTTTGATAAACGTGCGCCATGTTGTGAGATGCGCCGTGAGGACATCGCAGCGCAGGACAGCACATGCCAGCAGCCCCAGATCCCGTGCAGTCGTGTACGAGGCAGGATCGTCAAAGCCCTGCGGCGAGGTGAAATGCGTGTCACGCATCCCCAGGTCAAATGCCGCGGCGTTCATATCCATCACAAAATGCGCCGCATCCCCCGAAACAGCATCCGCCAGAACGGCGGCAGCATCATTGGCATTGCCCACCAGCAGGGCGCAGAGCAGCTCATCAGCCGAAAGACTGTCCCCTTTCTCCAGCCAGATGACCGCACCCTGCATCCCGGTCACGCTGTCCGCGGCGGTCAGACGCGTGTCTGCGGTCAGTTTGCCGTTTTCGATGGCTTGCGCGGTCAGGTAAGCCGTCATCAGCTTGGACAGTGAGCCGGGCTGCACCCGGAGATCGGCATACTCCTCCGACAGTACGCAGCCGGTATTCGCCTCGATGAGCAGTGTCGGAACGGCATCCTCGGCATGCACCGGACAGACCGGAAGCAGGAGAAGCATCAGCGCAAGGGTCAGGAAAGCTGTGAGTGTTCGCATGGGGAAACCTCCGTATTATGTAGGATCACCGCATAAAACAGCTCGGGGCGGTGTCTTGCTAGTGTATGCCGGAGCGGAGGAAAGTAGAGACGGAGTGCAAAACATTCGTCAAACGTGCCAAAAACAGAAACGGAAAATTGTTCTTATTCACAATTTTGTGGACAGTACTCACAATACACTTGTAAAATTTCGCATTTTATGGTATGATGATAATGTATTCTGATACTATTTTGGAGGCGCAGAAAATTATGGCAGTTACACTGAACACCAAGTACCTTGGCAGTTTCATCACCGAGGAGGACATGGCAGGCATCAAGCCGCAGGTGGAGACCGCAGCAAGGATGCTTTACGACCGCAGCGGTCTGGGCAATGACTTCCTTGGCTGGCTGAATCTTCCGACTGAATATGATAAGGATGAGTTTGCGCGCATCAAGGCGGCAGCAAAGAAGATCCAGGGCAATTCGGAGGTGTTGATCGTGATCGGCATCGGCGGCTCGTACCTCGGCGCACGTGCGGCGATCGAGTTCCTCAAAAGCCCGTTCTACAATAATATGAAGAAGGACACGCCGGACATCTACTATGTCGGCAACAATATCAACCCGACCTATCTCAACGAGGTCATCTCGATCTGCGAGGGCAGAGATTTCTCTGTGAATGTCATCTCCAAGTCCGGCACGACCACCGAGCCTGCACTGGCGTTCCGTGTGTTCAAGAAGCTCGTGGAGGACAAGTACGGCAAGGACGGCGCAAAGGATCATATCTTTGCGACCACGGACAAGGCAAAGGGCACGCTCAAGGAGCTGTCGGATACCGAGGGCTACGAGACTTTCGTAGTGCCGGACGATGTCGGCGGTCGTTTCTCCGTGCTGACCGCAGTTGGTCTGCTCCCCATTGCTGTTGCAGGCTGCGACATTGACAAGCTGATGGAGGGTGCAGCCAAGGCACAGTCCGACTATACAGCGGATTTTGACAGCAACGACTGCTACAAGTATGCCGCGATCCGCAATGTGCTGGCTCGCAAGGGCAAGACTGCAGAGATGCTCGTGGCATACGATCCGGCATTTGCGATGATGAACGAGTGGTACAAGCAGCTCTTCGGCGAGAGCGAGGGCAAGGACAACAAGGGACTGCTGCCGACCTCTGTGATCTTTTCGACCGATCTGCACTCAATGGGTCAGTACATCCAGCAGGGTTCCCGTTTGATGTTCG
>CAZKHW010000291.1:0-3000 GCA_964552525.1 uncultured Ruminococcus sp. | reverse complement strand
GTGATATGACAGCGCCTTATGAAGCAGATACACAAACCGCCGTTTTCAAACAGCCGGGACTTATCCCATTGTCGGAGCTTTCCGAGATACTGCCCACGCTGAACAGGATTTCTTCATGGATCGAGGCGGTATTTGCATTCGTATCCTCTGAGGCTATCAATCACGGAGTACCTATCCCCGGCTACAAAGTGGTCGAGGGCAGGAGCAAGCGTGTATTCACCGATACCAAAGCTGTAGTAGATACTGCCGTGCAGAACGGCTACACAGACCTTTACAAGCAAACGCTCATCACCCTGACAGAATTTGAGAAGATGATGGGCAAGAAAAAGTTCAACGAGCTGCTCGGTCAGTATGTGGCAAAACCGCCCGGAAAGCTGGCTCTTGTGCCAGAGAGCGATCCGAGAGAGCCAGTTGATCTCACAACACCAAGTCAGGAGTTTTCCGTACTGCCTGACGAAGAATAACACATTTTAGGAGGTATTTCAATGGCAACTAACAATTCAGCACCCACAACAAAGGTGGTCATCCCGTGCCGCATCTCTTTTGCGAATATCTGGGAGGCACGCAGCATCAATGGTAGCGAGGAGAAGTATTCAGTATCCTGCCTTATTCCCAAGGATGACAAAGCAACCCTTTCCAAAATTAAGAAGGCGATCGAGGCGGCGAAGGAAGCGGCAAAGGAAAAGAAATGGAATGGTAAGATTCCGCCGAATCTCAAGATGCCGATGCACGACGGCGATATCGACCGTCCTGACGATGAGAACTATGCAGGTCACTTTTTCTTCAATGCTACATCTAAAGATGCACCCCAGATCGTTGACCGCAAGGTACAGCCAATTCTCGACCCGATGGAGTGCGGCAGCGGTGATTACTGCAATGTTTCGGTGAATTTCTACGGCTTTGCGGCATCCGGCAATAAGGGCATCGCAGCAGGTCTCCAGAACATTCAGCTTGTCCGTCATGGTGAGCGTCTTGCTGGCAGACCGACCGCAGCATCCGACTTCGTGGAAGTTGAAGGCGAGGACGAGGATATTATGGACGATGAGGATATGGATTTCCTGAACTGACGAGATGAGGGAGGCTCGTCCTCCCTTTTACATATATGCAATAAGGACGGTGATAACTTGGAAAAGCGAGTATTGAGTATAGATTTAGAAACCTACAGCGATGTTGACCTTGTCAACTGCGGCGTTTACCGCTACGTTGAGGGCGATTTTCACATTCTTCTCTTCGCATACGCCTTTGACGATAAGGATGTACAGTGTGTTGACCTCGCCTGTGGTGAGGAATTGCCACAGGAGGTTGTGAATGCGATTTTTGATGACAGTATTATAAAATCCGCATGGAACGCACAGTTTGAGCGTATCTGCTTATCAAAATATTTCGGTACGCAGCTTTCGCCTGATTCATGGCAATGCACAATGGTATGGGCGGCATCTCTGTCTCTGCCGTTGAAGCTAAAGTTGGCGGCACAGGTGCTGAAAACCGGAGAACAGAAGGATGATGCTGGTGAACGTCTTATACGATACTTCTCTATTCCCTGCAAGCCCACAAAATCTAACAGCGGTCGTACAAGAAATCTTCCTGAACACAATCCCAATGACTGGAAGTTATTCAAAAGCTACTGTATTCAGGATGTTAAGACGGAGCGTGATATTCGTCTCCGGCTTGAGAAATTTCCTCTACTTCCACAGGAATGGGATTATTACCACATGGATCAGCGGATCAATGACCGTGGGGTTATGATTGACAGGGAGCTTGTACAGCAGGCTATTATCTGCGATATGTTGCTCTCCGAAGAAATGACGAAAAGAGCCTATGCCCTGACAGGTCTTGAAAATCCCAATTCCGTATCGCAGTTAAAGAGTTGGCTTGAGGCGCGTGGAATATCTGTTGACTCTCTTGGTAAAAAGGATATTGCATCGCTCATTACTGATCTTGACAAGAACAGCATCGACAGCGATGCCCTCGATATGATGAAACTAAGATTGCAGATGGCGAAGTCATCCGTGAAAAAATATCAGGCGGCAGAGAGATACATCTGTCAGGACGGCAGAGCGCACGGGCTGTTTCAGTTCTCAGGAGCGCAGCGAACCCAGCGCTGGTCCGGCAGAGGCATTCAACTGCAAAATCTGCCTCAGAACCATATCTCCACACTCGATGAAGCACGGGAGCTTGTAAAAATGGGCTGTTTTGACATGATCGAAACGCTCTATGGCAATACGCCGGATATTCTGTCGCAGCTTATCCGTACAATGCTCATTCCGAAAAAAGGCTACGAATTTATTGTTGCGGACTTCTCAGCTATTGAAGCGAGAGTTCTTGCATGGCTTGCCGGAGAGCAATGGCGGCTTGATGCTTTTGAGCGTGGTGAGGATATTTATTGCGCATCTGCATCACAAATGTTTGGAGTACCTGTTGTCAAACATGGCATTAATGGTGAGCTGCGTCAGAAAGGTAAGGTTGCTGAATTGGCATGTGGATATGGAGGCGGAGTCGGTGCTTTGATATCAATGGGTGCATTGGATATGGGACTGAAAGAAGATGAACTTCCCGACATTATTTCTTCTTGGCGTGATGCAAATCCCAATATCGTGAAGTTCTGGTATTCCGTGGAAAAAGCAGCTATCGAGACAGTGAACGACCACAATGACAGAAATGTCGGACGCATCGGATTTCAGTTCTCAGCAAATACACTCTGGATCGTATTACCATCAGGACGCAGGCTTGCATATATCAAGCCTAAGTTACAGCCTAACCGTTTTGGACGCATGGCTCTTACTTTTGAGGGACTTGGTGCAAATAACAAGTGGATGCGTGGTGAAACCTACAGCGGCAAACTGACCGAAAACATTACTCAGGCGACCGCCCGTGACCTGCTCGCCGAAGCTATGCGCCGCATGGAGCTTGCCGGACTGGATATTGTCGGTCATGTGCATGATGAGGTCATTCTGGAAGTGCCGAAAGGAAAATATACCGTTGATGATGTATGCGGTATCA
>CAZKHW010000290.1:0-3018 GCA_964552525.1 uncultured Ruminococcus sp. | reverse complement strand
ATCACCGATGCCGGATCAACAACCATATCGACTCAAAACTCGGAGACAGATATGGTCGCTACGACCGGCTCACCTCAAACGCAAACCGTTACCACTGCTGTTTCGAGCGAGGAATCCGGCAGAAAGACTGAAAATGAAACCATGGGACATACGGAAACACAAGCTCCTGTTACGACTGCTCCAGTTGTTGAAACAAAGCCGAGTATGGAAATTCAAACAACATCACCGGTACAAACAACTGCGGAAACTACTAAGACAACCGCTGCCGTACCAGAGCCGATCACAACCGCAACAACCATACCTTCTGATATTGTTCTAGACCCAGAAGATCCACCTGCTCAAGATCCAGAAGCTCCACCTGCATATGAACCGATCGCTCCACCTGCACGACCAATTCCTTTTGATGATATTACAGCTGTCGCAGATGCGATACGCAATAACGATGTATCGTCTTATCCTGAACAGGCTCAGGACGTGTATCTCAGTATGTTTGAAAGAATCAGAACTGACAATTTTCTTTATCAGGCTTCAGGCAGTGAGCTCATTTCATTGAAAGAGGATTTTGGAATTTGTCTTTTCCCTTATGCCGCATATGAGGACATGGGGATCGGACATTATGTCACCTACAAGGGAAAGATTTATCATGTGACGTTCTACTATGCTGATCCTTATGTCATCAATAGGACGGACGGCATTGCGGAGTATCTCAAAAAGCGTATGGGACGCTGGATTGATAAGGAGATCATAATACAAAATCAGAAATTCAGTAAATCTATAACAGATGACGGCAGGATCTACGTATCTTCTTTTATAGACGCAGATCACTATTTCGATATAGTAACCTCTGCGCCGGAAGATGAATTGATGAATTTTTTAAGTATATTCTCTTATGAAAAAATACCGCTATAAATAAGTATGAGGTGATTTTTTGGATTACACCATAAGCATTACGAACAGATGTAATTTGAAATGCAGCTACTGCTATGAAAGGCATCTGAATACGGAGTACGGCTGCCTCAATGAGGAAACCATGCATCAAATTGCAGACTTTGTGAATCGGCGCGGCGATGCAGGAACGGTATATCTCTTTGGAGGCGAACCGCTGCTTTACAAGGATACTGTGAAGTATTTCTGTGAGACCCTTACCGCGAAACAGTTTGTTATCACAACAAACGGAACGCTCCTTGACGAGGAATTTATAAAATGGTGTGCAGAGAAGAAGGTCATTATCAATATGTCGCATGATGGTTCCGAATGTGCTGAACGCGGTGCTGATCCCATTCTTCTTGATGCAAATCTCAGATTGCTTTTACAGTATCAGCCGGAAACACTGGTTCAGCTTGTCTATACCCAGCAGACACTTCCCTGTTTGTATGATAACATCATGTACCTGAAAAACCTTGGCGTGAAAAAGGTATCCGCGGCAATGGATGCATTTCTTGTTCCTGATGATCCTGACAGTTTCGGAGAGCTTTTACGGGAACAGTGGAAAAAAATTTCAGAAATAGAAGATCTTTTTGTATATGAACTTGCTGTGAAAAAGAAAACGATCAAGGAAGATAAGCGAAGTACCTGTGAAATATGCAAAAAGAAAATGTATATCAACTGGGACGGAAAATTTTATCCGTGTATCCAGTTCCAGAATAAACCGGAATACCAGTGCGGTGATGTTCATACAGGGATCGAAGCGGAACGCGCCAGAGCAGCCCATCCAGATTATTCGATGATGGCAGAAAGATGTGAGGGCTGTGAGATATCCAAATACTGTCGGAATTCATGTGCCTGCCGAAAAATGGGAACAACAGGTACAGTCAGAAACATTTCAGAGGCAGCTTGCCTTGAAGAGCAAGTACATATTCTTACCGCACTCGAACTATTATCTAAGGAGAATGGAGGAAAAACACAATGAGAAAGTTCACAAAAGAAATAACCGCACTGATCGCGTCGGCAGCGGTTTGTACTGTTGCAGGTGTGGGTACATTTTCAGCATCTTCCGAGGAACTCGTTGAGACAGTAGGTGTAGATATGGTTCCGGACGAAACCATTTGTACGACAGAGCCAGAGCTTCCGCCAGTGGACGGTGGACTGTTACCTTCTGATGAATGGGTAGAGCCGACAACAGAGGAAGAACTTCCGCCATTAGCTGGTGAGCCACTACCTCCTGATGAATGGATAGAGCCGACAACAGAGGAAGAACTTCCGCCGATTATGGGGGATATGGCGCTTGCGGATGGTGATATAAATAGCGACGGTTCATTCAATATTGCTGACGTTGTACTTTTCCAGAAGTGGCTTTTGAATGAACCCGATCTGAACATTCGTAATTTGACGGCTGCCGATTTCTATATGGACGGTAATCTCGATGTATTTGACCTGTGTCTGATGAAAAGAGCATTGATTGAAAAAAAGAATGATACGCCTGTTATTGATGAACCTGCTAATTATGGTATCAGCAGCTATGATGAATACCTGAAATTCATTGAAGATAACAATCTGCAAGGGAAAATGGTAACATATGATCAGATCAGCTACTTTGGAAAATTCGTTCAACTTCATATTAACTCAGACTGGAACAGGAATCACTATTTCTCGCTTTTCTATATATTGGATGATGGCTCCGGCAAGACATTTGACCTGATAGTCAACGATCTTGACCACAAATCGCAGGACAATCACGATTATGTGAAGCTTTCTGACGATCAGGTCAATCTGTCTGATATGAGAAATGTTGAAACAGATGCCGAATACGCTTACTTTGAGATCTACAATAAGCGATACAATTACCAAGATGGTAAACTGTTCCAGATCGTATGGTTTGACGATGAACATGAATACACAATTATCGGAAATCCGTGGCTGTCTGATTATCCGTATGTTAACAATACGTATTTGGCAGAATTACTTGGATTGACAAGTGTTTCTCCCGTTACTCCTCCTTTGTCACAGCCGATTGCTCTGAATACTATGGAAGAAGTGAAGGATTTACTGAACAACTATGACCTTAACGCCTATCCAGAG
>CAZKHW010000289.1:0-3021 GCA_964552525.1 uncultured Ruminococcus sp. | reverse complement strand
GCTGCTCGCCCCTCCTAAACCTCCCTCGGCAGGGCGGTGACCGCCCTGCACCCACTTTTTTCGGTCACCGCGCCGCGCTTTTGTATTATGTCCCTATTATCGGAAACCGGGCTGCCAAATTATTGTGAAGTTTCCGCATTGACAGAATCTTGTACATCTGATATAATATAAATATCGCTGCTGCAGCCATACCCGGCTGCACTACAAGTGAGGTGTGTCCCATGAAATGCCCTTTTTGCGGATTTGAGGATTCCCGTGTCATTGACTCACGACCCTCCGATGAGAAGAAACGCAGACGGCGTGAATGCCTGAGCTGCGGCAAACGCTTTACTACCTACGAGGTCGTGGAGCAGCCCCTTCGCATCGTCATCAAGCGTGACGGCTCTCTCGAGCCTTACGACCGCAACAAGCTGCTCTCCGGTATTTACCACGCGATCAAGAAACGCCCCATCAACATCTCGCAGGTCAATGCCATTGCGGATGCCGTGGAGGAAAGCTTCGCCGGAAACTGGAGCAGTCAGATGACATCCGACCAGATCGGCGCACTGGTTCTGGAGGAGCTTCGGCTTCTTGACCACATCGCCTACATACGGTTTGCATCTGTGTATCAGGATTTTCATGATGTGGCTGGCTTCATTGCCGCTATCACCTCCCTGGACGAACACAGCGGCGAGAACAAATCATAAGGAGGATACAACTATGGACAACAATGTGAATAAGGATCTGTTTACAGATATGACCGACCAGTTTGCACCGGACGATATCGCAGCCAACAAGGGCATCGCAGCCGTTGCCTGCATCCCGGCGCTGTTCTGGCTGCCGCTGGTAACCAACAGCAAGGATTCCCCGTTTGCAAAGTTCTATGCCAATCAGGGACTGATCCTGCTGATCTTAGGCGTGGCACTGGGTATCGTTAACGGCATCGTGGGTGCTGCACTGAGCCATGCCGGTATTTTTGGCAACATCATCGGCGGTCTGGTCAGCCTCGTTTGCGGTCTTGCACCGTTTGCAGGCTTTCTGTATGAGATCATCGCTGCTGTGAACGGCAAGGCAAAGCCGCTGCCGCTGGTCGGCACGCTCATCACGGCATTCAAGTAATCCCTGTCACACAAGAGGGCGGAGGAGATCCTCCGCCCTTTCGTATGTCAATACGACTGGAAGCTGTGTGCCGTGCCGCTATCCTTGTATAGGCAGCAGCACATGCGTCTGTGGATCGTAGCACGCCGCCCCGATGAGGATACCGTCTGCCGTAAGCAGCTCTGCATACAGCGGTGCATCGTGCAGACGATAGGTATAGCGCACCGCGCTGTGCCCTGCATAATCCGACAGCGGCAGTCCCTGCGCTGTCTGGAGTGCGGCATAGTCCGCAAATACCGCGTCCTGCTCATCCGGCACGATCACCTCCTGTTCGGCGATCTGCTCGCCCTTCCACCCCTGCGTGAACAGGTAGATCTGGCGGTCAGTCTCCTGCGCGGCGCAAATTCCCTCGGGCGTGCCGGGCTGCATCAGCAGCACCCCCACCCCCAGAAGCACCGCCGCCGGCAGGATCAGCAGCAAACCGGTTCTGGTTTTCATCGCATCAGCTCCTTTCCCAATAGAATATGCTTGATTTCGGGAGAACAGACCGCCTCGGAAACTGGAGAAGTGCCAGATTCCGCAGGATATTTTGTGCTGTGCAAAGCGGTTCGACCGCAGGAATACTTGCTGTATTGCAAGGGAGAGACGCAAAGCACAGCGCAAAAGAGACAAGGAAGATGGTGCTTCGTAAGTTTCCGAGGAGGTCAAATCGTATGGCACAGATCCGACTCGACAAATTTCTGGCAAACCGCACGTCACATTCACGGGCGGATATCAAAAAGCTCCTGCACGCCGGCGCGGTCTGCATTGACGGCACGCATGTGACCGACGGCAGCCGGAAGATCGACCCCGAGGTGCAGTCTGTCACCTGTCAGGGCAAATCCGTCCGCGCTGATGAACACGTCTATTTCATCGTCAACAAGCCCGAGGGGTTTGTCTGCGCGACCGAGGACAGGGAACACCCCGTCGTCACCGAGCTGATCCCACGCGAACAGCGCGTCCGGGGACTGTTCCCGGCAGGTCGTCTGGACGGCGACAGCACGGGGCTTGTCCTGATCACCGATGACGGCGCACTGGCGCACCGGATGCTCTCCCCCAAGCACCATGTCCCCAAATACTATCTCGTGCAGCTTGCAAGACCCTGCGAGGCTGCCTATCAGGAACAGTTCGCCGCCGGTATCACGCTTTCGGACGGAACGCAGTGCCTGCCGGCAGAGATCATGCCGCTGGGGGTGCCCGGAAATTTCGTTCTGATCTGCCTGCATGAGGGCAAGTACCACCAGGTCAAACGGATGGCTGCCGCTGTCGGCAATCACGTTCTGCACCTGCACCGCGTGGCGGTCGGAGCGCTGATTTTACCCCCGGATCTGCCGCTTGGCGGACATTTGGAGATTTTACACAAGGATGTTGAAAAGTTGTTGAAACCGGGTAATTTACCGGATCTTAGCCGTCAAATCGTGGCTTCTTTTTCGTCATATTCGATAAATGAGGGTGTATAAGTTTAGGTAAATAGCGGATTGAAAAAGTGCTGAGAATTTGGTATGATAATAATAGACAGATTATCCATGGTATTATTATGCCGTGGTGTCTATGGGCATTCGCTCGCGTACAGGGCAGTGTTCCAAATTTTTGTAAACGGAGGATTGGAATAAATGGCAGGTTTATCACTCAGAGGTATTTACAAGAAGTATCCCGGCGGTTTCGTTGCTGTTACTGATGTAAACCTCGAAATCAGAGATAAGGAATTCATCATTCTGGTAGGCCCTTCCGGTTGTGGTAAGTCCACGACCCTGCGTATGATCGCAGGTCTGGAGGAGATCTCTCAGGGTGAGCTTTACATTGGCGACCGTCTGGTAAACGACATCGCCCCCAAGGACAGAGATATCGCAATGGTTTTCCAGAACTACGCTCTGTATCCGCACATGACCGTATTCGACAACATGG
>CAZKHW010000288.1:0-3054 GCA_964552525.1 uncultured Ruminococcus sp. | reverse complement strand
TATTGTTTTTTAACTTTAATAAGCACAGAAAGAATAACCGCCAAATCAGTTGAGTCCGCAGTTAAGTATCCGCTAGGAGATTTCCAATTTTTTCCTTGTAATATTAGCCACTTTGTTACCTTAAGGGCACAATCATTACACCGAGCCTTTTCGTCATTAGAGAAAAAGGATTCAAATTGTTTGAAACAATCTAATACGCTTCTTAAGGCAACCGCAGTATCCCAAGGGGCTTCGTCCCAACTCATGCCCCCCTCTTGATCATCTTTTAATGATGTTAATAACCACCTGGTTGTATTCACTGCCTTTGCTTCAATTAGGCGATTCAATTCCGCATCTTTGTTGTTCAAGTAAACTCGAAGCAAAAAATCCAACGCAAGGCTACATTCCCAGATGCTGCCACTAATTTGCGGCATCAAGTACCCAGAGGTCTTATCATCAATCATGAACCACTTGGCTACAGGGATGATATATTCTCCCCACAATTCCTCTTTGAATACTTTATCGTTGAATTCATAGAAAGGTTTCATATTCTTCTCGACTTATACCCAATCACTATAATCGTCGCTGTATGCAACCCAGATGGTTTTGATTTGAGTATATTCTGTTATAGCCTCTCTACCAAACTCACGCCCATAGCCCGAATTGTTATAACCACCAGCAGGCGCGCCGGGAAATTCTGAAAACAGCGTATTGCATTGCATGATACCGCATTTGATTTGTGCTGCAACTCTGTTCATCTTATTTATATCGCGTGTCCAAACTGCTGCAGCCAACCCATATTCGCTGTCATTCGCCAGTTTTAAAGCCTCTTCTTCGGTTTCAAAAGTTGTAAATGTCAATACTGGTCCAAAGATTTCATCTCTAAACAGCTCGCTGTTCGGTTTCACTTCATCAAAGAAAGTCGGTTGAACAAAATAACCTTTCTTTACTTTCAAAGGTCCGCCGTATACCAATTTCTCTCCACGTTCAATGGCTCGATTAATGTAACCATTTACTTTATCGTATTGTGTCTTTGAAATTAAAGGCCCAACCGTAGTATCCTCGCTCGTGGGGTCGCCTATTACAATCCTACTTGCAATTTCTTTGAGCTTGTTCAACAACTCATCATGCACGCCTTTTTCAACTATTATTCTTGTTGCAGCTGTACAAGTTTGACCTTGATTGAAAAGCGCACAGAAAGCAATCGCCTTTGCTGCGCCCTCAATGTTGGCATCAGAGAATACAACAACGGGTGCTTTCCCGCCCAATTCGAAAACGCCATCCTTGAAATTGCTTTCAGATATATTTTTTAATATGTTACTTGCTGTAGGCGAACTGCCAGTGAAAGTAAGTTTGTGAATACGAGGATTTGATACGAGCAATTTTCCAGTAACTTCGCCCGACCCGTTAAGAACGCTAACCAAGCCCTTAGGGACACCCGGCACATTTGCAATAATCTCTGCAAGCCTTAATGCTACCAATGGTGTTTCTTCTGCAGGCTTTAAAATACACGCATTGCCAGTTGCAATTATGGGCGCTATCTTGGCCGTAGCGTTGAACAAGGGATAATTCCAAGCCGTTATTGCTGCAATAACCCCATAAGGCTCGTGCTTCGTTAAAACCAATTTGTCGTCACCATAAGGTATTGTTGTCCCCTCGATTTTACTCGGCACGCCACTAAAATAGCGATACATTCTCACTACCGCCTCTATGTCTTCACGAGCATCCAACACAGGTCTGCCCGCATCTTGGACATCAATTTGCACCAATTCTTCTGCATGCTCTTCTATGGCTTCGGCGATTAAGCCGATAAGATATCCACGGGTTATTGTATCAATCTCGTTCCATTGCTCAAAAGCAATTTGCGCAGCGTCGATAGCTGCTTCAATGTCTTTACCTTCCGATTCGGGGATAGAAGCTATTACCTGCTCTGTGGCGGGGTTTATGCTATTAAAGCGTTTCTTACCAAACGTATCGTGGTGTTCCCCTCCATAAAACGGCCGCGTGTCCAATGTTTTAATGTTCATAATACACTCCTTAAATAATTTTTTTTGTTGTTTCTATAGAAAAAAGGATAGGCCCATCAACTACTTTATTACCTTGTCTTGAAAAGCCACTCTTTCCTTTTCCTCCAAATGGGATATGCGCATCTTGCGCTTCTAATTGCATAACTGTTCCTTGAGTAACGATATGCGGGAAATCTGGTGTAATAATATCCTCGTCTTGCACACCTAACAGAATAAGTCCAAATCTATATTCGCTATCAAATATTTTTGATAATTCGTTGGTTTGGCTGTATTTAGCTACCGTAAATATTGGGCAAAATTTTTCCATATTTAGAGAAGGGCTATCTATTCCAACTTCAAAAACAGATAAGATACACCCTTTGTCGTTTCGGTCGTATAAACAAAGCTCCTTAGATTTTATGTCATTATACCTGGTCGTTATTTCATTCAAAATTCCAGGTATAGGAGGATATACATCTGCGGCTTTATCGCCAGCTTCACCCAACTGCACATTGTCCAATTTATTGATAAGCCTTTTTACAAATTCATAATAAACGGAATCGTGAACTATTATTTTTTCTGTGCATAGGCAATCTTGTCCACTATTATAGATTCTTGAATTGATTACCAAATCCACCGCTTCATCAATATCCTCGACATTTGGGCCGATAATTGTGGGGTTAATTCCCGAGCCGCAATAAATCAGCTGTTGAGAATATGGTATTTTCTTCTGAATATCTTGTAGGTTGTCATATGCTCCTGTAAATAAAAATCCTCCAGGGGTTTCTTGTTTGCAAGCAGCCTCTATAAAATCCTTTCCTGAGCCACTATATAAACTAATACCTACTTTCTTAAATTTGTTATATCGAGCGTAAAAACTTTGAACATAGTCGTAAGTCATTTTTGATGGTCTTACTATAACCGTATTCCCACCAATAGCAATTCCGCAGGAATATAAAACAAAAGAATAAAGAGGATTGTTAAAAGGCAACGAAATCCTAAATTGCCCTATTGCCCCATAAGACGTGCGGCATATCGTGTCGCCACGATACCCGGTGGGCTCTTACCC
>CAZKHW010000287.1:0-3069 GCA_964552525.1 uncultured Ruminococcus sp. | reverse complement strand
GGCGCGACCCACCGCATTGCCGATGAATTGAATCTTACCGTACAGACTGTCCGCAACTATTTCGGAGGTGTCAACTATCAGTTTGGCAAGAACATCGGTATGCACATCGAGCCGGGTCCCGACGGAGGTATCGTAGTCCTTGACGACACTACAATTTATGATATGGCTGTGAAGATCCTTGAGGAGCAAAAAGCCGCTGAATGATTTTTAGAATCATAAATCAAAAAATTAAGGCCCTTTGGAAACTATCATCCAAAGGGCTTTTTATCGTGCTCTCAATGTTTTGATATTCTCAAATTTTGAAACTGTCCAAGAAATCATTTCTAAGAAATCATTTCTAAAAGATCATTTCTAAAAGATCATTTCTTATTTAAGACAAATCTATTCAATGATATTCCCGGATTCTTTTGAAAATAAAATAGGTTTTGATAAGATTCGGCAGCTCGTGATTGCCAATTGCTCCGGCGCCCTGGCTATTGAGGAAGCAAGGAAAATGTCCTTCTCCTCGGATTATGACACAGTGGCGCGTTGGCTTTGGCAAACGGCCGAAATGCAGAAAATTGTGGCCAATTCACTCGACCTTCATCTGTCGGACGTGACCGATGTGTCCGCGTCTCTTGAA
Source organism: uncultured Ruminococcus sp. (assembly GCA_964552525.1). GTDB lineage: Bacteria > Bacillota > Clostridia > Oscillospirales > Ruminococcaceae > UBA3855. The sequence continues at coordinate 2,447 of CAZKHW010000287.1, read as the reverse complement.
GAATTGAAGGCGGAAGGATCATACCTCGCCCCTAAAAGCCTGTTCAACCTGATGCGTATGCTTCAGCAAGTGGACGAGGTGAGAAAGTTTTTTTCAAAATATTCCGGAAAAGATAAGGACTCAGATTCCGATCCGCAGCTTGCGAGAAGAAAAAACGGATCTAAAAATGACGAAAGCAGACCTGACTTCCCGGAACTTTCCAAGATCGCCGCAAACCTCATATCATTTCCCGAACTAATTGCAGACATCTCCTCAACTGTCAATAAATTCGGAGAAGTAAAGGATACAGCTTCCGAACGTCTATTTGAATTGCGTAAATCGATCCGGGCCGCTCAAGGTTCCATTTCCAAAGCGATGCGAAGGGTTCTTGACCGGGCTTCAGCGGCCGGCATTGTGGACAGCGATGTCTCGGCTTCAATCAGAGACGGAAGAATGGTGATCCCGGTCGAAGCGGGTAAGAAACGTGCGATTTCCGGCATCGTTCATGACTCCTCGGCTTCAGGTAAAACTGTATTCATTGAGCCTCTCGAAGTTATTGAGGCCTCCAACCGAATGCGTGAACTTGAAATGGAGGAGAGGCGCGAGATTGTTGAAATACTGAAAAATATCGCCGTCCGGCTCCGCCCCTATGTGAAAGAGGTGAGGAGTTGTTGCAAAATTCTGGCTGTCCTTGATTTCATACGCGCGAAGGCTTTGGTTGCTCAGACCATAGACGGAAGAATGCCTCGACTTGAGCGTGAAAGAGTCATAGAATGGTATCACGCCGTTCATCCTCAGCTCCTCCTCGCACTTAAAAAGCAGGGGAAAGAGGTCGTGCCTCTCAGTCTGACGCTCGACAGCAATCAGCGGATTCTGATAATCTCCGGTCCCAATGCCGGCGGTAAATCCGTGACACTAAAGACCGTTGGAGTCATCCAATATATGACCCAATGCGGGATGCTGCCCTCCTTATATGAAAATTCCCATGTCGGAATCTTCGACAATATTTTCGTCGATATAGGTGATGAGCAATCCATGGAATCGGATTTGTCAACATATTCTTCCCATCTTAAGAATATGAAGTTCTTCCTTCAGCACTCTTCCAAGAGAACGCTCATCCTTGCCGATGAAATGGGGTCAGGAACCGAACCGCAGATTGGTGGCGCGCTTGCTCAGGCAATCCTTGAAAGACTTTCAAAGACCGGTTGCTTGGGAATAATCACGACCCATTACCAGAATCTTAAAACTTTTGCCGGAGAGACAGAAGGATTCGTGAACGGCGCGATGCTATATGACCGCCAGCAGCTCCAGCCTTCTTTCCAATTGTCTGTCGGCAATCCGGGAAGTTCCTTCGCCATTGAAATTGCCCGAAAAATCGGGCTTGATAATTCCGTTATTAATAAGGCTCAGGAGATCGTCGGAAGCGATTATGTCAATCTTGATAAGTATCTTCTTGATGTCGCCCGAGACCGCCGTTATTGGCAGAACAAGCGCCGTGATATAAAGGAGAAGGAATCGCGGTTGGACAAGCTGCTCTCCTTATACGAAGATAAGGCTGATGACCTGAAGTCCCAAAGAAATGCAATCCTCCATGAAGCTAAAGCCGAGGCAAAGGAGATTTTGGCCACGGCCAACGCAAAGATTGAAAAGGCGATCAGAGAAATCCGTGAAGCTGAGGCTGAGAAGGAATCGACAAAGAAGATTCGTGCTGAATTCGAAGCATATAAGAAGACCGTGACCGAATCCGAGCCTGAAAAAACGGCCGATACGCCCGAACTTCTCAAACAACAGAAGCACCGCAGCAGAAAAAACCGCGAGTTAAAAGAACGGCGAGTGACTTCTGCTGCAGTCGACACAAGAAAGGAACTCGCATCCGGAGACTTTGTGAAAATGAAAGACGGGAACGTGACCGGCCGAATCCTTCGGATCGAAGGGAAAAAAGCAGAAGTCGCCTTCGGCGCTTTGCGGACAATGGTAGAGCTGGCAAAACTCATCCCGTCTTCGGCTCCGAAAGATTCAGCATTGAAACAGACCGTTGGCATAAGCAATGCCACTACAGCCGCGTCACGCGAGCGCCAACTGAATTTCAAGCCGGATATAGATGTGCGCGGAATGCGTGGTGACGAAGCTCTCCAGGCCGTGACCTACTTCCTCGACGATGCTGTCCAGTTCAATGCGCGTCGCCTGAGAATACTTCATGGAACCGGAGCCGGCATTCTGAAGACCCTCATCCGCCAGCAGCTCAATGCGAATACGGCTGTCCAATCCTTCCGTGACGAAGATGTCCGTTTCGGCGGCGCAGGTATCACCGTCGTCGAGATGGTCTGACGAAAGCCCCACTTCACCTTATTCAACCGCCGGATCTCAGCAACCGGCGGTTTTTTATTACCCTAAAGACCTTAACGACTTTAAAGACCCTAAAGTCCTTAAAGTCTCTAAAGACCTTAAAGACCTTAAAGACCCTAAGG
>CAZKHW010000286.1:0-3078 GCA_964552525.1 uncultured Ruminococcus sp. | reverse complement strand
AGGGGGTGGGGTGTTTCCTCCTTCATGAAACTCACAATTTAAGTTCACAAAGTTGATTTTCCGCAAAACGTCGGTCCGCATCTTGACAAACCCAAAAGAATGTGCTATACTGTATTAAGATACAGAACAAGGGTGTTCATCTTCGCGATGGGCATCCTTGTCTTTTTTTGACAAGGAGTGGTGATATGGCAACCAAATATATCTTTGTGACAGGCGGTGTGGTTTCCGGTCTGGGCAAAGGCATTACTGCGGCATCCCTCGGGCGACTTCTGAAGCAGCGCGGTCTGAAGGTCGCGGCACAGAAGCTCGACCCCTATATCAATGTCGATCCCGGCACGATGAGCCCTTACCAGCACGGCGAGGTGTTCGTCACGGAGGACGGCGCAGAGACCGATCTGGATCTGGGGCACTATGAGCGATTTATTGACGAGGATCTCAACCGCTTTTCCAATCTCACGACCGGAAAGGTCTATTCCAATGTGCTGCAAAATGAACGGCAGGGCGGCTATCTTGGCAAGACTGTCCAGATCATTCCCCATGTGACGGATGAGATCAAGCGGTTCATCTACAGCGTTGGTGAAAACGGCGGTGCGGATGTGGTCATTACCGAGATCGGCGGCACGGTCGGCGATATCGAGAGCCAGCCATTCCTCGAATCCATCCGCCAGCTCGGACATGAGGTCGGGCGCGAGAATACGCTCTACATCCATGTGACGCTCGTCCCTTACCTCAAAGCATCCGGTGAACACAAGTCCAAGCCGACACAGCACTCCGTCAAGGAATTGCAGGGCTTTGGCATCTGGCCGGATATCATTGTGCTGCGCTCCGATGAGCCGATCACGGACACGAGCATCTTTCAGAAGATCGCCGGTTTCTGCAACGTCAAGCCCGACTGCGTGATCGAAAACCTGACGCTGCCGAACCTCTACGAAGCACCCCTGATGCTGGAAAAAGCGCATCTTTCCGAGATCGTCTGCCGCGAGCTGCATTTGCAGACACCGCCGCCCGATCTGACAGAATGGGAGCAGCTCTGCCGCCGCATCACCTCCCGTTCGCAGACGGTGACCATCGGTCTGGTGGGAAAATACGTCCAGCTCCACGATGCCTACCTCTCTGTTGCCGAGGCACTGCACCATGCAGGCTATGACCAGTCCGCCGATGTGCGGATCGAGTGGATCGACTCCGAGACCATCACCGAGGAGACGGCGGACGAGCTGCTCTCGCCGCTGGACGGCGTGATCGTACCGGGCGGCTTTGGAAAGCGCGGCATCGAGGGCATGATCCTTACGGCAAAGTACGCCCGTGAGCATGCGCTGCCCTACCTTGGCATCTGTCTGGGCATGCAGATCGCTGTCATTGAATATGCCCGACATGCTGCCGGACTGACCGGAGCGCACTCCCGGGAATTTGATCCCGATGCCCCCTACAAAGTCATTGATTTCATGGACGGGCAGAGCGATGCCATTGACAAGGGCGGCACGCTCCGTCTGGGGAGCTATCCGTGCATCATCGCCAAGGGCACGACAATGGAGCGATGCTACGGGCAGAACGAGATCAGCGAACGGCACCGTCACCGCTACGAATTCAGCAACGCCTGCCGCGATGCCCTGACTGCCGCAGGTCTGACCATCAGCGGCACTTCGCCGGACGGGGGACTTGTGGAGGCTGTCGAAGTCTCCGATGCACCGTTCTATGTCGGTGTCCAGTTCCATCCGGAATTCAAGAGCCGTCCGAACAAGCCGCATCCGCTGTTCTCGGGACTTCTGAGCGCAGCGCTTCATCATTCACGATAGAAAGGAACAGATCTCATGAAAGTAAATCACAATGCACTGCGTCTGGAAAACAGCTATCTCTTTTCGGAGATCGCCAGCCGCACCCGGAAATTTCAGGCAGCCCATCCCGACCGCACCTTGCTCAAATGCAGCATCGGTGACGTGACCCGTCCCATCCCCTCGGTCATCACAGACGAGATGATCGCCGCTGCCAAGGATATGTCCAACGCTGCGACCTTCCACGGCTACGGCGCGGAGCAGGGCGAGACATTCCTGCGTGATGCCATTGCGGCATACTATACTAAGCGCGGTCTGCAAATTGATCCTGACGACATCTTCATCAGCGACGGTGCTAAAAGTGATCTGGGCAATCTCTGCGACATCTTCGATGCCGACAACACCGTACTGCTCCCCAATCCCGTTTACCCCGTCTACTACGATACGAGCATCATGTCCGGACGACGTGTGGAATTCCTGGACGGCACTAAGGAAAACGGATTCCTCCCCATGCCCGACCCGAACCGCCATGCGGATATCCTCTATCTCTGCTCGCCGAACAATCCGACCGGTGCGGTCTACAGCCGTGAGCAGCTCCAGACCTGGGTCGATTACGCACGGGAGCAGGGAGCTGTGCTGCTCTTTGATGCCGCCTACGAATCCTACATCCGTGACCCCGAGCTGCCGCACAGCATCTATGAGATCCCCGGTGCGGAGCAGTGTGCCATCGAGATCAACTCGCTCTCGAAGATGGCAGGCTTTACCGGTGTGCGCTGCGGCTGGTCGGTCGTACCGAAGGCACTGGTGCTTGACAATGCCTCGCTGCATGCGATGTGGCTGCGCCGCATGTCCACTAAGTACAATGGCACAAGCTATATCATCCAGCGTGCGGCTGCCAAGGTATTTACCGAGGAGGGACAGGCGGCTGTCCATGCGGATATCGCGTACTACATGGAGAATGCACGCATTCTCAAGGCAGCACTGACCAAGGCAGGCATCCAGAGCACAGGCGGCGACAACGCGCCCTATGTATGGCTGGAAGCTCCCGACGGTCTCAGCTCGTGGGAGTTCTTTGACGAGCTGCTCAACACCCACGGCATTGCCGGAACGCCCGGTGCTGGCTTTGGCACGGCAGGCGAGGGCTGGCTGCGCTTCTCCTCGTTCGGAACGCGCGAGACGATCGAGGCGGCGGCGAAGATCCTGGAGACGCTATAGCGCGGTAGTCCGCGCTGCCGAGTTGGCGATGACGATACATCGGATTCTGGTGTCCGCAATGCCCTTTGCCTGACGGCAAGAGGGCAAAGCTGGC
>CAZKHW010000285.1:0-3083 GCA_964552525.1 uncultured Ruminococcus sp. | reverse complement strand
AATTTTTCCATTGGAATTTTGATCTTTTCTTTTTGATTGCCTTTTTCCTCGGTCAGAATGGAAAAGATCGTGTCCATATCCAGTTTCCCGTTCCGGCTCAATTCTTTCATGCGAATTGCCTGTACCAACGATGGCGTACATTCCTCGCTGTCGATGGTGTCCAGTAAATCCCGTTGTTCTTCCTCCTGCAAGTACGACAACTCCACCGCCGGACGGAATCCAATCCGACCTTCGTCTACCAGTTGCAACAGTTCCGGGGTGAGGTCGTTCAGGCGGATATACCGTTGAATTTGATTACGACTTTCACCCGATTCTTTGGCGATCATCTCATCTGTTCGTAACTTCGTCCCCATTGGGGACGAAGTTAAATCTGTCCTTTCCCCTTGTCTTTTCATAGCCTCCATCTTCATTTTGTATGCTCTCGCCTTTTCAGACGGGAGAATGGATTCACGCTGTAAGTTAGAGTCCACCATCTCGATGATGGCCTCATCCTGGCTCATTTCACGAACAATGATGGGAATCACTTCAATACCGAGCTTTTCACAGGCGTACTTTCTCCTGTGACCGGAAACCAGCTCATAAGTCCCATCCTCTTTCTTTCGTGCAATCACCGGATTCAGAACCCCGTTCGCTTGGATGCTATGAATCAACTGCTGCATACTCTCATCGTCCTTTACCTGAAATGGATGATCCGGAAAATCTTCTACATATTGAATAGGAACGACCCGAACCTTTTCCCGTTTGATTTCTTCATTGGTTTCATTCATTTTTCTTCACTCTGCCCCTTTGATCTCTTTTTCGTTTCTCTGCAATCTTGATGGCATTGATTCCGTAAACAGAGATTGCCAAAGTGTAACAAATCATCCGGAAAGCATCGCTGTCTACCACTTCTTCATTGGAGAGGTCCCGCATATCTGTATGGGAGCTTCCGTATTGCAGATCGCAGGCAGCGCAGTAATAGAGATAGGCATTTCCGGGAAGATACTTTACATTCAGATCTGCATATTCGATCCTACTGGAATGTAAGACCGGGGTGGTCTTTCTCCAGAGTTCTTCCGTTGCGGACAATAAAAAAAGCTGCGCGATAAATTCAGCGTCGTGACGCCGAGTCATAGCACAGCCTTCATAGAATCTTTTCCGATGATTGGGAGAAAGAAAACAGCTTCTCTGTTCCCTTGCCGTTTCTTCCGCAAGTTTCAATCGGAATTGGAAGATATGATCTTGTACATTCGCAAAACAGTCCTGAAGAAGTTCAGTAAAGGTACAAGATCTTGCCTTGACCCTCTCTTTCATACAACAGCACCGTTTCAGCGCACATTTCCCCTCATGACAGTACGCGCAGAACTTACATCGGCATACCGACCATATATACGGAAAAGTTTTCTCCTTTTTCTGATCTGTCCTGACCACCGTAATCAGGTTGGAAAATGGAAGTGTTTGTTTGAGTTCTGAATACATTCAGTATCCTCCTTTGAAAATATATTTTTGAAAACAAAAAAGCCGACTTTATGATACCCGCAAAAGCGGAAAATAAAGCCGGCAAAATTGATTGAATTAGGTTGCTTCGATACGGTCGAGCAGACGGAGAATCAGGCGGTTGGTAACGCTATGATCTTCCCCTCTCGCAATTTGGTTGGATCTGTGATAAGCCAGAGCATTGACCAGCACTCGCATATCATAGTTGGTGAGCTTCAATACCTTTACATATCTATAATTGTGTTTCTTCATCTCTGCACCTCCCCTGTGTCTATATGATACCATATTTCTCCCAAACTGTCAAAATTGCAGGGATATGTAATCGTCTACTTTATTTGCCCCTGAAAATGATATTATGAACACAAAGACTCCGAATATATTTTAGTTGAGAAAATCGCATATAGGTTTACAAGGATGCGAAATGTCGCAGGTTCGAGTCCTCCTGCACAAGAAAAGGTTGCAAAAAATTGATAGGCTTATTTTTCGCCCTAAAAAACGAAAAAAGCCTTATGGCATAAGGCTTTTTCGCACAGATTGCAATTTTGTCCTGTAATCATGGCAGGGGCAGGAGGATTCGAACCCGCGACCCACGATTTTGGAGTCGGTGTAGAATAATGAACTACCACCCGAATGCTCGCATTTTCGGAGTTTTGCGGGCATTTCGGAGGTAGTTTGAAAAACACAATTACAATTGATGCTTTTTTGATGCTTTGAAAATATTTCATCAAAGTAAAATTGGAATTTTAGTCTTCTGTTATCACCTTACAATGTTTTTTATAGCTGGCAATGCCATACTCCATCATCTTCGTCATTCCATCATCCAACAAAACAGCATCAGACTTTTTATTCTCAATCTGCCGTAATGCCTTGTTACATTCTTCTTCCAGTTTATCGGTCTCCGAATATTTTACCTCAATTACAATCTTGATTCCGCCTCTTCGGCTTTCACTAAAATATCGCTGTAACCTTCCCCTGATTCTGCATTTGAGGATCCCCCCCAATCCGGGTCGGTACACAGAAGTCCCAACAGGAAGCCATGATAGACGTTCACATTCGTTTCTCCAAATTCTTAATCCCCGATCAATTCTCCGAACTGATGCGCGCGTTCCAAGGCCTCCGCAACAAATTTTGCATGGGTCATTTGCTCATATCGGTCGCTGGTGTGACGATTCGGTTTGTTTTTCATCGTCAGTTCAAATGTGAGCATCCCATTGTAGCCAGCATTTTTCAAACGGTTCGCTATACCGTTCCAATCTGCGGTTCCTTCAAAGGGCAGCATGTGTGAATCATCAAGCCATGTAATTTCAGCTCCGGTTTGCCCCATGTTGTCATTGAGGTGTGTGCTGAACAATCGGTGACCGTATTTTCCAATCAGATCATGGCGGTGGTTATAGCACATTTCATGACCGGTATCAATGCAAAAGCCCACATGGGGTTCATTCCGGAACGCTTGCAACAGCGCATCCAGATATTCCTCCCCCTCCACATTTTCAACCGCAACTCTGACACCGATTTCTTTTGCGGCATTAAAAATTTTTGCATATCGTTCGATGCCAATTTCAGTAGGTGTATGGCGGTCAAATCCAATATTCGGATGAATGATGACC
>CAZKHW010000284.1:0-3116 GCA_964552525.1 uncultured Ruminococcus sp. | reverse complement strand
AAATCGCAGAGCTCCTGAACCGCCATTTCATCAGTATCAAGATCCATCGTGAGGAGCACTCGGATATTGATAGCGTGTATATGACCGTTTGGTAGACACTTACCGGGGGCGGCGGCTGATCAATGAGCGCATTTCTCACACCGGAGAAAAATCCCTTCTTCGCCAGAATGTATTTTTCGTCGCAAGTCTTTGCCGGTCTTCTGGATCGCATTAACGCCCTCTAGCAGGAGAACCGTACTGGACTTCTGGAATTTGCTGACGCAGTCACCGAGCAGATCCGAGCGACCTTTTTGTATCCTGACGGAGGTGAGGATATGGATACAGAAAGTTCCGCTTAATACATTTCCATATATTGCTGAGAACCATGATTTAATGTGAATCTCCGGAATTGTGCAGAGGACAAATATGTCCGGAAAGCAGATTGACTGCTATGGCTTCATGATTCACATTTTTGTCAGCTTGGATGAACATATCATGATTGACATGTTCACGGATGCAGTTGGTTATGAGTTGTTGAATAATGTTCTGACAGAAGCTGAAAAGTTTGCTGAGGATTATATCAACATGGAAAAAAACTCCGCAGACTTTCTGATGAATACCATAGATATGTGGAATAAACTCTTGTTTGACCCTTTACATGTTCCGGTTTTTGTGTTATACTATATATAACAAGAATATTGAAATACAGTTTCATAGAATGGAGGTGCGTGGAATGGGAATTTATCTGAATCCGGGAAATGTTGGTTTTCAGGAGGCTTTAAATGCAGAAATTCACGTGGATAAGACGGAATTGATTGTGTTGACAAATAAGGTACTACGTACACCGCAAAAGTACATTTGCGTGAGCAGACCACGACGTTTTGGCAAGTCGATGGCTGCTAATATGCTGACAGCGTACTACAGCAGAGGCTGTGATTCCAGAGAACTGTTCAGCAAGTACAAAATTGAACAGGCAGCATCTTTTGAGCAGCATCTGAACAAGTATAATGTGATTCATCTGAATATGGTGAGATACCTTGGACAGGCAAAATCCATTGTGGAAATGACACAGTTTATCGAGGACGATGTCATTGATGAGATTACAGAGGAATATCCCGATTTCAAACTGCCCAGACGTGTTACATTAATCGGCGTTCTGGAAAAAGTGTTTGCCAAGTATCAGATACCATTTGTGTTTATCATTGATGAATGGGACTGCATTTTCCGTGAAAATGCGGACAACAAGGAAGAGCAGATTATCTATCTTGATTTTCTACGGAATCTTCTAAAAGACCAGAGCTATGTAGCTCTTGCCTACATGACCGGCATCCTGCCAATCAAAAAATACGGAAAGCACTCTGCACTCAATATGTTCACCGAAGTTTCCATGACGAACTCACGTGAATATGCGGCGTTTACCGGATTTACGGAAGATGAAGTTAGGGCTTTATGTGAACAGTACCAGATGCCCTATGAAGAAACAAAACGCTGGTATGACGGCTATCAGTTAAAGGGCATGTCCGTTTACAATCCACGTTCTGTAGTCATGTCTATGACAGGACATGATTATGATAGTTACTGGACATCCACGGAAACGTATGAAGCATTGAAAGTCTACATTGAAATGGACTTTGATGGGCTGAAAGAAAAAATCGTCAGTATGATTGCAGGCAAACCTGTTACAATCAATCCGGCGAAATTTCAGAATGATATGATTACGTTTAAGAGTGCAGACGATGTGCTGACGCTGCTTGTGCATCTTGGGTATCTGACCTATGATTCTACGACAGAAAAGGCATGGATTCCGAACAGTGAAGTACAGCAGGAGTTTATCAATTCCATCGAAGATGGTGGATGGGAAACGATCATGCACGCCATCCGTGCATCTGATGAATTACTGAAAGCAACAATTGCAGGCGATTCCGAAATCGTTGCCCAGATGATAAGCGCAACACATGATGAAAACACCTCTATTCTGAAATACAACGATGAGAACTCCCTCGCCTGTGTCATCTCTCTTGCCTACTATGCAGCACGGAAGGATTATATCATGCACCGTGAACTGCCGACAGGAAAAGGTTTTGCGGATATTGTCTATATCCCAAGAAAAACGTCCAATGCTCCGGCATTGGTGATCGAACTGAAACACAATCAGCCTGCCGATACTGCCATTGCCCAAATCAAGCAAAAGAAATACACTGAAAAAGTGGCAGAGTATACTGGTGATATCCTTCTGGTTGGGATTACCTATGATGATGCGAAAGGGCACACCTGTATCATTGAAAAAGTCAGAATATAAGACCATTCATAGAAAATTTACAATCAGAATGATGGAAAACGTTTCAAAATGGAGCAAAAATGATGACACGCCCAAAAAGACCGGTAAATCGGTCTTTTTTGGCGTCTAAGGGTCAATTTTTTCCAAGGTGAAACCGTAGATGACATTTACAAATTGACGGGATTCGAACCGCAGGAAAGAGCAGTTTCAGAAACGTTCCGAGTACTTTTCGGAAGGGTTTGCACCGCCCACAATGGTTTCAGGCAGATTTTCCGACAATTTTATTTGAAAAATACCCACAAAGTTTCAGAGCCGATTTTATTGGTTTCTCACAAAAGCTGAGAAACGAGTAAAGTCGGCTTTTTTTATTTGCCGACCAAAATAAACAGAAAGACGAGGTAGATGCCATGAAGAAACCAATCATCAATACGCCCCTGTACCGTAAAGCAGACCGCTATGAACCGCACAGGTGTGTCATGGAAAAGGCTGTTGCGATACCGCACACCGCATTCGAGCAGATAGTTTACAATATAATCTTTGTTTTTCTCGCTTGAAATTTCTTTATGTATTGAAAAGAAAAGTGGGAAAAGAATTGCTGCGAGGTTTCCCACCCCAAAATATGTAAGAGATTCTGCAACTATGTTGAATCCAAGTAAAATAAAGCATATAAAAAATATGCATAAAGATAAAAATAGTAGAATTGATTGTATTCTTTTGAATAATGAGCAATTCCTTTTGGCGTGAAAATAGACTACAGTCAGAATATATTGTGGGATCATGATTATGAGATTCGCAATTCCAAAAATACTAGAGCGTGTCTACACGAGTTAAGCGAGTACACGAAGCCAAAGCACAATGC
>CAZKHW010000283.1:0-3161 GCA_964552525.1 uncultured Ruminococcus sp. | reverse complement strand
TCCGGCATGCACGCGGTGTCCCGGTATGCTTCCCCGGTCAGAAAACACGCTTCGGTGAGGTTGGGTGTGATGACATCGGCATGACTGCACAGATGCCGGATACCGTTTGCAAGCTCCGGCGTGTAAGTGGAATAAAGCTCGCCGTCATCCCCCATGACCGGATCCACCAGGATCAGCGGGCGCTCCCCGCTCTCGTCAGGCACGGATGAAAACCGTCCAATAAACCGCTCTACCGTCTCGATCTGTTCCGTACTTCCGAGAAAGCCGGTATAAATGGCACGGAAGGATGCGCCGATCTGCCCGAAATGCGCGGATATGCCCTCCATATCCGGGGCCAGATCGCGGAAGTGCAGGTCAGTGTATCCGCCGGTATGCGTGGAAAGCAAAGCGGTCGGAACCGGGATGACCTGATACCCCATGACCGAAAGGGTGGGTATGATGACGGTCAGCGCGCATCTGCCAAGGCAGGAAAGATCATGGATCGCCGCCACGCGCGGCGGGATGCCGTTTATACTCATAGATCCGCTCCGTTCTTCAGGCGGTCGAGCGCGTTTTGCAGAATGATCTGCGCGGAAAGCGTATCCAGCACGCCCTTGCGTCTGGCGCCGCGTGTGTTGGTCTCATTGAGGTAGCGGGATGCGCTGACCGTAGTCAGGCGTTCATCCATCATGACCACCGGCACACCCGGAAGCAATTTCCGGAGCATTCCGGCAAAATCGGTACACCGCTGTGCACGGAATCCCTCTGTCCCGTCCATGTTGCGGGGTAGCCCCACCACCACGGCAACGGCTTTTTGCTCCAATGCCACCTGCGCCACCTTTTGCGCGGTCTTTTCAATGCCGCCGGGGCTGACCGTTCCAATGCCGGAAGCCAGGAATCTGCCGGGATCGGAAACGGCAAGTCCGGTGCGGGTATCCCCAAAATCCACGCCGAGGATCCTCCCCGTCGTTTCCCGCAGACTTTTTACTGCCGGAATGTTGTCAGCCATTGTCAATCTCCTCTCCCTGACCTGTTCTTTGACAGTCTCATTCAAAATTATACACCGCACATCCGGGCAGAACCAAAAAGTGTTATCCCCCCAATTCCCCGGAATCGGCCGCAACGCATTTTCGGGCGCTTGCAAAACCTTCACTATCTGTAACCACATTTTGCCCGGTGCCGGAGTCCGCGGAAACAGCAAGCTGTTGCAGTCCCCTCAACCCGTTGGCGGGTTGAGGGGCGGGGCGTCCGGAATGTCGCCATCTACCCCGCCATAGTAACCCAACTTCCCGGCAAAGCACCATGTTCGCACAATCCTTCAAAAAACACCTATTTGAAAGTTCTTGAAAATTCTTAAAAAACTTCTTTCAAGAAGTTTTTTAAGCAGGGTTTGGGACAGCGTCCCAAGGTCTTATATCATCATACAGTTTGTCCATGCGCGGTTTCCGGCGCTGTCGGTGACTTCTGCGCGGATGAAGTGCTCGCGCGGATCGATGCAGTAGCGCGCCTCGGTCAGTTCCTTTCCGGTAAACACGCGAGGCGACCACACCCAATCGGAATAAAATACGATCTCATCTGCAGGGGAGCAACGGAGCAGGATCTCATTTTCTTTCCGTGAGATGTGCACTTCGGGCCCCTGCGTCGCATAAAAATCACCGGCCCGGATCGCCCGGATCAGGGCTTCACGGGTGCAGGATTCCGCCGCTACCATGATCCATGAGCGGCATTCGTCACCGTCATAATAGTGCGCGTCATCATCCGCGACCAGCGGATAAAATCTTCCCTTTGCACCGAGCATATCCACGATCAGCCCGGAATCCGGACGGCGGGACATGTGCAGACCGGAAACGGTGTTATAGATCTCGGTCACATCCCCGTTTTGCAGATTGAGGATCTGCTCCGGGGTGTTGAGCGACCACGCCGGATGCGCGATGATGGCAAGCCCGCCCGCGCGGTGAATGGCGTCAATGGCGGCCTGTGCGTCCGCGTCCGGCGACATTTCCGGGTCTTTCGCCATGCCGACCCCCACAATGTGGAACAGCCCTTCCCGCGTGTTGGCATTCAGAATATTATATTCCGCGCCGGAAAGGATGAGCATGCCATCCATATCTCCCGCCTCACCGAACGACCAGTGATCGGTAAACGCAATGGCATCATATCCCGCCTCGCGGTAGATCTGCGCCGCCTCGGCGGGCGTCTTGTGCCCATCCGAAAGTGTGGTGTGCGTATGTAAATTCACGCGGTAACGCGTTTGACCAAACATATCCTTCTGCATGATGATCTGAACCTTCCTTTCATCGCCCCGGTAGGACATTCTGTTTTTCCTTTATATTGTATCACACATTCCCTTTTTTTACAAGTGCATTGCACAAAAAAGGCTGAAAAAATTTGTGCATATTTGTCTTTGCAAATCGCGTTGCGGGGCTTGCTTTTTTGCTCAAAAAATGGTATGATATTATCATCAGCAATAAACCATGAAAAGAAAGTTGAGGTCAATGATTATGAAATTGAGTGTTCTTGCCAATCTCTACGGTCAGAAATCGCTGGATGAGACTCTGCAGATCCTCACGGGTCTGGGCGTGCACACCGTTGAGTTGGGTGCCGGCGGCTACCCCGGAAAGGCTCACTGCAACCCTGCCGAGCTTCTCTCCGATGCAAAGAAATATGACGAGTTTACAGCAACTCTGAAAAAATATGATGTCACGGTCTGCGCGTTGGCGGCTCATGGCAACGCCCTGCATCCCGACAAACAGATCGCCCGTCAGTTTGACGAGGATTTCCGCAACGCTGTCCTGCTTGCAGAAAAGATGGGCGTTGACACGGTCATCACCTTCTCCGGATGCCCCGGCGACCACGAAGGCGCCAAATACCCGAACTGGGTCACTTGCCCCTGGCCGGAAGATTTCCTCGCCATTCTGGATTGGCAGTGGAATGAAAAGCTGATTCCCTACTGGAAGGAAGCGGCGGCATTTGCGGAAGCGCACCATGTACCGCACATCGCATTTGAAATGCACCCCGGCTTCTGCGTTTACAATCCGGAAACACTGCTCCGTCTCCGCGCGGCTGTCGGTCCTGCCATTGGTGCCAACTTTGATCCCTCCCACCTCATCTGGCAGGGCATGGATCCGGTTGCCGCCATCCGCGAGCTTGCGGGAGCGATCTACCATGTTCATGCCAAGGAT
>CAZKHW010000282.1:0-3167 GCA_964552525.1 uncultured Ruminococcus sp. | reverse complement strand
CTGTAACATCTATTGTAGCTGATGTAGCCTGTAAATCCGGTTACTCTATATATGTTTTTGTTTTATTATATATTATATACTAAAATATTAGCTACATTAGCTACAATATATTATACACTTTAAGAGAATAAGATCTTTGCGGCGCTATGACGGTAGCTATAAACCGTGTGTATAAACCATTTTGACAGCCGGACTGTGTTCCGGCAGAAAAGGAGAAAAAATATGAGAACAATAACTTGTGAACAAGTGTCCGCAGGACATCCCGACAAGATCTGTGACCAGATCGCAGATGCGATTGTGACCGACTGCCTTCAGCATGACCGCAACAGCCGTGTGGCAATCGAGGTTCTTATCAAGGATAACCATGTGGTCATTGCCGGTGAACTGACCAGCACACACAAGCCCGATTACAGACAGCTCGTCAATACAGTTTTTGACCGCATCGGGCTGGACACAAACAAAGGCATTTTCTGCGGACTGGAGGTTGCACTACTTGTCAGAGAGCAGAGTGCGGACATTGCGCTCGGTGTAGATAAAGGCGGCGCAGGTGATCAGGGCATGATGATGGGATATGCGACTAACGAAACAGCGGAGCTTCTGCCGATTCCATTTGTGGTGGCGACTAAATTCCTGCAAACGCTGAAAGCGCATCCGAGCAGAATGTTCCGTCCCGATGCCAAGGCGCAGGTCAGCTTTGACTATGACAGCGGCAAGATCACGACCTTCCTCTGCTCGGTACAGCATAGCCCCGACGTAGAGCCTTCGGATTTCCGCCATATCATCGAAAGCATGATGGTGCTTGCCGCTTGTGAGTATGGGCTGAATACGGATTTCAAAAAGCTGATCAATCCGACAGGAAGATTTGTGGTCGGCGGCTCTTATGCGGACTGCGGTGTGACAGGACGCAAGCTCGCCTGCGATACCTATGGCGGCATCGGTCACGTTGGCGGCGGTGCGATGTCTGGAAAGGACCCGTCAAAGGTTGATCGCAGCGGCGCATACATGGCAAGAAAAATCGCAAGGGATATCGTCAGCGCCGGATATGCAGATAAGGCTGAGGTGCAGATCGCATACGCAATCGGTGTGGCAGAGCCGGTATCTGTGTATGTGGAGACCTTCGGTACGGAGCATCAGGATAAGGAATTCATCACGCAGTATGTCCGTGAGAATTATGACCTCACACCGAGAGGAATTATTGATAACCTTGGTCTGCTTGATGTGGATTACAACAAAGTTTCGGCATATGGACACTTCGGAAAACAGGGGCTTCCGTGGGAGAGATGAAAAAATTCTATAATTTTTCTCAAAACTTTTAAAACAATACCCACAAAACACCCCCTCGAAATGGTATATAGTAGGGGGCGTTGCTCAGACCGATCACCACATCTATTACGGGGCTGACCGTCCCTTACCAAACTCAAAGACGGAAGGAGGAAATGCCAATGCCAAGTAGACCAAACACACCATGCAGACACCCAGGCTGTGCGGCACTCATTCCCTACGGCACGAAGTACTGCAACAAGCACAAGTCACTTCATCCGGAGGACACACGCTCTGCAGGAAGCCGAGGCTATGGCAGTGCATGGAACAAGGCGCGCAAGCGTTACCTTGAAGCGCATCCGTTATGTGTAGAGTGCATGAAAGAAGGACACTATGTTAAAGCAACTGACGTTGACCACATCAAGCCACATCAAGGTGATAACACTTTGTTCTGGGATCAGAGCAATTGGCAGAGTCTCTGCCACCGACACCACAGTATCAAAACCCGAAACGAAGATCACATTCCTGAGTACAAGTATTGAAAAAGGAGTCTCTTTCACATGAGACTCCTCATTCAGCAGTTGTTATTTAAGACTTCTCTGTTTTTTACGAGTTTGTCGATATCATCAAATGCGTTCTCAACAGCTTCTGTGATGTACTGCCAATACATTGCATTACAGATAAAATCTGTCAGATTCAGATTAATACTGGTTTATATTTGTAAAGAGATTATTCAGCTTATCAAACAGTTCATAAACTGTCGGCGCGGTTTCCAGCAAAGTGTCAGACTCTACGGCTTTCAGACGGTCATCAGCTATCATGATTTTTCTTTTCAGGAAATCAACGGTCAGTTCGTAGGAGTTCATCTCAAAGATAAGCTGTACTGTATCCGATGAAACGCACTCACTTCTGAAAACATTTTCGCCGAGTTCCATGTTATTTACTGCATCGGTGAAAACGTGGAATCGCTTGACAGCCTGTTTCACTTCTCCTCGATAAATATCTTCTTCAACGGCGTTCTGTGAGAAGAAAACATCTCTGGTACGGAGAATCTCTGTGGAGAGAAGCGCTGATGCCTGCTTACGGATAACAGCCTCGATCGCTTTAATGCGTTCCGGTGTGAATTTTTCATCGCCCCTGAATGTAAAAGAGAAATCGCAGATCGTCTTGACACGGTCACGGAGAATATCATTCATCGCCAGCTGACCGATGCGTGTGAAGTCATCGCCGAGAACAGGCGCATACTCAAACAGCTTGTCACCAATGTTATCAAAGTCTGACATGGAAACATACGGCAGCATGGAAAGATTCAGGTCAAATACAGGAGCCATGCCGATAATCTCCAGCGTGTCATTATCAAAGAGAACACCGTAGTTTCCAGCGTGTCTGTCCTGATTGAAGCATAGGGAATCGACTACAAGCATTTCGCGGAATGCCTGTGACGAACCGATGCTTTCAAAATAATCGAAAACATCCTGCAAGCTCTTTGCTTTCATCAGCTTTGAGAAGGAGGCGTAGCCGTATTGTTCGTTTGTAAACAGATTGCACTTGGATGCGAGCTTATCATGAAGCAGTACGGTGTGATATGGGACATAGTTTTCCGGACTGATAACGGCGGCAATTTCTGACGCCAGCATTTCACAGTACGGTTCCAAGCCAGGTCCATATTCGTTGCCACGCTTGTAGATAAAGATATCTGAGCCGAAGCCGCCACGTTGTTCTTCCTTGCGGAAACACTTACGGAACGAGCCCTCACAGGCAAGCTCCGGTGATGTAGACGAGAAATCAGCAACATAAAGACCGACGCCTTCAAATGCAAGACGAGAGATTGTCTCCGTGAACTGGTTGCTGTACAGCGATACCTGTTCCCATGTCAGGCTTTCATGTTCTGATTTGATCCAAAATGT
>CAZKHW010000281.1:2130-3175 GCA_964552525.1 uncultured Ruminococcus sp. | reverse complement strand
ATGATCGTCCAGTACGGCGACACGCGCATGGACAACAGTCTGCGCACAAGAATGCAGCAATTCAGGCAGCAAAGCTAATTACGCATGGAAATTGAGGTGCAACAATGAATTTACGCCCGGATGAAATATCCAGCATTATCAAAGACCAGATCAAGAACTACCAGTCAAAGATCGAGCTGTCCGATGTCGGGACAGTCATCACAGTCGGTGACGGTATCGCGAACATCCACGGTCTTGAACAGTGCATGTCCGGCGAGCTGATCCAGTTTGAGAACGGTGCCTACGGCATGGCGCTCAATCTGGAGGAGGACAGCGTGGGTGCGGTTCTGCTCGGCTCGGATGCGGACATCAAGGAGGGCTCGACCGTTAAGCGCACCGGCAGCATCATGTCGGTTCCGGTCGGTTAGGCACTCCTCGGCAGAGTGGTCAATGCGCTCGGGCAGCCCATTGACGGGGAAGGTCCCCTGAACACCGACAAGACTGCCCCCATCGAGAAGGTCGCGTCCGGTGTCATCACCAGAAAATCCGTCCACAAGCCCCTGCAGACCGGCATCAAGGCGATCGATTCGATGATCCCCATCGGCCGCGGTCAGCGTGAGCTGATCATCGGCGACCGGCAGACCGGAAAAACTGCGATCGCTCTGGACACCATTATTAACCAGAAAGGCAAGGACATCATCTGCATTTATGTGGCGATCGGGCAGAAACGCTCGACCGTTGCCAACGTGGCAGAGACGCTGCGCAAGGCAGGCGCGATGGACTACACCATCATCGTTTCGGCGACCGCCTCGGAGCTTGCGCCCTTGCAGTACATTGCGCCGTATTCCGGCTGTGCGATGGGCGAGTACTTCCTCGACCAGGGCAAGGATGTCCTGTGCGTGTACGATGACCTCTCCAAGCATGCAGTCGCTTACCGCGCACTCTCCCTGCTGCTCAAGCGTCCGCCGGGACGTGAGGCGTATCCGGGCGATGTATTCTATCTGCATTCCCGTCTGCTCGAGAGAGCCTGCTCCTACAACGAGAATTACGGCGGCGGCCCGCTGAC
>CAZKHW010000281.1:0-2120 GCA_964552525.1 uncultured Ruminococcus sp. | reverse complement strand
CTTCCTGGAGACAGACCTCTTCAACGCAGGTGTGCGCCCGGCAGTCAATCCGGGTATCTCCGTATCGCGTGTCGGCTCTGCGGCACAGATCAAGGCGATGAAGAAGGTTTCCGGCTCTTTGAAGCTCTCATACTCGCAGTACCGCGAATTGCAGGCATTCTCGCAGTTCGGCTCTGACCTTGACCAGGACACCAAGAACCGTCTGTCGATGGGCGAGCGCATTGTGGAGGTTCTCAAACAGGACAGAAATGCGCCTGTTCCCGTGGAATTGCAGGTCGTCATCATCTACGCCGTCACCAATGGGTATCTCAAAGAGATCCCGGTCGCAAGCGTGCAGGACTATCAGGAAAAGCTGTTTGCCTACATGCAGGAGGAGCATTCGGAGATCCTCCAGAACATTCTGGACACCAAGGATCTGACGAAGGAAAACGAATCGGCACTCAAGGCAGCGGTGATCGCATTCACCAGCCAGTACGTGTCTGAGGTGTAAGCTATGCCGAATTTAAAGGACATCAAGCGGCGGATGCATTCCGTGGAGAGTACGATGCAGATCACCAAGGCAATGGAGCTGGTCGCATCGTCCAAGTTCCGCCGCGCCAAGGACAGAGCCGAGGCTGCTCTCCCTTTCTTTGAGCAGACCTACAAGCTCATGGCGGAGATCGCTGCGGAAGATCCGTACTTTGATTCCCAGTTTGTCCACAAGCGCGTGGAAAACGGTGCTGTCCTGCTCATTGTCATTGCAGGCGACCGCGGTCTGGCAGGCGGCTTCAACTCGAACGTCCTGCGCATGGCACAGGCAACCATTGACGAGGTTGCACAGAAGGGCGGAAATCCCATCGTCATCCCCATCGGACAGAAGGCGGTGGACTATTTTTCCAGACGTGATGTCAAGGTGCTGCGCAGCTACGACCATGTGGCAGAGCATGCCAGCATCTATCTGGGCATGGACATTGCGGAGCTGGTCATCTCGACCTACAAGCGCCACGAATCGCTCCAGAGCGTGCAGCTCGTATTCACGAACTACGTCTCCCCGATCTCACAGGTGGCGCAGTGCATGAATGTCATTCCCCTCACAAGGCTGCCCGGTACAAGTCCCCGGCGCTGTGCCGTGGAATATGAGCCGTCCCCCGAGGCGGTATTTGACAAGCTCGTGCCGCAGTACGTGGCAGGGCTGATCTACGGCGCGATCGTGGAGTCCTTTGCGTCCGAGCAGGCGGCTCGCCGCACGGCGATGGAGAATGCCACCGACAATGCCACCGACATGATCGACAAGCTCTCGCTGCAATACAACCGTGCCCGTCAGGGTGCGATCACCCAGGAGCTGACCGAGATCGTGGGCGGCGCGAATGCGCTGGAATAATGGAGAGATCCTCGTTTTGAAAGGATTAAAGAATTATGCAGAATATAGGTAAAATCGTGCAGATCATCGGCGCGGTAGTCGATGTCAGGTTCCCCAAGGAGAATCTGCCGCGGCTGCTCAACGCCATTACCATCGACAACAACGGCAAGCAGCTTGTCATCGAGGTCGCACAGCATATCGGTGATGATATCGTGCGCTGCATCTCTATGGGCTCGACAGACGGTCTTGTGCGCGGCATGGATGCCGTGGATACGGGTGCGCCGATCTCTGTTCCGGTCGGCAAGCAGACGCTTGGCCGCATGTTCAATCTTCTGGGCGAGGCGATCGACGAAAAGCCTGCACCGGAGACTGCCGAGCAGTGGGCGATCCACCGCGAAGCTCCCAGCTACGAGGAGCAGACCGGCTCGAACGAGGTGCTTGAAACCGGCATCAAGGTCATTGACCTGATTGCGCCCTACCTTAAAGGCGGCAAGATTGGTCTGTTCGGCGGCGCAGGTGTCGGCAAGACTGTACTCATTCAGGAGCTGATCAACAACGTTGCCAACCAGCACGGCGGCATTTCGGTGTTCACCGGTGTCGGCGAGCGTACCCGTGAGGGCAACGATCTCTACAACGAAATGAAGGAAAGCGGCGTTCTCGAAAAGACTGTCCTCGTGTACGGTCAGATGAATGAGCCGCCCGGCGCAAGAATGCGTGTGGGACTTTCCGGTCTGACGATGGCAGAGTACTTCCGCGACCAGGAGGGTCAGGATGTGCTGCT
>CAZKHW010000280.1:0-3208 GCA_964552525.1 uncultured Ruminococcus sp. | reverse complement strand
AGTACTGTCTGACGAACAGATCGGTGACGTACAGAGCGTTTTTCTTCTCCTGGTTGTCCTGGTAGTTGATCGTTCTGCCGCGCAAATGGTCGGAGGCAGCCTCCACATCCAGATAGCCGTTGACACTCACGCCCACCTGCTGTCCCTTGCCGTTGCGTGTGGTCGCATCTCCGAAGCTCTCGCTCATTTCCAGCGAGAAGTGATCCGGATAGGTTTCGACCAGCTTATCGAGCATCTCACGGGTGATAAAGTCATCCACATACAGCCCGTCATCCTCTCCGGTCGTGTACATGTAAACGTCAAACAAGTTGAAGCTGCCGAGTGAGTTGAAGGTGTTTGTCAGCGTTTTCTGGATCGAAGTACCGATGGTCGTGATCATGATGACCGCGCTGATGCCGATGATGATGCCCAGCATGGTCAGCAGCGCACGCATCTTGTTCGCCATCAGCGAGGTGAACGCGAGCCGTAGATTTTCAATGAACTGCATTCAGTCTCACCCCCGTATCGCTGATAATACTGCCGTCACTGATGGTGACGATGCGGTCGCATTCCTCGGCAAGCTCCGGGCTGTGCGTGATAAGGACGATGGTCGTCCCCTCCTCGCGGTGGAGCTTGTGGAACAGATCCATGATCATGCGTCCGGTCTTGGAATCGAGTGCGCCAGTCGGCTCGTCCGCAAGCAGGAGCGAAGGACGGTTCGCCATTGCCCGGGCAATCGCCACACGCTGTTTCTGTCCGCCGGACAGCTCGTTGGGCTGATGGTCGGCGCGGTCTGCCATGCCGACGATCTCCAGCAACTCCTCGGCGCGTCTGATACGCTCCTTGCGCGGCATGCCGGCATACATCATGGGCATCTCGACATTTTTGAGTGCATTGGTGCGCGAGATCAGATTGAAGGTCTGGAACACAAAGCCGATCTCCTGATTCCGGATGCGTGACAGCTCCGCATCATCAAGCATGCTGATGTCCTGCCCGTTGAGGTGATACTCCCCCTCGGTCGGGCGGTCGAGCGCACCAATCATGTTCATAAGGGTACTCTTGCCCGAGCCGGACTGCCCGATGATTGCCAGAAACTCGCCCTCACTGACATCCAGATCAATGCCGTTGAGGATCTGCAGCTCGTTGGGCTGCCCAATGTAGTAACGCTTGATGATGCCGCGCATCGAAATAACTGTGTTACTCATCCGAATCACCTTCGCTGCCGGAATTTGCGGCATTCATCGCTGCACCGAAATCGAAGATGGGCAGTATATCGCCGTCCTGATAATCGCCCGGCGTCATGACGATCTTGTCGCCCTCCTTGACCGCATCGGATGTGATCTCGGTGTAGTATGTACCCTCCATGCCGGGTGTGACCTTGGCTGCCTTGGCACGGTAGCTGCCGTCCGCCTGGAGATCGGCGATCAGCACATGGAAGGTGTCATCCTCATCCTTGACGATGGATTCATATGGAACCGAAAGCACATCCTTCTTTTCCTGGAGAATGATCTTGACCTTTGCCGTCATACCAATGAGCAGATCAGTGTCGGGGTCGTCAATGGTGATTTCCGCGGAATAGCCGCCGGCATCAGAACTGCCGCCATAGGGGGACATGGATGCGGATGCCTTGTAAATGTTGACCACGCGCGAGACAGTTGCCGCAAATTCCTCATCGCCCGTTGCATTGGTCTTGACAGTTGCCGCCATGCCCTCGTGGAGTTTGAGGATGTCCGACTCGGCAATGGATACAGTGATTTTGAGCGCATCCGTATTCTCGATGGTCATAAGGGCATCAGTCGTGGGGAGCGAACCCTCGGCAATATTCAGGCTGGTGATGATGCCTGCCTTGGGAGCGCGGACAACGCACTGGTCGATCATATCCTTAAGCTTGTCAAGCTCCGTCTGGGTCGAGGTGCTGTCGTTGCTGAACTTCTCGTTGTCGAGCACATCCTGATAGCTCTGGATCATGGCATTGGTGCTGCGGTCTGCGGATGCATAGGCATCCTGTGCCGCCTGCACGGCACTGTCAAAGGCGGAGAACTGCTCGCGCAGCGCCTGGAGGGAGGCATCAATGCTCTGGAGCTGCATCTGCGCCGCCTCAAGCTGTGCCGCGATCTGCGCATACGCCTCTGGATCCTCCGCAGCCCCTAGCTGACCGTTAAGCTCGCCCACTCTGACTTGGGTGGAATTGTACTGGTCAACCAGCTCGCGTTCCTTATTATATGCATTGTCACGGGCAGCAACGGCATCGTTGATGGCGCGCTGTGCCTGTGAAAGGGTCGTCTCACGGTCGTTCTTCGCATCCTGGAGATTGCGCTCGTTGATGCGGTGGGCGTTCTCGCTCATTCCCTGCGTATTCTGCTGGGCTTTGAGGAGCTGGTCATACTGCGTCTGAAGATCCTCGCTGTCAAATGTACACAGGATGTCGCCTGCGTTGACCACGCTGCCGACCTCCACGTTAATGCTCTTTACCTTGGCGGTGAGGGTGCTGGTGATCTTCACCATGTTCTCGCTCTCCACCTGTCCGGAAACGCTGATATAGTCCTCAATATCACGCTTTTCCACCACAGAGGTTTCCAGAAGTCCTGCGCCCATCTGCTGAAGGGATTCCGACAGAGACTTGCTGCATGCCGCAATGCCGCCGCCAATGCCTGCCAGCAGTACGACGACGATGACAACGGCGATCCAGCCCTTCTTCTTTTTCTTCTTCTGAGCCTGTTCCATATCGTTTCCTCCTTTTCACACCATGTGTGAATTATGTACTACCTGTGTTAGTACAGATAAATTATAGCACACTTTTTATAGCACACTTTCCAGTGGCTGTCAAGGGGTTTTGGGAAATTTTCGCGGAAATCAATTTTGTTGTCTTGGATTAGGGGTAAGTTCCACGCAAGCGTCGCCTCCAAAGGCCGCCGCCTTTGAATACTGCTTTTTAGGGAAAATTGATTTGCGTGAAAAATGGATGCTTATTTTCGAAATGTAAAATATATTTACGTCCGATAATGTACTCATTATACCATGCTGTTACAGAATTGTCAAGCGAATGTACGCAAATCTTACCAAAACCCTTATAAAAGTTAGCACAAAACCCAGCACGAAACTTGTGCAAAATGCTAAAACTAATATTTCTATACCCTATTGACAAGTCCGCCAATGCGTTGTATAATAAGAGTATCGTAAGTTCTTCGGGGTATGTGAAAGTCATAACCGACGGTGATTGTGTGCCTGT
>CAZKHW010000279.1:0-3243 GCA_964552525.1 uncultured Ruminococcus sp. | reverse complement strand
TCCGTTCTTTGAGGGGATCTCACACCGAGTATACACGAATGATGACTTAAAGCGACTGAATGAGCCGCACATTGATCTCGGGGATGGAAAGCTCTACACCGACTACGAGGTCAGCCAGATGCAGCGTGCGATGGAGCGTGACGTGCGTAAGTGCAAGCGGCAGGTAATGGCAGCCAATACAGCGGTGGAATGTGCGGAGGATGAGGCGCTGCGTCAGATGATGCAGGGTGAATTCACACAGCAGTCTGTAAAGCTCAAAGCTGCTGAAAAACAGTTGAAGGACTTTTTGAACCAGATTGGTTTCCTCCCGGATGATGCGAGGGTATGGGTCAATGGGTTCGGGAAAAGTGTGAGCCAGAAGGCGGTTCATGCAAATAACCGATCGTTCCAACAGAGC
Source organism: uncultured Ruminococcus sp. (assembly GCA_964552525.1). Lineage (GTDB taxonomy): Bacteria > Bacillota > Clostridia > Oscillospirales > Ruminococcaceae > UBA3855. The sequence goes on along the minus strand of CAZKHW010000279.1, from coordinate 2,846 downwards.
ATGATTGAGAAGGGCATAAAAAATCCTCCGAAAAGTCTTGCAATGTTTGAGAAAATGAGGTATAATAATCCTAAAGAGTATGAGCTGATGCAAACCTATCTCCGGTCTGTTGACAACGGCATGCTGTCACCACTGGCTGGTTATGATCTGTACAAAGAATATCACGAGCGGATCGAAACAGAAGTGATCGGCATGACCGCTGCTGATGGTACAGTGATCCGCTCGCAGAGTAAGCATTTTCTTGAACGAGTATTCGGAACGATGGATGACCCTTCTCATGGTGGTGTAAAGCGTTCCGGAGTGGAGTTGGACGATGTGATTGATGCATTAAAAAATGGGAAAACCTATCGAAGAGCGAAATACCCAGATGCCATCACACTGGTTACTTCAAAGTGTACAGTCAGTATCAATACAACGACAGGCAAATTGATTCAGGTAACACCAAGATAAGGAGGATAGCATGAAATACACATTCACTTTGACCAATGGTGAATTGGATTTTCTGCGGCAACATGCAGAGGATGTAATTCCTGTGCTTGAAAATCTTAAAGTCACAGATACAGGGTGTCAGTTTTCTGCAAATTATGATGACCTTATTACTGAACTGACTTTTGCTGTTATTGGTGTGGGCATGGACGATGAGGACACCGTCAATGACATCGGAAAACGCCTGTATTCCATTACCGACAATCTTGTAGCGCAGAAGCGATCACAATCAGAATAACAAAACCGCCTTGATCAGGCGGTTTTATTTATACCCAGAAAGGAGGGAGCGCAATGACAAAGCTCAATACATTTTCCATGCAGGATGGCAAGATCAGAATCAACGGTACCGATGTACATTGTATGACAGATATTTCGATCAAGTGTATTCCGTGTTCTAACTGCATGAGCGTCACGCTTAGCTTTGATGTGCCTATCCGGTCATTTAACACAGGCAGCAGCCATGAAATGCATACCGTGACCGGTGAGAAGATTACCATTCCGATGAGCATCGGAGACCGGATCGGAAACGATGCCCCCTAAAACATAATTTAAAGTATATTTAATCATCGGTTATAAGGCTTTTAAGCCTTATTTTTATTCCCAAAATCACAAGGAGGAAACCACCATGGCAGATGAAACCAAAAACAATGCCCCTGCTGAAAGCAAGGGCACAGACGCAGCCGGTGCAGATGCTGCTGCACCCAAGACCTACAGCGAGGAGGACTATGCAGCCTTGCAGTCCCAGCTCGCGGATGCACAGAAGCAGCTCTCCGATGCGACCACAACCATCCAGTCCTACAAAGATATGGATATCGAGGGTATCCAGAAGTCCGCAGCAGAGTGGGAGCAGAAGGCAAAGCAGCTCGAAGTCGAGCAGAAAGCCAAGGACTACAGCGATAAGCTCGAAAAGTATGTGCAGGCGCAGGGCATGAAAAATGACATCTACGCTGCACACCTGAAAGGGCAGCTTATGGCTGCGGAGCTGAAATTCGACAAGGACGGCACGCTCATCGGCGGCGAGGATATCGTGAAGAAGCTGCGCGAAAGCTGTCCGGACGCATTCACGGATGACAAGCCGAAACCGCAGTTTGTCGGTAGCACACCGGGAGCTGACCATAAGGAAACCGAGGAAGCATCCATCCGCCGCATCATGGGATTGAAGTAAGGAGGATTTTTCATGGCGAACACATTTACACTCATCAAAAAGTATGTCGCGCTGCTCGATGAGGTCTACAAGCAGTCGTCTAAGACTGCTGTGCTGGAAGCCGAGCCGGAGCTGGTGCGTCAGGGCGTACAGACAAATCAGATCCTGATCCCGAAGATGGACATGGATGGTCTGGGCAACTACAGCCGCAGCGAAGGCTACGCCAGCGGCGATGCATCCCTGGTGTGGGAGACTAAGACCTTTGACTATGACCGCGGCAGACGTTTCACGGTCGATGCAATGGACGATGAGGAGACGGCAGGTCTTGCCTTCGGCAAGCTGTCCTCCGAGTTCGTGCGTACCAAGGTCGTGCCGGAGATGGATGCTTACCGCTTTGCGACATATGCCGCAAAGGCTGGAACGACTAAAAGTGCAGCCATTTCCAACGGTACGGAAGCAGCTGCTGCGATCATGGAAGCCAATATCGCTATGGATGATGCAGAGGTCGATGCCGAGGGACGCTATCTCTTCATTACGCCGTCCCTGCGTCAGATGATCGAAGCACTTGAAACCTACAAGATGATGGATGGTTTTTCCGGGATCGTCACCGTACCGAGCACACGCTTCTACAGCGCGATCTCCCTGCTGTCCGGTAAGACCGTCACCGTCGGTAATGAGTCTGTGGATGAAACTGTGGGCGGTTACACCAAGGCAGCAGCCGGTAAGAATCTGAATTTCATGATCGTGCAGAAGAACGCGCTCATCCAGTATACCAAGCATCGTGTGAACAAGATCATCCCGCCGAGTGAAAATCAGAGCTCTGACGGTTGGCTCTTCTTCTACCGTGCTTACGGCATCGCAGAGGTCTATGACAACAAGGTCAAGGGCATTTATGCATCGATCAGCACAACCTGACGGGAGGAGCAGCGTGAGAACAATAGGACTGGAATTTCCGGAACAGCAGGTAAACGACACGCCTGATGCTCCGAAGAAAAAGACAACCAAGCCAAAACCTACTCCTAAGCCGGAGGATGATGCGTAATGTACGCCGACTACAGCTACTACACCAACGACTTCGGGGGCAGCATTGTCCCCGAGGAGAGCTGGCAAAGGGCTGCCGGGGCAGCATCAGACTGGATGGATGCTGCAACCTTCGGACGACTCACGGAGGGCATCCCGGAGAAATGGGAACGGCAGATCAGACGCTGCTGCTGTG
>CAZKHW010000278.1:0-3252 GCA_964552525.1 uncultured Ruminococcus sp. | reverse complement strand
CACAGGGAAAAGATGCCAAAAAGACGGCTGTTGGAAGATTTTAAACAGGCTCTTATACATCGGGGATGTATTGTTATTTTGCCGGAAGCTCCGGGAGCGAGGATATGAGCTGGAGACCAGCGGCTTTTGCCATTTGCATACAGCACTCCTGCGCCTCGATGCAGTTGAGACGATCCGGCGTGTGGGCATCACAGCCGATGATGCCGGTGCATCCGGCAGCGGATGCGATCTGCAAAAATCGTGGATTCGTGTAGTGCCGTCCCTCATACACGCCGAGCAGATTGATCTCGACCGGGATGCCGTGTGCCTTGAGATAGGCGCAGAGCCGCCCGTATTCCCGGTCATAGATCGCTGGATCACCGGAAAATCCCATCAGATCAGGATGCGCCAGATACAGATAGCGTCCGGTCTCCATCCCCTCGATGCAGATATCGACATAGCGGCGCAGCATCGTCTCGTCGTCAAAGACGTACCCGAGGTACATTCCGACCGGCTCGCGCTCCATAAAATGCTCACCAAGGATCTGATAATCCACCGGATACTGCGACAGCAGGCGATCCTGCGCCTCCATCAGCTCCGGGATGTATTCGCTCTCAAATCCAATGTAGATGGTGATGTCGCGCTTGTATTCGTCACGGAGTCTGGGCAGGGTTGTGAAGTACTCATCGAGCTGTGAGGGCTTCATGCGCGTGCCGGATTCGGTATCATCCGGAAAGATCCAGGGACAGTGATCGGAAAATCCCAGCACCTGCATGCCGTTCTCAATGGCTGCCTCAATATAGGCGCGTTCCTCGCCCCAGGCATGTTTGCATCGCCAGGTGTGGGTGTGATAGTTTGCCAGCATATGTATCATCCTTTCAAAATACTTCCCGTTCTATTATACCTCATTTTAATGCTATTGTCAAATTCTCGGATTCTCTGTATTTTACAAAAAAGTCTCGCTATCTTTGTGCAAAATGCCGCCATAAATTTTCGCCCTCTGAACCGTACTAAGAAACAGAAGGGTAAACAGCCCACACAAAGGAGGAATCACGATGAAAATGAGACGATATGCAGTGATCCTGGCGGCTATGTTGATGCTGACAGCGGCAGGATGCGGAAAGAAAAACGAAGAAACGCTTACCGCCTTGAAAACTGCGGATGGCGCGCTCCAGAACAATGCAGAGGTTCCGGCAGTACTCAGCGATGAGGAGGAATACCGTTACGAGGTCATGGAGGAGGGTGCTGCTGCGGATGACGCCGAGGCGGAGCTTAGCATGGATATGGCTGTAGGTGCTGGAGAGGCTGTGGATGTCATGGGGGCAATCTCGAAATCAGATGCTGACCTTGCGGATGCGCCGTATCGGGGCGATGCGGCGATAGAAGAGCCAGCGATCGAGGTAACACCCCAGATCGGTGTGCTGACAGCAGGGGAGTGGCGCGATCACGACAACTGGGGATTTTTCTCCAACATCGTCAATACTGGTGCTGTCAGCTTTCCGAGCTTTGGACTTGATCCGACACACCGCGTGGCGGTGGAGATCCCCGGTGCATCCAATGCAAAGGTCACGCTTCTGGATGCGGAGGGCACTCCCATCTGGAATGCTGTCACAGACAAGGAGGGACGTGCGTATCTCTTTGAGACAAACGGGCGCACCGGCGTTTCTGTCCGCGCGGTCGGCACAGACGGGACAGAGGTAACAGCCGAACTTCCGGCAGTATCCGATCCTGACGGGCAGGGAGGTGCAGCACTTTGTTCAGATCGAGCCGTGACGCTGGAGCTTTCCGCAGAGTCGGTACGGTATGAGACGACCCAGATCATGTTTATTGTGGATACGACAGGTTCAATGGGGGATGAGATGCTCTATCTCCAGAGTGATTTTGCATCCATTGCCGAGGAGGTCGGCGGCAGCACAACGCAGTATGCGGCGTTGTTCTACAAGGACGAGGGCGATTCCTATGTGACGCGCGGACAGGGGTTTACGGAGGATGTCAGTGCCATCAAGTCCCAGCTTGCCGCCGAGAGTGCAGACGGCGGCGGTGATGAGCCGGAGGCGGTGGCACAGGCACTCACAGAGGCATTTGTCAGTGAAAACTGGCAGGAGGATGCGGTCAAGATCGCATTCCTGATCTATGATGCGCCGCCTCATACAGGCAAGGAGGCAGAGCTGAACACTGCCATCGAGACGGCAGCCGCCAAGGGTATCCATCTGGTTCCGGTCGTATCCTCAAACGGCTCTCGCGAGACGGAGCTGTTCGGCAGAGCCGCAGCCATCATGACCAATGGCAGCTATGTGTTCCTGACGGACGATTCCGGCGTAGGCGGCTCGCATCTTGAGCCGATCATCGGAGATCATGCGGTCGAAAAGCTCCACGACATTGTGGTGCGCATCATCAAGGGCTATCAGCAGTAATAACAATTGATACGAATCCCCCAAAATTCGATAGACATCGGATTTTGGGGGATTGCTCTCTTTGACTGTATTTTTAGCTTTGTCAATTTTTAGGGGATCATGCGGTTATACAGTTTATTTTCAGACCCGGCTGATTCGTATATATGTTTGAATGATGCTATAGATTCAATTTCATATAGAACCTGTCTTCACAAGGGACGTGAGCAGATTTTCGAGCAGATTTGCGCCGTATCAACGGACGAAATCCGCAGGAATACTGTATGTATTGCAAGGATTTCGGACTAAGATACGGTGCAAAGATGCCGAAAAGCTGCCACGGCATCTTGTGAAGACGGGTTCATAGATAACGCATTGGCTGATCGCTGCGTTGAGGTCAGCCCTGTTTGTTTATTCAGTCATCTGCTCCTCCACATCTATCCACGTCACATAATTCACCCCGAAATCCTCATTGGACTCGAACCGCACATCCAACGTCTTATCCTCGTTCTTGCGGCAGCGCACGATATCGAACGTTCGGCTTTCCTCGATCCTGTGCTCCAGTTCGATGATTTTCTGTTCCCACTTGGCGATCATGTTGTTGTAGGTTTCAGCGTGCCCACGGTCATCGATTCGCTCTATTTTTCTTACGTTGTCAAAGGCACATATAGCAGTTACATAGGCTTTAGATTTTTATTAAGCCTATCAACCATCCAAACAATTCGTTTTTTCCGTCCAGCATCAGTCTTGGCATCAAAATACGCTCGTGTGTAAGTTTTTTTTACTGATAAGGACATGGATTGAAAATTTGTATATGCGGGTTCAAATTCTTCCAGAAGTGCGGATAAACAAGCAATTTGTTCATCAGTAATTTCTATGGATT
>CAZKHW010000277.1:0-3254 GCA_964552525.1 uncultured Ruminococcus sp. | reverse complement strand
ATCGGCAAAATTTGCCGAAAAGACGTGCGCGGGGAGATGCTGAACAGGCTCTAAGACAAGCACCCGGTGAATGTTCCACACCGGGTGCTTTGCATCAGCTTTCGTAAATCTCACGTTCACGCTTGAGCCGTTTCTTTTTTCCGCCGATCTGCATAAAGGCAAAGAGCGTTGCAGCGAATAGCAACAGCACTACACAGCCGCATACGAGATTGGGAATGGAACCGTAAAACAGTATGATGTTCATCAGACCAGAGATCAGTGCCATCGGCATGAGCATAAGCAGGAGATGCTGTATGCGGCTCAGGTGCCGGATACGGCTGTCATGATCTGAGAACAGCTCAAAAGAACCGCATTCCGCGCGTTTGCGAAAGTATACCCATTGCTTGCAGATGCCGACCATTTCCGCACCGGTTTCCTCCAGGAAGGCAATGTATTTCTGGTTTTCCGGCAGGGAAGGTGCAGCATCGAGCATCTCCATGCGGTAAATGTATTCGCCGGGTGTGATGTCCTCAAACTCGTAACGGAATAATGCGGTGCTGATCAGACCAAATCCCTTGGCAGCCATTTCGTTGAGCCAAGCCTCCTCCTTTTCCCATTGCCATACCCAAAACAGCTTGTATTTCGTGATTCTCATACGGATTCCTCCTCCAAAAGTGCCTTGCCGTTGGCAAGAAGTTCTTCGAGCCGTGCAATCTCCTGCCGGAGCATCTGCTTGCCGGTGTCTGTGATGACGTATTCCTTTTTGCGCGTGTTCTTCTCTCCCGGAAGTGCTGCGATCCACCCCTTTTCGAGCAGTGTGCTGATCGCGCCGTAGAGCGTTCCGGCTGCCAGCCGGACTCTGCCGTGCGAGATCATCTCGGTATTTTGCATGATGCCGTAGCCGTGCCGCGGTTCAAACAGAGACAGCAGGATATAGTACACCGCTTCGGTCAGTGCACCGTTTGCAAAGTTCATGAGATCCCTCCTCTCTATTTTGTTTTGATATATCATAATCCAATATATCGCAATCCGATATATAAGAGTGTGAACGTATTAGCTATAAATGAGCATAGATCGCTATATCGCAAAAAAATTCGGATGCAGGGCGGTTTGGGAGAGGTGAGCAGTCCCTCTTAAGCCGGCGATAGCCGATTGTTGTGTACACTTTGCCGAGAATGCTCATTTCTAGTTTTTTTCTTTTCAGATCAGGATTGCTGATATTCTTCGTTTCAAGTTCTTCATCAAAGTGCCAAGACGGGCAACTATCCATAGCAAAATAACTGCTCGATAAACCGGAATTTATTAGACCTATTCAATCACCTCCAAAACGCTGCCTGACTTGTCCTTTTTGCATCATACTTTGCCCGTTTTCCTTGCAATACATACAGTATTCCTGCGGAAAACGTGCTTTGTCTGATGCAAAAAATCCTGCGTCATTCAGCATGTTTCCGGTGATGAAACAGGTCTATTTTTTCTCAATCGGAGAGATCACCGGTTTTCCATCGCTGTCCAATAAAGGTGTCATTCCGCCTGCATATCCACCTGCATGAAACACATAATTCACACCTGTCTCTTTATCCACCCAAATTTCCATGACATTCGCGACTCCCTGCGAATAGATCTTCTCAAATCTAACATTCTCAGCCATTTCATTTACCTCCATCAATATCAATTTCCATACTACAAATGAGCATTTTCGGCAAAGTGTACAAAATAGTCGGCTGTCGCCGAGGAGGGCAACCGCCCTGATAACGATCCATGCTCATCTATGATATATTATATCGCAATCCGATATAGTTGTCAAGAGGATGGAGAGATTTTTCACAAAATCTATTTAGCGGATCATCATTGTGAGTTTCTCATAAAAGCATTTTTGTAAAATTGATTTCCGTAAGTCTTCGGAAACGGTACTTGCATTTTCCGACAGAATGTGTTATAATATAATGTAAACGAAAGGCAGCTATGCTGCCTAACATCAGGAAAGGAGAGATGACAGATGGATCTTTGCCATCTCCCGGAGACAGCGGAATGCATCCGTGCCGTGCGCGGATGGCTGGAGGAACGTCCCGTGCAGCCGCTGGCATATCTGCACACTTTTGGATGTCAGCTCAATGTGGCAGACGGTGAAAAGCTCTCGGGACTTTTGCAGGAAATGGGCTACGGCATTACGGATGATGTGAATGCGGCATCCCTCATCCTCTACAATACCTGCGCTGTCCGCGAAAATGCGGAGGACAGAGTATTCGGAACGCTCGGGAGCATCAAAAGGCGCAAGCAGGAGAATCCCGGGCTGATCCTGTGCGTCACGGGCTGTATGACCGCGCAGCAGACCATCGCCGACAAGATCCGGCAGTCCTATCCGTATGTGGATATCGTGATCGGCTCATCGGCTGTGCAGAAGCTGCCGCAGATGCTGTATGCGCATATGAACGGCATGCGCCGCGCATGGGACATCGAGACCTCGACCGATATTCCCGAGAACGTTCCCACAGCCAGAGAAAGCACCTTCAAGGCGGCAGTGCCGATCATGTACGGCTGCAACAATTTCTGCACCTACTGCATCGTGTCCTACATCCGCGTACGGGATCGTTCCCGGCAGCCGGAGGCGATCCTTACGTAGGTGCGCGGTCTGATCGGGCAGGGCTATAAGGAGATCACGCTCTTGGGGCAGAATGTCAACTCCTACGGCAGGGATCTGGAGAATGGCATGGATTTTCCGGCATTGCTGCGTGAGATCGACAGGATTCCGGGTGACTACTGGATCCGGTTCATGTCCTCACACCCCAAGGATGCGACCCCTGCGCTCATGGATGCCATCCTCGAGTGTGAGCATCTGGCAAAGCATCTGCATCTTCCGGTGCAGTCGGGCAGCGATGCGGTCTTAGCGCGCATGAACCGCCGCTACACGGCGGCGCAGTACCTCGAAAAGGTACACTACATCCGAAGCAAGGCACCGGATTTTTCGCTGACCACCGATCTCATTGTGGGCTTTCCCGATGAGAGTGAGGCGGATTTTGCGGCAACGCTGGAGATCGTCCGGGCAGTGCGCTATGACAACATGTATTCGTTCATCTACTCGAAGCGTACCGGAACGAAGGCGGCACTCATGCCCGATCCTGTTACGGATAAGGAGAAGTCCGAACGTATGGGCAGACTGCTGGCATTGCAGCGCGAGATCGCCGTGGAGAACAATAAGCGATTTGTCGGCAGGACACTTCGTGTGCTGGTGGACGGCGAGAGCAAAAAGCGTCCCGGCATGCTCACGGGCAGAAGCT
>CAZKHW010000276.1:0-3292 GCA_964552525.1 uncultured Ruminococcus sp. | reverse complement strand
TGAACAAAAAGCTATACTATTTATGCCCACTCTGCAATCAAAAGTAGGATTGTTCCGTGAAAACGCACCATAATTTTGTGCGAATCGCCGAAATCACTCAATTGTAGTATCTAAATTACCTTTTTTTCCCTTATATATATAGAATTGATGGGAAAGGAGGTGCTGCAATGAAGAGGCAATCACGTTTCTGGCAGCAGCCTGAAACACAATTCACAGTCCGATATCCGAAACAAAAAATGAATGATCTTTAGGAGGAATTCACATGAGAAGAAATCATATTTTCACAAGTACCGCATCCGTTCTGGCTATCCTGGCATCCTTTGCGGTAATGCCTGTATCGGCGGAGAACGTCAATGATTACTCGGTGTCCTATGAGACACTGACGCAGGCAGTTACGACGGATGGTGGGGACATTATTCCGGAAAATGCCGTTGCTGTTACTTTGTCCATTGAAAATAATTCGGGATTTAACGCTAACCGTTTTATTCTTGATATTACAGACGGCTATACAGTTATTACCAACGAAGAGGGTAAACCCTGTATACTTGTGAACGAATCTCTTGAAAATGCCTTGACATCAGTTGCTGTTTCTTCTGATGGTGACATTTTTTGTATGACTATGGCTTCAACTGAGGTGTGCAGTGGTGATGGGCAGCTTTTCACTTTTTACTTGCTGCAAAATAACAAGACACGAGCACACTATAATGCTGTGTCCCTTTCCGAGGTTAGTCCCGAGTTTGCTAGTCAGCCTGTTTATTCCAACAACCAAACTGCTTCTGGCAAGCTGATTGACACAATGTATTTCATTGGTGATACGGATGGATATCAGGATGATCTTTTGCATAGGCTTCATTCAGATACATATCCTGAGTACCCTGTCATCACAGCCGGGGATGCTACAAATATTCTCCAACAGTGTTCAGGTGCCAAAAGTGACATAAGGGTTAATGAGACTAATATAGCTTCTCATTTTCCGTTTGCTGTATACTATAAAGCTCCCGACGCTAACCGAGATAATGTAATCAATAGCAATGATGCACAAGAAATTCTTGATTACTGCGCGTGTGTGGGTGCTGGTGCTCTTTCCTCCTATACTGGTTGGGTTGGGGCTGGATTCATCATTCCTTGAACATAGGTAAAATAGAGGTGTTATTATGTCTGTAAAACAAATGCTAACATGTTTTATTGCCATTGGCTTAGGTGTAACGATGCTGCCGTTACAGGTCAATGCAGATGTTGCCGGATCAGATTCCCGGCTCGATTATGACCATCTTCGCGACTATCTCTACGAAGGATCGCATGGAGAGGCGTTTGTGAACACTTACGGCTCAGTATTTCTGGTTATCACCAACAGCAAGTCCGGAGGGACGGTGCTGAATTCCTCCCAAGAGTACAGTGGCGCTTTCGTGCTGGGAGAAATGACAGCGGAACAGTTTGATGCCATTGCAGCGAACGATCCGGCGCTTGACGCGAGCTTTGCTTCATCGGATGGCAATCCCCGAGCATTTTTGATGAGTGTCTCCAGCCGAAGCATAGATATGGAAGATACTCTGTTCAGAAAAATTTCGCTTTCCCCCGACGTGCTGTCTGTAACCAAGCTGCCCGAGGATTTCAGACCTGCGCTCTATTGGAACGGTGATGTATCGATTCAGGTAACGGATGCGGTTGCACAGCAGCTACGGGACGGAGAGAAACTTGAAACGCTCTATCCGGATCTCATCGGAGCGGATTCATGCTATCAGTCTGTTATCTCCAGATCTCAGGACTGGTATCTCCGGTATCAAGAATGGGTCTCGGAGTCCGCTATGGTCTTACCGGAAACGACGATCGATCATGCTACGCAGAAAGGAAATGGCGTTTCCTGCTATGTGTTCGACATGAGCGCGGAGGAAACGGCAGACGCTCGCAGTAAAGCCGAGCTGGAAACAGATTATGAAATCCTGTATGACGTGTTCGATGTCTGTGACGAGATTGTCGAGAGCCGTCCGGATGTGTTTTTGAACATTGTACCGCATGTGTCCTCAATGTATCAGATCACCGCAGACCTTCGCACGAGCTCCCTGTGGAAAAACGTTGGCGATCTTGATGGGGACAGTGACATAACTGCATCTGATGCCACTGTAATTTTAATGGCGGCAGCTAGTAAAGGCACCGGTGAGAATTCCGGGTTGTCAATTGCAGCCGAGCAGCTTGCGGATGTAAACGTGGATGGCGTGTTTAATGCCGAGGATGCGGCGATTCTCCTGATGTATGCAGCAGAGCAGGGATCGGGCAGTACCATGACGCTTGAGGAGTTTGTCATGAACAAATGAGACAGTAGCACAAGGCTTTCCTCCGTGTATCTATCCCGGAAACGCATCTAATGAGAATCCCCCAAAATCTGATAGACATCGGATTTTGAGGGATTTCTTATTTCTAAGGCGTAAGCACATTTGCATATTGCACGATTATAAGTTGCGAAACGCCTCTGATTTTGTTAGAATTGCCAAAAAAGATGAATTGTTGTATCTAAATCCCCCTTTTTTCCTTATATATAGAGAATTGATGGGAAAGGAGGGAGGTGCAATGAAGAGTTAACCACGTTTCTGGCGACAGCCCGAAACGTAATTCACAGTCCGATATCCGAAACAAAAAATGAAAGATCTTTAGGAGGAATTCACATGAAAAAGAATCAAATTTTCAAAAGTATCGCATCCGTTCTGGCGATCCTGGCATCCTTTGCGGCGATGCCGGTATCTGCAGAGGAGCCTGCACCTATCGAAGAAGAGGGAATTGTTTTTCAGACAGATAATAGCGATTCTGTAGCTGCACCTATGGATAATAAATATCCAACCGCAGTGTGGGATCTTGCGACATATGGGAGATACGATATTGCAGGTAGCGGAAACGGAACAGCTGACCTATATACGCTGTATTTGTTTACAGGTGTGCCCATTGCTGCACCTTAACAACGGAAATTTGGTAAAGTTTGGACGGTTGGTTTTACAATAAAACCGAAATGACAAATGCAAATGATTGATACAATTTACAACTACAGACAGGGTGATCTGCACTCCGCTGAGTTTTCAGACGAGTTTAACAAGATCTGCATATCCTTTGAAGAGTCGCTGACCGAAGCACAGCTCACGACCTTCCACAAGCTCCTTGACATCGTAAGTGAAATTACTGCTGCCGAGATGAGAGTTGCATACAAGGCAGGCTTCAAGGACAGCGTGGCTCTGATGAGAGAGGTTCAGAAATAGAAACATGATATGAGCATTGCTTTCCATAACGGATGGCAATGCTTTTTTAT
>CAZKHW010000275.1:0-3307 GCA_964552525.1 uncultured Ruminococcus sp. | reverse complement strand
AGATTGTCCCGTGCAAGGTCATTGTCCGCAATGAGTGGGTTTGCCTTCTGCTTCCCATGCTTTGCGTTACCCTGCAATTCTGGCACAGGCGGCGCATCATTTTGCGGCTGTATATGGGTATTTTCGGGACGTTTCATGCCCTTTTTTGCCATATTCATCACCTCACGAGTAGTATGTGGTGATGGATGTGGATTATGCATGGCTTTGGCTTTTTGAGAAGTATCAAAAAGGAACAGTTAGGTTTGAACTTGACTCATTTTAGAATTAAATCCCGACTTGCAAACAGTTGGTATTTCTTCCATAATATTATCGAAAAGTGCGTAATTATGTGCTTCTTGTAATTTAAATTGATTTATTCTATGATTTTTGATTGCTCAAATCACATTCAAACAACCATAGAAAATTGCTAAATCACTATATTTTTACCAATCGTATGCAGGGCGGAATTTTATTTTTTTGAACATTTATCGCAATCTTTCTCTTATTTTTCTTACAACTTCATTTTTATCAAACTCCGGAGGAGTAGGCTTAAAGCTTTTATCCTCTTTTTGAAGTTCGTACTCCTTAATCTGAAAATCACGCAATTTTTCAATATCAATTTCGCCAATCAGAATCGTGCTGTTTTTTCCGCCCTTTGTCCGAATCTCATCCATTTCCTCACTTTTTGATGGTTTTGTAATCCTGCTGTCACCATAATCAGAGGAGTTGACCTGAATACAATAGCAATGAATATCTCTACTAAGGGATTCCATGATATTGCTGTAGTACTTTATATCACGATTCCATTCTACTGCAATGATAAAATCTGCATATGATTGAAATAATGCCCGATCCGTGATTGAAGCCAGCTCAAAACAGCAGTATACCGGAAAATAGCATCCATTCCACTGATAAAGTTCGTAATTACTGCCTTCTACTTCTCTATAATTATATCCTCGTATCAGACGTATCTCATTCGGCGCATAATGACGTTTTAAATGGAACGAAATATAAGCACATTTGCGATCATGCTCGATATATGGCAAAATCACAGCAGTAAAATTGTATATTCTTCCGTTCCCCTCACTTGTGTCAATCGTTTTGTTTTCATTAATAAAATGCTCAACACCTGTCACGACAGCCAACTGATTTGTAGCACAGACTCTTGCAAGAGCAGAAAGCCACTCAAACGGGAGATAAGATTCCGGCATAACCAGCAGGTCTGCTTTCTCCTTTATGGCTTGATTGACCATAGAGCTTAAAGAACAATATCTCTGATAACCTCGATTTGGTCTCTCCTTGATCAGTAATGTGAAATTATCCAAATCCAACTTTGTATTGGCGATTGCCACTCTTATTTTGTTTTTCTTTTCATTACCAATACAAATCTGAAAGAGATTTCTATCGCGATGCAGCTTTTTGCGGTAAAATTTTTTAACACTGACAGCATTCTCTGATTGATACCCTACCTTATAGTTCAGTTTTAGATACAGTTCTTCTTGTTCAGCTTGGATTTCATCATACTGGAAAAACGGTAATTGCTCATTAATTTCTTCAAGAAAATATGCCAGAGCAATATCATGCATGTTTATCAAATATGGATAATAGACATAATGCGTATCCAGTAATTTTTCTCCCTTCCTGTCTCTTTTTAAGTGTGCATACGCATCTCGGAAGCTTGTCAGATTAATGGATTCACTTCTATCAAAATTCAGCATCTCTGCAGGAATCGGAAGCACTGATTTATCTGACATTCTGGTCACATTGTAAGCATTTCTGAGTGTATTCACATCATAGCACCTATTCCAACCTTCTATCAAATTCCCTTTTACATTTTCCCATAGCTTTAAGCCATTTTCATCCTCATAGATATATTGGACAATCGAATCAGGCTTTTCTCCATAAGAAAGTGAGAACACTCTGGCGATTGCAGCATGAAGCTCTAAATACAACGCTGTGCGTACTTTTATTTCAGCTTCATAGTCCGGAGCCTTCATCTGTTCGATTGCATCCATTACACGTTCTGCGAATTGCTTGATAGCATCATAGTGCTTGTTCATCAGCAGGATTTCAAGAATTCGCTCCCATTGCATATAATGTTCAATGATTGTATGATAATCGAAAATTTTTAGAATATCCTTTGCAAAGCGAGATTCTGTCTTATCCTCGATCAAGCTTCCAATCCTAAGATATTTTCCTAAAAACTTGGATAGCATATATGGGTCAATGGACATTCCCTCGATCCCACGGAATTTATTGATCGTGTCTTTGTAATTCAGATCATAAATCTCGCTATAATCATTGTCAGAGAAAACAGCATCATCCTCTGGCATAAATCGGAATTCGCTTTTATTCTTCGATATTTCCTCTTTAAAGCATGTAATGAGTGCATCAGTTTCCTCACTTTTAAAATAAAAAATCTTAAGCTTGCTGTTTTGTAGCTCAATCTTGGATTTGTCAAATTGCATTGGATTGTACAGTGGATTGACATAATACGAAATCTCAGCTTCCTTATTATGTATTCTGAGAGGTGCCAACTTCCGACACAATTTTTCTCTTGTGTCAAAATTCTCTATTCCGTTCCATCGTGTACACTGCCGAAGCAGGAATTGAACGATCTCCTCTTTTTTGATCACTTGCTGCTTTGCCTTATGGTACAGGGCGCTATTATGCTCCACTTTATCAACAATGAGTATATCGTCTACATAACGTCCATAATACAGTGGATTCCAGCCATCCACAATGACCTTATCAAAATTTCTTAAGCACCAGTTCGACAGAATGTTTGATGGCAGAAAGCCAATGGGCAAAATATACCTGCCATCATACTGTGTTTTTTCAAATAGGCATGCATAGCTGCCCACAACTGCACAAACAAAATCATTGAGTCTCTTGCATAGCATATAATTTTCATTTTCATCTTCGTCCAGGTCGGCATCTTTCAAGAGGCTATCAAACGCTTCTTCATTCATATCTACAGAATAATAGAATCGTCTGAAATCCATCGTCATGACAATAACATCTCGCTGTTCCTTTAGATACGCCTGTGCCTTGTCGAGTCCATAATCTCGCCAACTCTCATATTGCTGAAAATAAGGCTCAAATAAATATGGTGAATATGTTGGCTCCTCGCTGAATTCGTTGTACAGATTTTTCCGGATTCGATTTCCATAGGAATGTTCATAAATACAATTTTGATCTATCCGATATCCGATCAGCATCAGCCATACCACACCTAAGATATGACCTCTGATATCCATATCAATAAAATATTGCAGTTCAGTGACCTCTGTAACCCTTTCGGAGAAATTGAACAGAACAGTATTTT
>CAZKHW010000274.1:0-3308 GCA_964552525.1 uncultured Ruminococcus sp. | reverse complement strand
ATGCTCGTCACGCTGTCTGGGATGGTGACAGAGGTCAGGCTTTTGCAGTTGGAGAATGCATGACCCCCGATGTTTGTCACACTGTCCGGGATGGTGACAGAGGTCAGGCTTTTGCAGTATCCAAATGCCCCGACTCCGATGCTCGTCACGCTGTCTGGGATGGTGACATCAGTCAGAGCATCGCATCTGCCAAAGGAACAACTTCCAATACTCGTCACGCCGTCCTCGATCACAACAGAGCGGATCGACGGGCTATAGTAATCCCATCCAGGAAAATCAGTATTTCCAAAATTCCACATCTCCCCTGTTCCCGAAATGGTCAGAACTGCGGTACTTTCGTCAAATGTCCACGTCAGATTCTCGCCGCATATGCCCGAGGTGATGACATACGGCGTATCATCAAGAGACTCGAAGATGCGGCCGTATTTCTTCGCGTAAGCCTGCGCGGTAGAACCGACATAACCGCGGATCGCGCCGGTGTAGATGTAGTTGTCTTGCCCGTCATAATTGTTTGCAATCGTGCCTGCACCATTATAGATCTCACAGTTGGGGTTTTTGATCGTGATCCTGGTCAGATTTTTGCAGCCGTTAAAAGCATAATTGCCAATGCTTGTTACACTGTTGGGAATGATCACAGAGGTCAGACCGGTGCAGATGTCAAAAGTTCCCGTTCCAATGCTCGTCACGCTGTTCGGAATGGTGATAGAGGTCAGCTTTCCGCATCCGAAAAAAGCATAATCTCCAATGCTCGTCACACTGTCCGGAATGGTGACAGAGGTCAGCTCGGTGCAGCCCTCAAAAGTCTTATCTCCAATGCTCGTCACACCGCCCGGAATGGTCACAGAGGTTAGACCGGAGCATATAAAAGCCTCACCGGCAATGGTCGTTACGCTGTCCGGAATGGTCAGGGAGGTCAGACCGGAACAACCATCAAAAGCCTGATAGCCAATGCTTGTCACGCTGTCGGGGATGGTGACAGAGGTCAGATTTTTACAGCCGTAAAAAGCAAGCTCTCCAATGCTCGTCACGCTGTCCGGAATGGTGACATCTCCTGAACATGTAAGACCGTCAATCAGGATGTGATTCACAACAACAAGTGGATTCTCTTTTTTCATTGCAGTCAACCACGGAGTGCCGATAAAAGCAAGAGATCCAATGCTCGTCACACTGTCCGGAATGGTCACAGAGGTCAGATTGTAGCAGTCATAAAAAGCATGAGGTCCAATGCACGTCACACCGTCCTCCATGATGACGGATGTTATCTCCGATCGATTGGCATCCCAAGGAGATTGTTCCCACTCCTCCATCTCCCCTGTTCCCGAAATGGTCAGTACTCCGGTGCTTTCGTCAAGTGTCCACGTCAGATTCTCGCCGCATGTGCCGGAGGTGGGGGCAGTCTCCTCCGCGGCGGCAGTCAGCATCTGCACCGTCCCTGCTGTTGGCGCACAGAGCATGGACAGCGCAAGCAGTCCGGCAGTCAGTTTTTGAAATTTCATATCATTTCCTCCTGTATGATATTTTTTTTAGTATATCATATTTTTTGAAAAATAGCAAGGATTTTATCATCAAACAAATAGATTTGGAAGATATGGACAGTCCCGCCTGAAATTTCCATTACTAAATCCGCAGAAATCACATCATACTAATCCCGTGAGCCATGCATCGAGCCGATCGGACTACCGAGCCGCTCCCGGCAAAACGCGGCTCGCAGAAAAGAGGGAAATCATGAATCAGAACCATATCTGGGATAAGATCTTTCTGGCACTGCTGATTATCGGCGGTCTGAACTGGGGACTGGTCGGTCTGTTCGAGTTTGATCTGGTGGCATGGCTGTTTGGCGGTGCCCAGTCCATTCTCAGCCGGATCGTCTATGTACTGGTAGCGATCTCCGCTGTCTGGTGCTCGACACTGCTGTTCCGCATCGGTGACGGCACCTCCGAGGAGATGCACGCCATCAGCTAATGCGCCAGTAGACCTCCTCGGAAAGAGGCGGTCTGATAGCAAAAAAATCCCTCGCCTGTGTGAGATCAGGCGAGGGTTTTATTGTTCCTCAAGAAACTCAGTCATTGAGCAGCTTTGCCAGGTGAGCCTTCTTTCTGGCTGCATTGTTCTTGTGCAGCAGATTGTGAGCGCAAGCCTGATCGACACGCTTGATCGCGGTCTTGACAGCAGCTTCCTTGTCTGCTGTGTTGTTTGCAGCAGCCAGCTCAGCCTTCTTGATCATGGTCTTGAGATTGGACTTTCTAGCCTTGTTGGCAGCAGCCTTGGTGGAATTTACCTTGACTCTCTTCTTCGCGGACTTGATGTTCGGCATTCGGGGACACCTCCTCATTTTCTGATCTGACGGGTGTATAAATACATCCCTCCGGCATAAAATATGAAAGCAGTGAGACACAGCTGCTTTCGGACGATACGATCGTCCGCGCATAGTATGCCGTTACTATACCTACATTGTATTATACCATGATTTCGCGCAAATTGCAAGACGCTTTTTCACGAAAAAGGAAAGAAATATTTTCCACTTTTTCGGCATTGTGAACAAGGAGGAACATCATGCAGTATCGTACCGATCTAGCTGTCGAATCTCTCGCCGGCGTCCGTGAGAAAACGGGCATCGAGGAGCACAAGCGCGGCAAATGCTTTTCCATCACCGAGATCCACATCAAGGACGATGCCGCCGGGCAGCCCCTTGGCAAGACTAAGGGACGCTACATCACGCTGGAGGGGCAGTCGCTCTCGCGGTTTTCGGACGACTACGAGGACATGGCAAACGAGCTTGCCGGGGAGCTGCGACCGCTGCTGCCTTCGGAGGGCTGCGTGCTGGTGGGCGGACTTGGCAATGCGGACATCACGCCGGATGCGCTGGGACCTCGGGTGATCTCGAAAATTCTGGCAACGCGCCATTTGCAGCAGGAGCTGACGGAGGAGGACGAGGAATTTCTGCGGTCACTCCGCCCTGTAGCCGCGCTTGCAGGGGGCGTTCTGGGGCAGACGGGCATCGAATCGGCGGAGCTGCTGCTGGCGGTCGCCGAGAAGATCCAGCCGAGCGCAGTCATTGCCATTGATGCGCTTGCCTGCACGTCACTGGATCGTCTGGGAACGACCATCCAGCTTTCGGACACAGGCATCGCACCGGGCAGCGGCGTTGCCAATCACCGCGCCGCGCTCACGGCGGAGGTGTTCGGGATTCCGGTCATTGCCGTAGGCGTTCCCACCGTCATCGGGATGCGCACCATTGCGGAGGATCTCACCGGACAATTCAATAAATAAAATGACAGGATTGTTTGAGAACTGAGTCAATTCAGGAT
>CAZKHW010000273.1:0-3341 GCA_964552525.1 uncultured Ruminococcus sp. | reverse complement strand
ACCCGACGCCGTTGTAAAAGCCGCTGCGCACCAGCTTTTCAAAGTTTTCGCAGGAGATCGGCGCAATGTCCGGGTACAGCTCAATCTCCATCGTCTTTCCGTTTTCCATTTCGATCACTACCATGTGAATTGCCTCCTAAAATTTAATAATGTCTCCCCAAATGCTGCCAGATGCAGCACTCCGGAGCAGTTTTTGTCAGAACAGCTCGACCGTCTCCACATCCTCCTTGGTGATGGTGACTAGATCCTTGTCGGTGACGGAAACGAGCGTTGCCAGGCGGTTTGCCTGATTGGTGAGCGTTTTCTCGAAGAAATTCCGGGCATCACGGCCGTTTGCAAAGCCGGGGAGCTTCTGTGCCACGCGATCCTCGAAATAGTGGGAAACGCAGTCGTGGGCATCATCTGTCAGCTCGAAGAATGCCTTGCCGCAGATGCCGCAGAAAATTTCCGTCAGCTCCTGTGCCGTGTAATCGTCAAAGTGGATCTGCTTGTTGAAACGTGAACGCAGACCCGGATTTGAGTCGAGGAAATCCTCCATCAGGTCGGTGTAGCCAGCCACGATGACCACGAAATCCTGACGGTTGTCCTCCATTGCTTTGAGGAGGGTGTTGACCGCCTCCATACCGAAGTCGTTCGAGCCGGTGTTGGACGTGAGTGCATACGCCTCATCAATGAACAGCAGACCGCCCAGTGCGGAATCAATGACCTTCTTGGTTTTCATTGCCGTCTGACCAACGTAGCCGCTGACCAGTCCCGAGCGATCCACCTCGACCAGATGCCCCTTGCTCAGGACACCGAGTTTTTTGTAGATCTTGCTCAGCAGACGACCGACGGTCGTCTTACCAGTGCCGGGATTGCCGGAGAACACCATGTGCAGCGACACGGAGGTCTGTGGAAGTCCGCGTTCCTCGCGCATCTTGTGAACCTTCAGAAGATTGATGAGACTGTTGAGATCCTCCTTGACCTTGGCAAGACCTGTCAGGGAATTGAGGTTCTCGAGCAGTTCTTCTAATGTCTCCTCGGGTTCGGGTTCCGGTTCCGGCGGATTTTCGGATGCCGGCGTCAGGGCATCGCGAAGCTCCGGCTCGTTCGAGGGCTTGTCCTCGGACGGCAGAAGGTGCTGCTGGTCGATGGGGATGTTTGCCGGCGTTTCCATGCGTTCCTCGGGATTTGAGGGCAGCGGCGGCGCAAATGGGTTGATGCGCTCGTGCTGCATGCGTTTCCAGGTGCGCAGGTACGCCGAACGGTAATTTTTCAGACGTAGCATCAGTGCCGCCATGCACTTGGTCTGGCGGTCATCGTACTTGCCGTCATAGGTAATGAACTCCAGTCCCAGTTCATCGAGAAATTCCAGCAGCATCAGCGAGGTGCTGCCGTTTGCCGCCTGGTTCTGGATGTCCGCATTGATGAACACCGTCAGCAGGCTGAGGATGGTATCGAAGATCGCATCGGACGAGATGCGGTGTTCCTCGACAAAGCGCACCACATAATCGCGTGTAAGCGAAAATCCAAGGCAGTCGTTGATGATATCCACCTCGCTGTCCCGGATATTGCGGTCGCTGTCCGCAATGTAGAGCATGAACTTCATGATGGAAAACTGCGCGTAATCACGAAGCGGCATGTGGTTGTTCTTGATCTGAAAGCCCTGCTTTTCGTACTGGGTGCAAAGGGTGTAGATGTATTGCAGGGTGTCATTTCTGGAATGTTTCAACTGGTTCAACTCCGATCCTGTGAGATACTTTTATTATAGCATTTTATTACGAAAAAGGCAAGCATTTTTTTGCAGTTCTCATGGAAATTCATACGCATCCCCTCCCCAAAGGGGAGGGGATGCGAGTGGCGGTGCAATTAACAACTGCGATTGATTTAACGAATCTCCGAAATGTCGATCTCTCCGTCAAACACATGGGTCGCAGAACCTGTCATCATAACAGTGCCGTCCGCCTTCCATGTGATGTGCAGATCACCGCCGCGGAGCTTGACCGTGATCTCCTCGCCGCGCTTGCAGTAGCCGTTCAGGACGGCTGCGACTGCCGTCGCGCATGCACCTGTGCCGCAGGCAAAGGTCTCGCCGCTGCCGCGCTCCCACACACGCATAAACAGCGTGTGATCGTCAATGACGCGGACGAACTCGGTGTTGATGCGCTCCGGAAAGAGTGAGTGATGCTCGAAATCAGGACCGATGGCAGGGAGATCGAGCGACATGGGATCGTCCTCCATGAAGATGATGCAGTGCGGATTTCCCATCGAAACGCAGGTGGCGGTGTAGTCTTTGCCGGCAACGGTAAGGCGGCGCTGTGCGAATGTGTCACCGTCTGCATCCACGGGGATCTCACGGGGTTTGAGGATTGCCTGCCCCATATCGACAGTCGCGCCGACCGCCTTGCCGTCCTCGATGAGAAGTGTGATGTACTTGATACCGGACTTCGTCTCAACCGAAAGCTCGGGCGATGTGACAATGCCATTGTCGTAGGCAAACTTGCCCACGCACCGGATGCCGTTGCCGCACATCATGCCCTCGGAGCCGTCCGCATTGAACATGCGCATCCGACAGTTCGCAACCTCGGACGGAAGGATCATGATCAGACCGTCCGAACCGATGCCGCGCCTGCGGTCACTGACGAACACCGCGACCTTTTCCGGCTCCGGGACATCCTCCGTAAAGCCGTTGACATAGACGTAATCATTGCTGATGCCGTGCATTTTGCTGAATTTCATGCTGCTGACTCCTTTCATGGTTTGCTGTTTTCTATTATACTGGATTTTCTGGAAAAAATCAAGTGCTGTGAAAAAATTCCACGGAAATCAATTTGGTGAACGTGGATTGAGAGTTTCATGCAAAAGCTGCTGCCTTAGTTCGATACTCATAAAGAAGTTTAAGCCCTGAAGCAATGATTGATAACTGCTTCGGGGCTTATTGTTAAGGAGACACTGATTAAATCTGATGTGCATCAAGCCGTCAGGCGTGATTTAATCGGCGTTTCCTTAATATTCGATTGCTCGCATAAATCAGAATTTAATGTATACGAAATGACTATATTATCCTTTTTCCGCCAAAGGCATGAATTGTTCTTGTTCCTTTGGTAACCCTGCCATGGTGAGGCGTGCGTTTCGGTATCAACAGCTCATCTCCAGAATGCAGGATATGTTCCTTACCGTCAAATATCTCTACATATTCTCCAGATACACAAAATACATATTCATCAAATTCGTGGATATTTTCTTTTGATTCTCTATCAGAATAATATGTCCAAAAGCAAATTTGACTTCCGTCAGCACCTTCATAATAATACCCGTCAATATCTGGCGTGTTTTGCTGACTGCTATCAATATGATTTAAT
>CAZKHW010000272.1:0-3358 GCA_964552525.1 uncultured Ruminococcus sp. | reverse complement strand
ATCCGTTGGTGGCGATACCGTGCGGGTTAAAGTCCCCCCGCCGGCACCAGCAATTGCTGGGCAGAGCGCCCTGCACAAGCCGCCGAAGCCCTGTGGCATTGGGGGTCTTGTTATATCTGGCGGACAATGGAGACATAGCACCCATGAGTAAAAAAGACTTAGCAGAGCTGAAAAAACATTTCCTGCCTGCGGACGATCTGCTCATCATCCGTAAGGTTTCATCGACCTTTATTGATTCTGAAAAAACCAGACGCTGCGACAGCATCCGTTCATTTGCCGAGATTCCTGACGAGGAGATGAGCGTACTGTATACGACCTTTGCCAAGGTGCTGAAGGGCACTATCGGCAAGGGACTGATTGAGTATGAGTTCCCGAACGAGGTCTATGAGGAGGATCAACCGCAGAACCTGCTCTGGGAGATGCTCGACAAGGGTCTTGATGACCAGGAGCAGCTTGAGAAATTTATCAGCCACGTTTTGGAAAAAATGGTCTATCCGCTGCCTTATGCGCTGTTTGTGGCGCAGTGTACCTACACGGTGTTTGAGAAGAATAAGTTCGGCGAGAAGAATAAGTTCGACAGCCGCGACTTTCACTTCCTGCTTTGTGCCGTGTGTCCGGTGGAATCGCGCGTGGACGGTCTGATCTATGACGAGGCGGAGAACCTCATCATCCGCAAGACCCACTTTGACCGCGTGGTTGCTGAGGCGCCGACAGATGGCTTCCTGTTCCCGACCTTTACAGGACGCGGTCCGGACGTGAACCATGTGATGTATTTCACAAAAAAGCCCAAGGATCCGAACGTTTCCATTGTGGAGGAGGTTCTCGGATGTCACTATACACTCTCTGCCGAGGAGGAGAAGGAGACATTCCGCGCCATCCTTGATAAGGCTGTCGGTGAGGAGCTGAACCTGAACGTCATTGCCAGCGTCAACGAGAAGATCACGGATTACGCCAAGACCTTTGCATCCGAGCCGGAGCCACCGGTCGTGAGCGACATCTTTATGCGCGATGTGCTGCTCGATTCCGGTGTATCGCCGGAAAAGGCGGAGACTGCCCAGAAGCTCTATCAGGAGAATACCGAGGGCAATTACTTCATTGCCTCGAACCTGACCGATTCCAAAACGACGCTCTCCTCCAACGGCGTGACAGTGAGCATCTCCGGTGATGCCACGGATAAGGTCATGACCAAGGAAATTGACGGAAAGCGGTTTCTGATGATCTCTCTCGATGACCCGGAGGTCACGGTCAACGGATTCCAGATGAAGATCAGATAAGCATTTCCCCGGAAACGGGGTGAGAATATTCCTATACATAAAGGAGGCATGGCTATGGAGTACAAGGATTTCAGAGAGGACAGCATCTTTTCGATGAGGGGCAGGACGGTTGTCTGGAATGGGCAGGCATCCGACATCGCACTCGTGCTGGGGAATGATCGCGGCAACCGTGAGCAGGTGCTGCGCTACCTGGATGCGATCAATGAGCAGATCGGCTGGATCGCCGGGAATCAGGCGATGATTGCTGATATGCTGGTCAAAAGCGGCATGCTCACCCTTGCCGAGGATTGGATCTCCGGTGCACAGGAGCTGGAGGCAGGCGAGGGAAGATGCTTTGTGACAGAGAGCGGTCAGAAGGTCACGCTTCCTTTGAGCGAGGCGGAATTCTGTCAGAGCCTGCGGCTTGATTCCGTGACGATCGACCTGTCGGGCGGCCGTGAGGGACAGTCGGCAGAGTTGTTCCTGTCGTGCGATCCGGATTATTTTGCAGGGCACAGCATTCTGCTGGATCTGACGCATGACGGCACGATGCTGTGCCGGGGACTTGCAGGCTGACCGGAAGAAATTTCTTCTTTTTGAAGAATTTTCTGAAAACCCCTTGCCAAATGCTGCAAACTGTGCTATAATAGAGAAGATGAATCCTTTAAACTGATCCTGTGAGGTCGGCAAGGCGTCAGATCGCGGCATAGTTGGGCGTATTGTACCCAAATATAGTTGAAAGCTCGAACGCTTATCTGTCAGCCTGATGGATAAGCGTTTTTTCTGTGCGGACAGAGTTCCGGGAGGTGAGTGGACGATGGAAGAAAAGAGTGTCATTATGGACGAGGATGCTGTGCGCCGTGCTCTTACGCGCATTTCCTACGAGATTCTTGAACGCAACAAGGGCGCACGGGAGATCTGCCTGATCGGTATTTTGTCGCGCGGAGCGATTGTTGCGCGGCGCATTGCCGATAAACTGCGTGAGCTGGAAGGCGTGCAGATCGACTGCGGTGTGCTGGATATCACGCCGCATCGTGACGACCGCCCGACGGATGCGGCTTACAGAGAAAAGACCGACATTGCATTCTCAACGCAGGATCGGCATGTGATCCTCTGTGATGACGTGATCTATACCGGGCGTTCGAGCCGTGCGGCGATGGATGCGGTCATTCGGCTGGGTAGACCGCGCTCCATTCAGCTTGCCGTGCTGGTGGACAGGGGACACCGCGAGGTGCCCATACGACCGGACTATATCGGAAAGAATCTGCCGACCAGCCGCACGGAAATGGTCAAGGTTCGTGTGCGTGAGCTGGATGGCGAGGATAAGGTCAGTATTTGGATGCCGGAAACTTCCGGCGGAAAGGAGTGAGCGCCATGAAGCTGCTCATCAAAAATGTCCATGCGGTAGACCGCGGACTGGACGAGATCACGGATATCCTCGTGATCGACGGTAAGATCGTGCGCATGGGAACGGACATTGTGGAGTTGTGCGACGGCAAGGGTGACCGCGTGATCGATGCGACCGGACTGGTGGCGATGCCGGGCTTGTTCGATATGCACGTGCATTTTCGTGATCCCGGTCAGACGCACAAGGAGGACATCCGGACAGGATGCCGTGCTGCACTGGCAGGCGGCGTGACGGGCGTTCTGACGATGCCCAACACCAATCCCCCGATGGATTCCCCGGAGCTTGTGCAGTATGCGCTGGACAAGGCGAAGGATACGGGCGTTGCGCTCTATCCTGTCGCGTGTATCACCAAGGGGATGAACGGCGGTGAGCTGACCGATTTTGCAGCACTCAGAGATGCCGGTGCGGCAGCCCTCTCCGATGACGGCAGACCGGTTCGGAATGCCGAGACCATGCGCCTGGCACTTGCCAAGGCAAAGGAGGAGGGCATGCTTATCGCATCGCACTGTGAGGATCTGGATATCATAGACGGCGGTATTATGCACAGAGGGAGCATCTCCGAGGAGCTGGGTGTCAAGGGCATGGACAGAAGCTCGGAGGACTATATCACGGCGCGTGAGATCATTCTGGCAAGCGCGGTCGGCGGTAGGGTACACATCTGCCATGTGAGCACCAAGGGCAGTGTGGACATCATCCG
>CAZKHW010000271.1:0-3385 GCA_964552525.1 uncultured Ruminococcus sp. | reverse complement strand
TAAGTAAGACCTGAGTAGAATTCAACGAGCTGAGACAGCTCACACTGTTCCCAAGCGTAAGTATAGCTAAGAAGAAAAAGTGAAAAAAATAGAGCCAAGACCAATTCTTGACTCTATTCAGGCGAAAAAACGCCAAATAATTATTCTTTTGTGATGTCAAAGCCGCCCGACAGGATAAACTCACGGAGGAGCTTGCTAACTCTGGGGTTCACCTTGGGCGGCGGAATAGGCTTGCCGTCCAGCTTCTCAAAGTATGCCCGTGCCTTTGCCTTATCGACTGTGGCTAACAGTGCATCGAATCGCCCATATTCATTCAGGGTCGCTTCCGTTACGATTGCCTGCATCAGTACACGCAGCTTTTCTTCATCCAGACCGAGCGCCGCAGAGATATGATGTATCTCATCCTGCTTGGCTGCCGCCGTATATTCGTTGATATAATCACGGAATGTTTTATCCGGATCGATCACGACATCACCGCTTTCGACCTCGTGCAGGAAGATGTTAGCATATTTCTGTTCCTCCTGTGTCAGCGTAGCGAAGGAT
The DNA here is from genome assembly GCA_964552525.1 of uncultured Ruminococcus sp. Taxonomy (GTDB): domain Bacteria; phylum Bacillota; class Clostridia; order Oscillospirales; family Ruminococcaceae; genus UBA3855. Next base: position 2,842 of record CAZKHW010000271.1, on the reverse strand, counting down.
TTATGAAGCTCGTTAAGTGTATGCTGCAGCTCCTTCTCATCCACATGATTCTGTGAAAGCAGCTTCAGATACTTTGTAAAGCGAGAATTCATATAATCCTTGTCAATACGTCCGGTGTCAATCTCGGTCAGATATGTCTCAATTTCAAACGGAATGTCATCTTCACCGCCGTTACCGGGTTCATCTCGGTCAAACAGTTCCTTATAACGCATGGCAAGGATGAGGTAGGTGTTTTCATCCGGAATGATCTTGACAATTTCCGCATCGGGATCACCGTAATCTTTGCCCCATTCAAAGCCTTGCACCTTTGCTGCCTCAAGATATTGGTTCATCTGCTTGAACAGCTTCGCAAACTGCCCGCGCTCCGCTTTATCCTTCGGCAATGCCGAGAAATCACCGACTTGTGCCGATTGAAACAGCTCGGATATATCTGTGAACAGATCAGCTATCTTGTACACATTGAATTCCAGCTTTTCCGCAAACAGACCATACGGCTTTTCACCGGAATACAGATTAAAAGCAGCTTCCACGTTCTTTTCCATTGTATGCGGTTTGCGGTAATAACGGATCGTACCGAACGGCTTATCAGGACCGAACAGCCTGTTTGTACGGGAAAACGCCTGAATCAAGCCCTCGTATCTAAGCATTTTGTCAAGATACAGCGTATTGATCCACTTAGAATCAAACCCGGTCAGCATCTGATCGACAACGATCAGAAGATCAAGCTGCTGATCCGGTTTCATACGCTCATATGGCGCTTTATGTGCAAGACGGGAGGCTATATCTTTCTTATAGCGTGCGTAAGCAGGCATCGTATAATCCATGCCATATCGTGCATTATAGTCCGTCAGCATTTCTACGATACCATCCTCTTTTTCCAGAGCATGACCGCCGTTATTGTCGATGGACGGCTCAAAAAGCGCAGCGATACGCAGTTCCGGACACAGTTTCTTGAAAAGACGGTAGTACTGTATCGCTTCTGGAATGCTGCTTGCAGCAAAAACAGCATGAAACTTGTTATTTTTGCTCAGCGTTACCCAGTTATCAAGAATGTCCTGTACAACAGCACGCCGATGCTCATCAGTTTCATACTGTACGGTTGGGATATAGTCCTCGATGCCCTTTACATAGTCACCGTTCTCATCCTCATACCCTGCCATTGGAATTTCCGTCATGTATCGCTGATAGACTTCACTTTTCTTTTCATCAGCAAGCGCCTCCGCCTCTGTAGCAGCTTTCGCCTTTTCAAGAGCCACGACACGGCGCAGATCTTTGTCCTTGTAAGTCAAAACCTTATACGGATCAAAGCCCAGCACATTGCCGTCACGGATACCGTCGGCGATGCTGTAGCGGTGCAGTTCATCGCCGAATACAGTGGATGTGGTATTCATGTGCTTCTGGTTTTCATCGTGAATAGGCGTGCCCGTAAATCCGAAAAATACAGCGTTCGGGAAGGTCTTTTTAATTGTGATGAGCATATCGCCAAATGTAGAACGGTGGCACTCGTCCACAATGAACACAATACGCTTTCCCTTGATCTTCTCCAGATCTGCCGCATTCATGCCGCCCATATCGTCATGGATATTGCTCATTTTCTGAATTGATGTAACGATCAGTGTGTCAGTCGAAAAGTCGCTTGTCAGCTTGGAGATCAGTACATGCGTATCCTCGGTGTCCTGCACGGAATCTGTCGCCTCGGCAAAGGCTCTGTATTCCTTCAGCGATTGTGTTCCTAGCTCAATTCTGTCCATAAGGAATACGACCTTGTCCGCATCCTTGGAATTGGCGATAAGCTGCGCAGATTTGAAGCTGGTCATGGTCTTGCCGCTGCCGGTCGTATGCCAGATATAGCCGCCGAGCTGATGCTTTCCGTCCCATTGCAGTTTGGAAACCGTGTCCGAGATCTTGCTTGCAGCATAATACTGATAACTGCGCATGACCTTCAGCACGCCGTCCGCATCATCTGCAACAGTGTAGAACCCGATCAGCTGATGCGCCATGGGGATAGAAAGCAGCGAAGATGCGATCTTATCCCAGGCATTGATCGGCTCATTGTTGAAGTCTGCCCAGTGGAAATAGTAATTGCTCATGAATCTGCCGTCCGGACCGGGATTAGCGTAGTAAAGCGTTTCATCCGGATTCATAGCCACAAAAACCTGCACGAGCGAGAACAGCCCTGTGAAAATGCCCTCATGCGCGTATTTTTCGATCTGATTTGTCGCCTGACTGACCGGAATGCCGCTTTTTTTCAGCTCTATATGGATAACGGGCATACCGTTGATAAGCAGCATGAGATCGCCGCGCCGAGACGGGAGAATATGCGAAGGCGCTTTAAATTTTGGCTGCTGAACGATCTGATAGCGGCTCTGTCCGGCAGCGATCTCTCTGCGGTCGTAGATCTTCAGCGTGATCTCCTTGCCAAGATGCGCAGTATCCTGCGGATTATCACGCTTGATTGAAATCGTCTTGCCGTTGATAAAGCCATTGAGCTTCAAAGGCGTACGCAAAGCCGTGATCTGCTCTATGATCTGCTGCATCTCTGTGTCTGTCAGCGGGCAGTCATTCAGCCGGTCGATCGTATTATTGTTCTGAAAGAGGATATTTGCCCAGTTTTTTAGGAGTTCTTCCTCGGTCGGGTACTTGATGACCTCCGATTCCCAGCCTTTTTGTGAGAGCGCATATATCAGAGCTTCCTCAAATTCTGCTTCTGTTGTAAAAGTCATGTTAATCACCTCACACAAACATCTTTTCAAGCAAAGATTTCTTGATTTGTCGGAGCTTATCTGACTTACGCTGATGAAGGGTAATTAGGCGGTCGAGGTGTTTGAAAAATAAACCTATC
>CAZKHW010000270.1:0-3405 GCA_964552525.1 uncultured Ruminococcus sp. | reverse complement strand
TGCGAAATATCCTGCGGAATCTGGCACTTCTCCAGTTCCCGAGGAGGTCTATTCTCCGTCATCAAAAAATCCGCGTTTTCTTGCGGAGCGCATGCAGCCAGATAGTGGCGTTCAGCAGGGAAGTAGCGCTGCACATATTTTTCACGGATCTGCTCCCTGCTGCCGATATAGCTGTCTCGTTCCAGGACGCGGCGCAATCTGACATCTTCCGGGATGTCTATGTAGATCATATAATCGAACACACCGTGCAACTCGGGTCTCTGGAGGAAAATGCCCTCAATAATAACAATGCTCCCGATGGGAATATCCATCTTACTGATGTGGTAACTGTCATGCTCCTTGTCGTACAATTCAATGTCGGTTTTGAGTGGCAATCCCTGTTTCAGGGGCGCAATGACTGCATTCAGGAGATAGTCGTAGCGCCATTGCAGATGATAATAGCACTCCCATGCTGCATACTGCTCGTTGTACCGGATGGCTTTCGGATGGATAAAGTCATCAATGTGCAGAAGTGTGACCGGGTAGTCCTTGCCTTTAAGCCCTTGGCAAAGTGCGTCTGATATCGTGCTTTTACCTGCACCGCCCAACCCGTCAATGCCGATGATGCGTGTACGGCTGGGGTCGTGCAATTGTCTGATGTATTTTGTCAAGTTCATAGCAGCCTCCCTGAATTTTGGGGGTATATATTTGCCTCTATTGCAATCTATCCATATCTTTCGGAGGAAATACCGTCATACAGCGTCGCAAATCCTCGATGAGCTGCCGCTTTTGGAAACCGTATGGTTGAAAATGAATCCTCGTGAAAAAGGACAGAATTTACTCAGAGACAGCCGTGGTGGGCGGCAGGGTATTGTAGGAATTCTCCGTCTTGTCAATGCGCATCGAGGTCATGACTGCCATGAAATCATCACGGTATTCCGTGTAATGCTCCTCGGCACACTTGCAGGTGACGATGTAGACGCTTTTGAGATCTCCTGCAAATCCAACCATTGTAGAGATCGCCGGACCATCCTCCGCAAGCGTGTAGGTAAACTCCAGCACCTGCACGGCAAGGCTGTCCGCATAGACCAACTCATCTCCGGTGATATCAAGCGTCTTGGTCAGATCCTGATACTGTACCAGCGCCTGAATGCTGTAATCCTTGATGGACACACCGGTGCTCTGCTGATCCTCAGTGATGATTATGCTGGCATCATCGCAGATGTAGTACTTTTCATAGAAATCCGAGGAGGTCTCCTCAAATCGCTCCGGAATATCCACAAACAGATTTGGCAGCGGCAGTGCCTTGTAAACGACCAGTGTTTCGCTTGTCTGTTCCTCGGTCTTGCCGGAAACGCCGGAGCAGCCCGTCAGCAGAACGGCGCATGCGGTACACATGGTCAGAATTTGATGCTTCATAGAAAAGCGCTTCCTTTCCAAAGAAAATGCCCCGGAATGTGCCGGGGCAGATCATTTCGAGGTGACCAGACCGATAAGCCGGGTTCTGTCGTGTGCGATAATTTATCTAGGCGAACCGTCGCCGGAACGCTCAAGCCGCCATTACTGCCTGTCCGCCGAGCAAGCGTTGACAGTCAGCACCATTAGGCGTTGCATCGGGTAGGGTTTACACGGCAGTGCAGTCTCCTGCACTCCGGTGAGCTCTTACCTCACCATTCCACCATCACCATGCCAAGGCATGGCAGTCTCTTTTCTGTTGCACTGGCCCTAGGGTCGCCCCCGGCTGCTGTTAGCAGTTACCCTGCTCTGTGATGCCCGGACTTTCCTCGTGGACTGAAACGTACACGCTATCGCATAGTCTGCTCACGGTTTTCATTATAACCGATTTTTCCCGTTTTGTCAAGTGGCTGTGGAAAATTGGCGCGAAAATCTGTTTTCTGGAAAGCCTTTGTTAGTTCCCGATGATCTCGTTCCAGGTCACTTCCTGACCTGAACCCAGGGCTGCGGCATACTGGAGGATCGCCGCGGCATCGGAAGCATCAATGGACGCATCCCCATTCACATCCGCCTGTCTGCGCAAACGCATCTCGTTGTTCAGATCGGCAGATAGGGAAGGGGTGCTGCCCGATCCTGCATCTGCGGCGAAGATCAGCACCTGGGCTGCATCACCTGCATCGACCGTTCCGTCATCCATTGCATCACCGAGCAGATCGTCCTGCCCCTCGACAACAATGGTGATGCCCTTGAGGGTCGGAATGATATTGTGATACTCCGAAGCCATCTGCGTCCCATTGTCGCTCACAACATAGGTCAGCTTTTCATATTCTGCGGTTTTGGCATCCTCTGCCGTGATGAAATCGAGATGATACGCACCCGGTTCGATGCCAGGAGCTACTTCAACGTTAAATTCCACAAAATGCAGCGCATCCGATGGCTGTCCGTCCAGAAATGCCTCGACCTGACCGATGCCGTGCATCCAGTATACCTGGAGCGTATTGGTTTCCGTGTCGGCATTCAGATTAAAGGAGAAACAGTTAGGCGTATAAACGCCCGCCGAGGTCAGCTTGCCCAGGCAGTAAGGCTTGAGCGTGGTCGAAAATTCCGTGCCGTTTGCAAGCTGCTGCACCACCGGCTCATCGCAGACCGATGTTATGGGGGAGAGCAGTCCATCCTGATCAAACCGGATCTCCTCACAGTCGGATGCGATTTTAAGCCCGATAATGGAGAATTCCGCGCGATCCGCCTCAATGAACACGCCAAAGTGCAGTGTCGTCCCCTGCTGCGCCATCTTCTTGGTGACATACTGGTACTGGGGGATCTCCGAGCCGATCGACTCAAGACTGTCAATGCGCAGTGCGATCTCGTCAGGGCTGTTATAGGCGGCATGCACCGGCAGTGCGCTCATGAGCATTGCGCTGCACAGCGCAAGGACAGGCAAACAATTTCGTTTCATAGTGTGACCTCCGATCAAATTGATATGATTTCGTAAGAATTGCAATTATTTATCATTATAACACACGTCAGCCCTGTCTGTCAAGTGCAAGTTTTTTCACAACATACCAAAACCGCACGGCGAATGCCGTGCGGTTTTTATCAGGATCAATATTGTACAACGCTCAGCAGGACACCGGCTGCGACCGCAGAACCGATAACGCCTGCAACATTCGGACCCATTGCATGCATGAGCAGGAAGTTGGTCGGATCCGTCTCTGCACCGACCTTCTGCGAGATACGTGCAGCCATCGGAACTGCCGATACACCGGCAGAACCGATCAGCGGATTGAGCTTGCCGCCGGAGATCCAGTTCATGAGCTTTGCCAGAAGCAATCCGCAGCAGGTACCCAGTGCGAATGCGACAACGCCCAAAACCATGACCTTAGCAAACTCCCAGTTGAGTACGTTGGCAGCCGTTGTGGTCGCACCAACCGATACGCCCAGGAAGATGGTGACAATGTTCATCAGCTCATT
>CAZKHW010000269.1:0-3430 GCA_964552525.1 uncultured Ruminococcus sp. | reverse complement strand
GAAAAGCAGCCCCAGCTTGTGGTTGCGCTCGAAATTGTCGATCATCTGCACGATGGGCACGATCTCCGTGCCGTCGAGGATCGCAAGGTCAGCATGCGTTACAATGTCATACCACTGCGGTGTTGACCAGTGCTCCGAACGGAATGCCCTGACAGCCGGGTGACGCTTGTCGATACAAAGTCCCAGCGTTCCCACGGGCAGCTCTTTGCCCATGCTTTCCGAGATGCTCCTGAACATTGGATAGCACCAGAAATCCGCACAGTAGAAGCCCTTGATACACGCTGTGAGTGCTCCCGGTAGGAACAGCACGCGACCGCCCTCGGCGAGTGCTGCCTTCGCCTGTGAAAGCTCTCCCGTGATGCACAGCCCGTCCCGGCTCTCAAACGTCGGCGCATCGAATGTGGGATACTGCCATAGACGGTAGCTGTTGCGCACATCGCCCAGCTCAAGCGTCACATCAATGCGGTGAACTGCACTTGCCGGGGGAAGGTCTGCCGTGATCTGTCCCAGATCGAACAGCCCCTGCCCCTCGACAGAAACAGCGAGCGTTCCCTGCGCTGCTATGCGCTGACCGCGCATCACGGTGTAGTGCAGCGGCGCAGGGATGCTCTGCGGCGCGTAGTGACGCAGCTTGATCTGCATGGTAAGACTGTCCGTCAGGCAGTAGTCAGGGAATTGCCCCAGCAGCACGCTGTCCGAGCAAAATCCGCGCCACTCCTCCGGCGTGATCAGACCCTTGGAATCCATAAAGGCGTCAAGGATGCCGACCAGTGCCGTTCCCTGACCGGAAAAGTCCTGGATATCGAGGATCTGAAAGCCTGCCACATGCTCCGAGCGCATGGCAGCCTCCAGCTCCTCCTTGTAGCACTGTACGGCGAGCTTTCCCGAGCAGGTGAAGAAGTCCTTTGCCTGCGCGAGCATCCCTGCCTTTTCGAGACGATTACGGAAGATCCCGAAATTACGTGCTTCCAGCACACCGGTGTACTTCTTCATCTCGTCGAAATCCGGATAGGTCACGTACTGTCCGATCTCGTGCGTTACAACGGGCTTGTCAGGGATCAGACCGCTGACAGCCTGATCCAGCCTGACTTTCTTCACGCCTGTGCCGTACTGGATCTCGATCTCCTGCGTGCCGTCCGCCTGCTCGATGACAGGCTGCGCATCCGGGCGGATGAGTGCATCATAGCTGTGCATCGTGGAGGGACGCTGCGACTGCACATGCCCATAGGGCTGATCGCACGCGCCGTAGCTGCCGCGGATGAGACGCTCCTTCGATAGGCGCACGCCGACGAAGAAATCGTCCTCGGGGAGGATATTCGGCCAGAACTGGAAATTATTGCATCCCTGTGTAAACAAGATGCGTTTCTCCTGCTGCTTGTAGAAGCGCAGGATCTCCCCCATGCGCTCGGCACTCCCCCACAGCTCATTGCCCAGCGAGAACATACAGAAGGACGGATGATTTCCGAAGGTTTCGAGGATCCGCCTGCCCTCGGCGATCAGGTATGCCTGCTCTGCCGGGTCGTAGCCCTCGTCTCCGGGGGCGGTCAGACTGCCCCAGAACGGGATCTCCGGCTCCATATAGATGCCCAGCAGATCTGCCGCGGTGAATGCCGCATCCGGCGGACAGCAGGTGTGGAAACGATAGTGGTTGATGCCGTAGGACTTTGCGGTGCGCATCACGCGCAGCCAGCTTTCGACATCGGTCGGCGCAGCTCCCTCCAAGGGGAAGATCATCCCGTCATGCTTTCCGCGCAGGAACACCTCCCTGTCGTGGCTGGTAAAGACCGTCCCCTGTGCGCGAAGGTCAGCAAAGCCGAACGAGACTTCGGTCTTGTCCTGTGTGCCGAACGGACACAGCGTGATCCGGGCAATGACGGGGGAGTACTCGTCCCAGAGGGGGGCATTCCGGTCAAAGCGCATGGTCACGCAGGATGCGCCGTCAGGCTCTTTTTGCACAGTGAGGATCTGCGGTGCGATCTCGCAAATGCTGCCGTCAATGCCGACCCATTCGCCCTGTGCCTTGATCATGTTGATGCTGCCCTCGGTGTGCATCCGGAACGTCACCGTGCGGCTTGCCGCATCCGGAATGGCTTTGACACGCGTGATGCAGCTTGTATCAAAGAAGTGCAGGGCGATCTCACCGGTCACGCCGTTCCAGTTGGTCTGCGTGTCCGGCGAGGTCATGTGACCGCCCCGGCTCGGGTACGAGGAATTGTTCACGCAGAGGAGGATCCGCAGATCCTGTGCTCCCGAAAATGCCGTCAGATCGTAGCTGTGCGGTGTGCAGAGGGAATTCTGCGTCCCGATATAGCTGCCGTTGACCCACAGCGAGGTCACCCGGGTGCGCTCCAGGAACAGCACGAGCTTTTTGCCGCGCAGCTCCCCGGGGATGTGTACCTCACGGCGAAACCACGCATTGCCGCTGTACGGATAGCGTTCGGTCAGACAGCCGTCCTCTGTCTTGCTATTTCCAGAGCCTTTCCGATGCTGCGCGGTCGTGCCGGGCAGCCGGATGGTGTCGGTAAATCTGCTCTGCTCCGGGGGAAATCCGGTATATTTTTGTTCTTCATCGGCATAGAAATGCCATTGTCCGTCTAGTCTGATATGCCCGATCATGGGTATCCTCCCTGTGAATGATGTACCTCGGCATGTTCCTGAAAACTGCACGCAGCCCGACCCCATATACGGAGTCGGGCTTGACGCGTGCGATGGATCACTTGGTTCGTGTCAGATATCTGTCGAGCGCACTGAACAGTGCTGCGGCGGAGGCATCGCTGATATCTCTGCGAATGCCGACACCCCAGTACATCTTGCCCTCTGCCTCGATGCAGACATAAGCGGCAGCATCAGACTTGGAGGAAACGGTGAGTGCATGCTCGGTGTAGGTGTTTATGATGAACTGCTTGCCGAGGAATGCCTTGAGTGCGTTGGTCACGGCATCAAGACGGCCGTTGCCATCGGATCTCACGGTAAATTCCTGTCCGTTCTGTGTCAGGGTCACAGTTGCCTGAATGCCGTTCTTCTGCACGTAGTGGATCTCCTTGTACTCCAGCGGCTTCTGGATGTTGACATAGGTGTTCATGAAGATCTCATACACCTCAGCCGGCAGCAGCTCCTTGTGCGCGTGGTCGGAAATGCCCTTGACGATATAGCCGAATTCCTCACGCATTTTCTTCGGCAGATCGAGACCGAACTGTGTCTCGAGCAGATAGCCGATGCCGCCCTTGCCGGACTGGGAGTTGATGCGGATGACATCCGCCTCGTACACCCTGCCCACATCGGTGGGGTCGATAGGCAGATAGGGGACAGTCCAGTGGTCGGGATCTTTCTCCTCGCGCCATTTCATGCCCTTGGCGATGGCATCCTGGTGTGAGCGCGGACAGACCAAAAAGCATATAGCCTCCTATGGTCAGACAAAAGGTCATTATGT
>CAZKHW010000268.1:0-3442 GCA_964552525.1 uncultured Ruminococcus sp. | reverse complement strand
GTACAGGATCGAGAAGGCATTCAGGAGCTGACGCTTGTACTCATGCAGACGCTTGATCTGGATGTCGTAGACCGCATCCGTGCCGATGCCGCCAAAGCGTTCGCCCTCGTGCTGCTCCATAAAGTTCACGAGCTGCTGCTTTTTCTCCTGCTTGATATCCATAAAACGCTTCATGACCGCCTCGCTGTCGGCGTACTTGTCCAGCTCTGCCAGACGGTCAAGGTCGGTCGTCCAGGCATCCGAGCCGAGCAGCTCCGTGAGGAGTGCGGACAGCTCGCGGTTGCACAGTGCCAGCCAGCGTCTCTGGGTGATGCCGTTGGTCTTGTTCTGGAAACGCTCCGGATAGAATTTATACCAGTCCGCAAGCGCGGTGTCCTTCAGGATCTGCGTGTGGATCTCGGCAACGCCGTTGACATAGCTGCCCATGAAGATGGCGATGTGCGCCATATGCACCATGCCGTCCTTGAGGATACGCATTCTGCCGATCTCGTCCTTTGTCGCACCCTTCCGGTACAGCTCGGCGATGAGTGCCTCGTTCAGGCGGATAATGATCTGGTAGACCTCCGGCAGCAGCTCCTCAATGAGCGGTGCCCACCACTTTTCCAGTGCCTCTGCCATGATGGTGTGGTTGGTGTAGCGGAAAATGCGCCGCGCCGTGTCAAACGCCTTTTCAAAGGATGCGCCCTTTGCCATGAGCAGGCGCATCAGCTCCGGTACGGAGATGACCGGATGCGTGTCGTTGAGCTGGATGGCGGTATTCTCTGCAAGGCTGTCGCAGTAGGTGTCGATGTCGCCGCCGTTTTCCAGATATGCCGGCAGATCCTTCAGAATATCCTGGAGAGATGCCGAGCAGAAGAAATACTGCTGCTGGAGACGGAGCTTTTTGCCCTCGTTGGTATCATCGTTGGGGTACAGGCAGCGCGAGATATTCTCGGCATAGATCTGCTCGGCGCAAGCCTCAAGGTAGTTCTGGCTGTTGAAGGTGTGGAAATCGAACTCCCTGACCGGCTCTGCCTGCCACAGACGTAGCGTGCCGATGTTCTTCGTGCCGCAGCCGATGACGGGCATGTCGTAGGGAACTGCCTTGACCGTCAGTCCGCTGAACCGGACGAGCTGTGTCTCGTCCTCGCGGCGAACGCTCCACGCATCGCCGAAGCGCGTCCAGTCATCCGCGCTCTCACACTGGAAACCGTCCTTGATCTCCTGCTTGAACAGACCGTACTTGTAGCGGATGCCGTAGCCATCCAGCGGCAGATCCAGTGTGGCTGCACTGTCCAGAAAACATGCTGCCAGTCTGCCCAGACCGCCGTTGCCCAGCGCGGCATCCTCGATCTCCTCCAGAACGGACAGGGAAGTGCCCATCTCGCGCAGTGCCTGCTCGACCTCGTCATAGATGCCCAGACACAGGAGATTGTTGAAGATACTGCGTCCCATCAGGAACTCCATCGAAAGATAATACGCCCGTCTGCCCGATGCATGGGCATTGCGGGAATCCTCCCAGTCCTCCGTCATGAGGTTCATCACCATCTCGCCGATGGCGTTATGGAGCTGCTGGGGGGTAAGCTCGCTGATATCCTTGTCCAGCGTGCCCTTGAGATAGTTCAGAAAGGTGTCCTTGGTATACTGCATCATGGGTTTATGCCTCCTCGGTAGTTTCGTGCTTGTTCGTTCCGGCGGATGCCGCACGCCTGCGGCGATAGGTGCGTTTTACGGATTTCTTTTCCTGCGCACCGGATTCCGGAGCTGCTGCTTTGGTCTGTGGGATCTCCGGCTGCACCGCTCTGCCGTAGGTGCGGTTGAGCCGGCGGATCTCCTTGGCAAGCTCGGGGGTAAAGTCCTCGGCATGGGTGCGGAACATCCAGTTGCCGCCCAGCGTCGAGGGGGTGTTCATTCTCGCGGACTTGTCCGCATGCAGAAAGTCCTGCATCTGTGCGACTGCCGTATCTGCGATGCTCTGCCAGCAGGCAGCGACCATTTCGTCAGGGATCTGCTTCTTTTTGCATCGAAGGTATGCCTTGGCAAATTTGACAGTCTTTTTGTCCGCCGATGCCAGCCAGCCGCGGAGCGTCTCGTTGTCGTGGGTTCCGGTATAGGCGACCATGCGTGAGGTCTTGAAATTATGCGGCAGATGCTCGTTGTCGGCATCGGAGAAACCGAACTGGAGCACCTTCATGCCGGGGTAGCGCAGGGCATCGAGCATTCTGCGCACACCGGGCGTGATAAAGCCCAGATCCTCCGCAATGATGCGAAGCTCGCCCAGCTCCTTCTTCACGGCAAGGAAAAGCTGCTTATTGGGACCCTTGCGCCATTTGCCGCTGACGGCATCGGCACTGCCAAAGGGAATGGTGTAGTAGCTCTCAAAGCCGCGGAAATGGTCGATGCGGATCACATCAAAGAGGGATGCGGCATGGCGCAGACGGGATGTCCACCACTGGTAGTTGGTTTTCCTGTGATACTCCCAGTCATAGAGGGGATTGCCCCAGAGCTGACCGGTAGGGGAAAACGGATCGGGCGGACAGCCTGCCACCTCGATGGGTTTTTTGTCCTTGTCGAGGGCAAAAAGCTCCGGACTGCACCAGACATCCGCGCTGTCGTAGGCAACGTAGATGGGCATGTCCCCGATGATCTCGACCTGCCGGCTGTTGGCGTACTGCTTGAGGGCACGCCACTGCTGCGCAAAGATGAACTGGATAAAGCAATGCAGCTCGATCTCATCGGCAAGACTCTCCTGTGCCTTGGCGATGGCATCCGGCTCGCGCATGGCAAGGGGCGTTTCCCAGGTGTCCCATGACTCGCCCTTGTGGGCGTCCTTCAGTGCCATGAACAGGGCATAGTCGGGCAGCCAGAACGCATTGTTCTTTTTGAAAGTGCTGTAGCCGCGCAGGGGATTTTCCCGGAATCTTGCAAAGGCGGTGCGCAGCACAGCGATATTGGTGCGGTACAGCAGCTCATAGTCGATGCTGTCGGCATCGCGCTGCCAGAGTCTGGATGCGTAGTCCTCATGTTCAAGCAGTCCCTGCTCCTCAAGGGCTGCAAAGTCGATGAAATAGGGATTTCCTGCATAGACCGAGAAGCTCTGGTAGGGGGAATCGCCGTAGCTTGTCGGAGAGATCGGGAGGATCTGCCAATAAGCTGTTTCGCTCATATGCAGAAAATCCACGAAATCATACGCCGCCCTGCCCATCCTGCCGATGCCGAAGCGCGAGGGCAGGCTGGAAATATGCAGTAAAATTCCGCTTTTTCTCATAGTATTCTGCCTCCTTGTTGTAACCGGCGCAAGCGCGGACTTGTGCCGGTCAATTACACTTAATTTATATTATACCACATTTTTCCGGCATTTACAAGTCGTTTTTGCAAATTTGCACGGGAATGTATTTTTGTCGGCTATCGCCGACCTAGGAGGGGCTGCTCGCCCCTCCTAAACCTCCCTCGGCAGGGCGGT
>CAZKHW010000267.1:0-3482 GCA_964552525.1 uncultured Ruminococcus sp. | reverse complement strand
GCCGAGGGAACGGCAAGATCCACGGCACGTCCGATATACACCGGCACAACGAGCGAAAGCGACACGCCGATCAGGGAACACAGCACCGTCAGAATCAGATAGCCGCGGTAGGGTCTGCTATAGTGTAAAATACGCTTGAGTGTCTGTTTCACGCTGCTCCTCCTCTCATGCATTCTGGGACTCGAAGATGTCCCGGTAGACCTCACAGGTTTCCAGGAGCGCATCATGTGTCCCCTGTCCAACGCAGCGTCCGTCCTCCAGAACGAGGATCAGGTCGGCATGCCGCAGTGATGTGGCGCGTTGGGAGATCACGACCGTGGTCATGCCCTTGCAGCGGCTGGCAAGTGCCTCACGCAGGGCGGCATCGGTCGCATAGTCGAGGGCGCTCATGCTGTCATCCAGAATGAGCATGTCCGGTTCTCCCACCAGCGCTCTGGCAATGGTCAGACGCTGCTTCTGACCGCCGGAGAGGTTGCGCCCTCCCTGCACGAGCCGGGTCTTCAGCCCGTATTGCAAACCATCCACAAATTCCGCTGCCTGCGCGATCTCGATGGCACTGCGCATCTGCTCGGGTGCGGCATCCGCATCCGCCCAGCGCAGGTTGTCCTCGATCGTTCCGGCAAACAGCACCGCCTTCTGCGGCACAGTGCCGATGGCGGCATTCAGGGCGCGTTGGCTGTACTCGCGCACATCCCGTCCAAAAACATGTACCGTGCCCGAAGTGGCATCATAGCACCTCTGGATGAGCGCAGCCAGGGTCGATTTTCCCGACCCCGTACCGCCGATGATACCCAGCGTCTGACCGCGCATCAGCGTGAAGCTGATGTCCTCCAGTGCCGGGTGACCTGCGCCCTCGTAGGCAAACGAAACGTGCTCAAACCGGATACCCTCGGCATGTGCCTGGGGAATTTCTGTGCCGTCCTGCATGGAGCTTGGCGTCTCAAGCACCTGTGCCACGCGAAGGCTCGATGCCTGCGCCTTTGTCAGGATCTGGATCAGATTGGCAAGCTGAACGCCTGCGAGCAAAATCTGTGTCATGTAATTGGTAAATCGGATGAGATCACCCTGTGTGAGCCGTCCGGCATCGACCTGTCCGCCGCCGAACCACAAAACAGCAGCGATGCCCAGATTCATGATCAGAAAGGTAGCCGGATTCAAAATGACGGAAATTCGTCCGGCTGCAAGCATGCTGCGCTCGAGATCGTCACATTCCTCCGCAAACCGTGCCGTCTCCTGCTTCTGCTTGGAAAATGCGCGAATCACGCGAACACCGTCCAGACTTTCACCGGTATGCCGCGCAATGACATCGAGTTTCTGCTGGTTTCGGGTATACATGGGGATGGTACGTGTCAGAACAGCATACAGGACAAAGCCCAGGATCGGAGCAATGATGAGAAAGATCAGCGCAAGCTGCCAATCGATCAGAAGTGTCATGATGATCGCACCAACGACCAGAAACGGCGCACGCGTTCCCAGACGGATCGCCATATTTACCCCCTGTTGCGACGCATTGACATCGTTGGTCATACGGTTGATCAGTGTCGCGCTCCCCAGCCGATCCAGCTCAGTATGAGAAAGGGTGTTGATGTGGCGATAGAGCGCACCGCGCAGATCAGTTCCATAAGCGAATGCGCACTTGGATGCGAAGTACTGACAAGTCAGCGCAAATCCCAGACCGCAGATGCCCAGCAGCACGATCAGACCGCACATCCAGCCGACGTAGGCGGTATCGCGGTTCGCGACACCGTTATCAATGATCTTCGCCATCACAGCAGGGACGATCAGCTCAAAGACTGCCTCTAGCAGCTTAAAAAAAGGTCCCAGAATCAGATAGCCCGTGTAAGGCTTTAAAAAGCGGAACAATTTCTGCATACAAAAACCTCCCCATGATGTTATCTCTATTATAACCGATTTCAGATAATTTTTCAAGCCCTGTATAATTCGGGGAAAAGTGGTACATCCTAACTGCGGAGGTGATCGTATGAAGGAATACACGATCAAATCAAGAAAATCTCACGCACTGCGGTTCTGGATCGTAACGATGGTATGCGCTGCAATGATCGGCACAGCATGCTGGTTCGCATACAGACAGACGGCAAACGAACTGAAGGTGCAGCTTGACACGACAGTGGGGAGCATTCCGGACATGCCGGCGACCAATCCACCCTTCACCAAGTCCACCGTGATGCCCATGACGACAGCCGCCAGCACCGAACGCGTCACGGAGCGCACAACAACAGCAGCAGCAACGGAAACAGTGGCAGTTGCCGCTCCTTCGGAAACCGCACCGTCTTCTGAAACGGTAACAGAAACCACGAGCCTGCCGTCGCTGCAGTGGCCGCTTGCCGGGGAGATCCTACAGCCGTACAGCAGCGGTGAGCTGGTCAAATCTCCGACAACCGGCGTTTGGCAGACGCACAACGGCATTGACATTTCAGGCAGTCTCGGCGATGAGGTACGTGCCATGAGTGACGGCATTGTGACCATGATCGAGGAGGACGCTCTCTGGGGTGTGACCGTGACAATTGACCACAAAAACGGCTTTCTTTCACGCTATTGCAATCTGAATGAGGGACTGGACGTATGTCAGGGTGACACGATCGACTGTGGAACAGTGATCGGGGCGATCGGACAGACAGCAGATTCGGAAAGCAAGGAATCGCCGCATCTGCATTTTGAGGTCATCCGGGACGGAGCGTATCTGGATCCCGAGCTTTTGCTGGCAGAGGCAGACTAATCCAAAAGCCTGTGTATCGCTACACAGGCTTTTTCTCATGTATGAATACGCTTTTCGATAAACTCGCGAACCTCCTCAGATTCCATGCCGAGAACTGCACCAAATTCCTGGAGCATAAGGCTTTCGGCGTTTTTCATCGCCGTTTCGTCCATCGTGGAGAACCGCTTTCCCTGCGCCTCCTGATCCTGTTTCCTGAAATACAGCGAGGAGATGAGCTGCACCAGTGCTTTGTGGTCATCACCGCGCAGGATCTGGGAATATAATTCCCTGCGTTCACGGCGATTCTCTGTCCATAATTCGCTTTCATCGGCGTTAAGGGGCATCGTGTCGATCAGTTCAAGCACCTGCTCCTTGGTTAAGGGCAGCCGGAGCTTATCATCTGCGGATGCAACAGGAATATAATAGGTGGAATTCTGGTCTGCCAAAGGCTTGATCTTGTAGTACATCACCGTATTCACGCCGTCCATGCTCTGCTCCTCCATGGAAACAACGCGGCAAACTCCGGCACTTCTGTAGATGACAAGATCGTTTGTTTTAAGTTCCATAAGCTTCCTCCGTTCAATATGTGTCATATCTATTATACCATATTTTTTAAAATAATGTTATAGGATAATTTCACGAAAAATCGTTTAAGATTTTGGTTACTCCGCCCACAAAATAAAAAGTACTTTGTACATTGTACAAAGCACTCTCAATCAAGCCGGCACCTATCTAATTTTCCAGGCCGTGACCAGCCAAGTATTTT
>CAZKHW010000266.1:0-3497 GCA_964552525.1 uncultured Ruminococcus sp. | reverse complement strand
GATAACCTCCCCGCTTTTTGTCTGTTTTTGCCAAAAAAGCGCGTGCAATTTTTACATGCCATCGTTTAAAAAGTTAGTCTTGTATCTTGCAAAACGCGTCCGGATATGTTATAATGATTACAAAGCAGAAAAAGTACCAAAAAACAAATCGTTTTTGTTTATATTTTGTACTCTTTTGCGATGAATTCACAAGAAAGGTATATAAAGGTTATCACAATGGCAAAGGTTGAGACAAAGAACATCAGAAATGTTGCATTGCTCGGTCACGGCGGAAGCGGAAAAACCTCACTCGCGGAGGCAATGCTGTTTATTACCGGAGGAACGGACAGACTTGGAAATATTCCCGGCGGAAACACGGTTTGCGACTACGATTCCGAAGAAATTTCCAGAAAGATCTCCATTTCAGCGGCGATCGCTCCCATGATGTGGAAAAATGTCAAGATTAATGTCATTGATACCCCCGGTTATCTGGATTTTTCCGGCGAAGTTCTGCAGGCTCTGCGCGTAGCGGACAGCGCCGTGATCACGGTGGACGGCAAAGCGGGCATTGAAGTCGGCACCGAGCTGGCATGGGATTATGTCAACCGCGCCAACCTGCCGCGGGCATTCTTCATCAACAAATTTGATGACAATGAGGCGCGTTTCGGCAAGGTTCTGGACGCACTGCACGATACATTCGGCAAAAACATCTGCCCGCTCACCATTCCCATGGTGCGCAACGGGGAAGTGGTTGGCGCCATTGACCTCATCGATCAGAGCGCGCATGTGTTTGATGCCAACGGCAGACACAGCGTGGAAGTGATCCCCGAGGAATCCATGGAAGCGGTTCATAAATACCGTGATATGCTCATGGAGGCCGTTGCCAGCACCGATGAAGAGCTGATGATGAAATATTTTGAGGGCGCGGAGATCAGCCACATGGAAGCGGTGAATGCCGTGCATGAGGGCATCATTCACGGTGACATCGTTCCGGTGTTCTGCGGTGCCGCCACCAAGCTGTGGGGTGTGTGGACCATGCTTGATAAGATCACCGAGTCCTTCCCGCGTCACACTGCCAAAAAGGCGGAAATGCTGAATGACGGTTCGGCGCTGGAGATCGTTCCTGAAGGGGAGCCGTCCTTGTTCGTGTTCAAGACTGTTGCCGACCCGTTCGTGGGCAAAATGTCCTTCTTCAAGGTCATGAGCGGAACGGTCAAACGCGACCTGGTGTTGCGCAACCATACGAGCGGTGAGAATGAAAAACTGGCGCATATCTATGTGATGAAGGGCAAAAAACAGACCGAGGTGGATGAGCTGGCGTGCGGTGACATTGGAATGGTTGCCAAGTTGACCGGTACCAACACCAACGATACACTCACATGGAACAAGGAATTCCGGTACCGTCCCATCGAATTCCCCACGCCTTACATGGTCAAGGCAATGCTTCCGGCATCCAAAGGGGATGAGGGGAAGATTTCGCAGAGCATCACTCGTATGGTGGAGGAAGATTACACGCTCCGCTTTGAAAACGATTCCGAGACCAAACAACTGCTGATCTACGGATTGGGCGAAGTGCACCTTTCGGTGCTTGCCGCAAGACTGAAGAGCAGATTCGGTCTGAATGTCAAGTTTGAAACACCTCGCATCGCCTACCGCGAAAAGATCACAAAGGCGGTGGATGTGGAAGGAAAGCACAAAAAGCAGAACGGCGGTTCCGGTCAGTACGGGCATGTCAAAATGCGCTTTGCGCCCGGTGAAGATGAGGGATTGACCTTTACGGTGTCGGTTGTTGGAGGAACGGTGCCGAAGAACTTCTACCCGGCAGTGGAAAAGGGCTTGCAGGATGCTATGGCAAAGGGCGTTGCAGGCTTCCCGATGACGCACCTGGCGGCAGACCTTTACGACGGTTCCTACCACGCAGTGGATTCGGATGAGATCTCCTTTAAGACCGCCGCATCTCTGGCATACAAAAAGTGTCTGGAGCTCGCGGCACCGGTCATTCTGGAGCCGGTGGGTGAGCTGAACATCACGGTGCCGGAGTCTCTCGTTGGAGACGTGATGGGCGATCTCAACAAACGCCGTGGAAGCGTGATGGGCATGGAAGCCGCGGCACAGAAGGGCTATACCACCGTGCAGGCGGTCGCTCCCAAGGCGGAGCTGATGGATTATCCCATTGTACTGCGTGCCATGACGCAGGGCAGGGGTTCCTTCGAGTTCAAGGTTACCGGCTATGATGTTGTTCCCGGAAACCTTGCCGCAAAGATCAAAGAAGAATACAAACAGGCATAATTTTCCGTTATCGGAATTTTTTCGCCCGCGCCCGTGTCGCAGACACGGGCGCGGGCTGTCTTTTTTTGACGGATTTTTCCGAAAAATACAAAATACCGGTTGCGTTTCCATTGATTCTGTGTTATAATAAAGTTATAGTAAATATCAAAGAAAAGAGATGAAAATGACAGAACCGAAAAGATGCAGCTGGGTCAATTTAAAAAATCCGGCTTATGTGAGCTATCATGACCTTGAGTGGGGAAAACCGCATGACGATGACGGGTATTTCTTTGAGATGCTGATACTGGAAAGCTTTCAGGCGGGGCTTTCGTGGGAGTGCGTGCTCAACAAGCGGGAGGCATTCTGCGAAGCGTTTGACGGATTCGATCCCCGCAAAGTGGCGGTGTATGGCACGGAAAAAGTGGAGGAACTCGCGGCAAACAAGGGCATCATCCGCAATCGGCTGAAGATCAAAGCGGCAATCAGCAATGCGGCGATCTTTTTAAACATTCAGGCAGAATTCGGCTCATTCGCCGCGTACATCCAGCACTTTACGGGAGGCAAACGGGTCGTGAACCGTGACGGGATCGTCCGTGCGACCTCACCGCTTTCCGACAGCATCTCCGTAGATCTGCAAAAACGAGGCATGAAGTTTGTCGGTTCCACCATCATCTATTCCTATTTGCAGGCCGTTGGTGTGATCGATGATCATGAGCCGGATTGTGACTGCGCGCGTTGTGCAACGCATATCGGATGATCGGAAAGGGGATACTATATGATAGAATACCGGGATCTGACCCCTGACGAGCTCACACCGAATCTTTTTCGCGCGTTTATCCGGAAGCAGATCGTGACCGACTGCTGGCGGCGGGAAAACGGGAAATGGGTGATCAGGAGTGATCCATTTGTAGATGATTGGAATGAAAAGGATTACGATTATCTTGTAATATGTCTGCAAAACACACTTGCAACAAACGGTTTTGTGGGTGGTGCCTTTGTGGATGGTATTCTGAAGGGCTTTGTTTCCGTTGAGGGGAAACCGATCGGTAGCCGGGGACAGTATCTGGATCTGTCTTCCATTCATGTTTCGGCAGATCTGCGCGGGCAGGGGATCGGCAGAGAACTGTTCCGCATGGCAAAGCAGTTTGCCAAAGGGAAGCAAGCGGAAAAACTGTATATGTCCACGCATTCAGCGGTGGAAAGCCAGGCATTTTACAAAGCCATGGGATGTGTGGAAGCAGAAGAATATC
>CAZKHW010000265.1:0-3521 GCA_964552525.1 uncultured Ruminococcus sp. | reverse complement strand
GTGAATAGTAAAACCTCAGCAAGCGTGTTAAAGTTTTAGAAGTTTTCTTTGAAAAATTCAAAATACCCCTTTTCAAATTGCTCCGGGCGTGATATAATTAAATATAACAACAAATCAATCGCACAACTAACTCTGTGAAGACATATCACAGAGCAGCGACTAAGTGACATCACTGCTCTTATATTCCTCCATTAATCTTCGTAAACCCTTTTTCTCGCTGCCAATATAGTCCTTTGCAAACTGCTCCGCTTCTGCCAAACTGTTTTCCAGCAGCTCGAAATCTACCGCAGCTTCGATTACATCCACCGGCATGTCCGGTTCGGATCTGTCGAATATCTCAATCAGGAACCCATCGCACATAACCGGTTGGTTTTCCTTATCCTGCCGTATCAATTTTCTCGGCTGAATTCTCACATCATATCCCAGAAATTCCATCCGTCCTCCTCGCACAGTCCATCCTCCTGATCCTCCGTTTCCTCCTGTTCCATAGAAATATCTGCATTCGGAGTATAGGAATTGACAAGCGCCTCATCCAGATATTTCGTATCCATACCATTCGCAAGATAACCCTTCCGGATACACTCGTAATAACCAGCGGACGGCGGCGATATCGCACCATAATTCATCACATACACCATTCCGGTCACTGTCTGTCCGTTCAGCTCGAATTCCAGATTTTCTTTACGGTACAGTCTTGGGAAACCCTCATACACATCAAGGTTTCTTTCATCCCTCTGCGGAATCTCCCACAGCAAGACTGGAACCTCTGCACCGGGCTTCGGAACGATAGTTGCCACATTCCAGAATTGCAGCTCATAGTCCGGAATCATTGCTGTTCCGACCACTCTGGAATTCGGACAGCGGTGCGCCATCTGCTCCAGATTGATATTACTGCCATAGGCAATATATAGTTTCTTTTTCATTGTGTTTCCTCGCTTTCTTTATATGGTCATTCCCATAGATTCAAGTTCTTCATCTTCTGCAAAACTGCCCTCACAATCGCTCACAGTGCCGTTTGTGCTTTCAGTGGGTACTGTATCGGATTCTGTGTTTCCGTGCGACACGGCGGCTTGTCGCTGCTCACGGGCGGCGATACGCTCCTGCTTTAACCGTTCACGCTGGGCAATCGCATCCTCCGGGTGCCGCCATGCAATATTTCCGGTTAGATGCTTGAGCAGATGCATCCGACAGTTTTTGAAATCCTCCCCGATCAACCCCAGATTCAGCAGCCATACCCGGAACGAATACCGCATATTATCACTGTGACTCACTTGCGGAGAGCAATATTTCTTTGTCATCGCCGCATTGCTGATCGCCAGTGCCAGAACGATCTGCGCTCTGACCTCTCCGGCATGCAGCGATGAGTTGCAGCAGCGGATTTCGTAATGTCCATGCTGAAAGAAACTGTGCAGATTCAAGGCTCTGTACCGCGTGTTTGAGTAATGCTGGTACTGATCGTCCATATTCCCTCTATACCATAATCGCTTGATTCCTTCCATAGTTCTGGGCTTTTGCCGATTCAGCTTCGCTACAAAATCCGGATCGCATTTCTGGCAATAACCTTCTCTCGCTGTAGACACCTGAAGTGCATCCCACAGAAAGTCCTCTTTGCTTGCAAAGATGTTCACCAAGTTCCGTATCTGCTGCGGTGTATAATCATCGGCAGAGATATGAATATGTGTCCCACAGCAATATTCCGGTCCGCAGCGTCCTTTCGCATGACGGAGTGCACGGATGACCTCCTGCAGCAGCGGAATGTCCTCATATTCCAGTACGGGTGAATTCAATTCAACGGCATAGGAGCCGCTTGCCGGATTCCCGACACTATTTACACATTTGATACTGCTGTCATACACCACTGACCATTTCCGTCCCTTTTCATCTGTAACGGAAAACTTATCATAATATCCACCTTCGTGTACAGGCTCGCTGCCGAGTACCTCTCCAATGGCCTTTGCTGCCTGACTCCTGGTCAGTCCTGTCATCTCAATTTCAATGCCGAATTTCCTTGTCTTTATTCCGTCAAAATTTCCTGCCAAAGCACCACCTCCCCAACAAGAAACGGCCTGCATCTGCAAGCCGTTGTGCATATCGTTACTTTTCTATGACCGCATCCACCTCATAGCCGCCCTTGAAGATAATCTGGATTTTTTCCTTGCTCATCACCCTGATGCATTCGATCAGCTTCCGTACCAGCACATTGTCGAAGCAGTCCAGTTCAAATTCCGCATTCTCCACATCCTCTAACGTGGCTTCTAACTGTCTTTGTTCCTCTGCGGATATCTGGCACTGCTCTTTGAGTGCCTGCAATTTGGCGGTCAGTTCTTCTTCCTCGGCATGAAGCTTTTCAAATTCAGCATATAATGCTTCTTCGCATTCTCCGCTGACGATCCTATCTATCATATTTTGCCGTGTCTTATCAATCTCCTCAAGCCGGTTTTCGATGGATGTGATTTCAGCCTGCCCCAAGCCTGCAAGTACCGCTTCTGCGTTTTCTTTCAGCAGCTCTGCTACATCCTCTCCACACGCATAGAACTCGTTGATTTCTCTGATGATCGTTCTGTGCAGCGATTCTTCATGGATGGTAGGAGAGCTGTGACAGTACTTACTTCCGTGTTCAAGGCGGTTGAGACAGCGCCACACGATGCGTTTCTTACCATGGACATTCCATGTACATCTGCGGTAAGGCGTTCCGCATTCTCCGCAGATCATCAGCTCAGTCAGAGCGAACTTGCTGGAATACTTGCCCTGCTCCGTGACGGACTTGGTGCTGACCTTTCGTTTGGAAGTGCGGCGGGCAAGCTCCTGCTGGGCAAGGTGATAGGTATCACGGTCTATGATTGCAGGGTGGCAATCCGTTACCAGATACATGGTGCGCTCACCGTTATTTTTCACAGACCTGTGCGTGATGCAGTCGGTGGTATACGTTTTTTGAAGAAGCGCATCGCCGGTATATTTCTCATTTGTCAGAATCCGGCGAATTGTATTCGTATTCCAATCCGTTGTACCGAGTGCATTTCTGCGTTCCTGCTGTGTCATGCTTCTGGTGATATCCCTGATGGAATATCCGTCAAGGAACAGCCGGAAGATTTCTCTGACGGTATCTGCATCCTCTGGTATGATCTCCGGCTGACCATCCTCACCCTTCCGGTAGCCCAGCCAGTATTTGTACTGATACCGAACCTTGCCCTGTTGGAATGCCATCTTCACACCAAGGGAGATATTTTTGCTGATAGATTCCGATTCTGCCTGTGCAAAGCTGCCGTATAATGTCAGCATGAATTCACTGTTCATGGTCAGTGTGTTGATATTTTCTTTCTCGAATATTACGCTGATACCGAGACTTTTCAGCAAACGGATCGTTTCCAGACAATCCACTGTATTTCGGGCGAAGCGGCTGGTCGATTTGCAGAGGATCATGTTAATTTTTCCCTCTTTACAGAGCCTGATCATGCGGTTGAATTCGGTGCGTTTCTTCATGGAAGTTCCACTTAGTCCCTCGTCTGCGAACACGCCTGCCA
>CAZKHW010000264.1:0-3610 GCA_964552525.1 uncultured Ruminococcus sp. | reverse complement strand
TATCCGCAAAGTTCAGCGGACTTGTCCGCAGCAATAAAACGGCAGCGGAAATCATTGATTTGCTGAAAACGGATACCACGGAAGAAAATATCATATCTGTAATGCAGAAAAAATACGATGTTTCGGAATCCGTTCTGAAACAGGACGTTCACAGAATTATTGAAATACTGAGAAATGTCGGAGCCATTGATGAGTGATTTTCGCTGTGTACTGGAAAAGCATGGTAAATTGATTTACACCAATGTCGGCGACAGTATGATGCCGCTGATCAAACAAGGCAGGGATGTGCTGATTATTCAGAAACCATCAGGCAGACTGAAAAAATACGATATACCGCTTTGTCAGCGTGACAGTGGTCAGTATGTCCTGCACAGGATATTGAAAGTCAGAGAAAATGACTATGTAATATGCGGTGACAACAGATGTCATAAGGAAACGGGTATCGCAGATCACCATATTATTGGAGTGCTGACAGGAATTATCAGAAATGGAAAAGAAATGTCTGTCGCGGATCTTCGTTATCGTATTTATGTGCATCTGTGGTGTGATTTTTTTCCGATTCGTGCTTTTATTATCAGAGCACGAAATTTTCTGAAAAGGCGGCTGAAATGAAGAATAACATTATTCGCTGGATTTCTAAGGTTATCGGAAAACATAAAATCAAAATAATTCTGCTTTCCCTGATACAGGCTGTTTTAGGCGGCAGCGGAGTAATTTATGCCCTGCTTCTGAGAAATGCTATAGACAATGCTGCCAAAAAGGATCAATCTGCATTCATACTATCTTTGGCATCAGTAATTGCACTGGTGGTGATACAGATTTTACTAAGGGCGGCAGTCAGATGGCTGGAAGAACTGTCACGTTCTGCCATAGAAAACATTCTGAAATCAAGGTTGTTTGAAGTGCTGCTAAAAAAGGACTATTCCGCAGTAACGTCTGTTCATTCAGGCGAATGGATCAATCGTCTTACATCAGATACAAAGATAACAGCAGATGGAATCGTTGAAATACTTCCCGGTATAATCGGAATGCTCGTGAAAATGGCAGGAGCATTTGTGATGCTTCTGATTATTGAACCAAAATTTATTTTTATTCTCATACCGGGCGGTGCAGCGCTGATTATTCTTACATACGCATTCAGAAAGGTTCTGAAAAGACTGCATAAAGCCATTCAGGAAAAGGACGGAAAGCTGCGTGTTTTCTTGCAGGAGCGTTTGAGCAGTCTGATTATCGTGCGGACATTTTCGGCTGAACAGCAGACAAATGCCGAAGCACGGCAAAAAATGTCTGAACATAAAGAAGCGAGAATGAAAAGAAATCAATTCTCAAATATCTGTAATATGGGATTTTCGGCTGCTATGAACGGAATGTATTTGCTTGGACTTGGCTACTGCGGTATGGGAATCATGAGTGGAACAGTGAGCTATGGAACGCTTACCGCCGTTTTACAGCTTATCTCACAGATACAGTCACCTTTTGCAAATATAACGGGCTATCTGCCGAAATTCTATGCTATGACAGCCAGTGCAGAACGTCTGCGTGAAGCAGAAAATTTTGCAGATGACTGCACAGGTAAGGTAATGGAAAGTCATGAAATTAAGAATTTCTATGAAAATGATTTTTCAGCAATAAAAATTCAAAATATCAGTTTTACCTATAAAAGCAGTGACAGGGAAAGCGTATTGAAAGACATAAGTTTCGATATACAAAAAGGTGAAAATGTGGCTTTTACAGGACATTCCGGCTGCGGAAAATCAACAATATTGAAGTTATTGATGTGCCTTTATCACTGCGACAGCGGTGAACTGCTTTTGCAGAAATCAGACGGTACAGAGATACCGCTTTCCAGCAAATGGCACAGACTTTTTGCTTATGTTCCACAAGGAAACCAGTTGATGAGCGGAACAATTCGTGAGGTCGTTGCCTTTGCAGATAAGTTGGAAATGCGCAATGAAGAAAAGCTGAAACAAGCGCTTAAAATTTCATGTGCAGATGAATTTATCAAAGAGCTTGAAAATGGTATGGATACGATTTTAGGTGAACGTGGGCTTGGACTTTCAGAAGGACAGATGCAGAGAATTGCCATTGCAAGGGCAGTTTTTTCGGATAGTCCCATACTGCTTCTTGATGAGGCGACCAACGCTTTAGACGAGCAGACGGAGAAAAAAATGCTTGAAAATCTGCGAAGTATGACAGATAAAACAGTCATTATCGTAACGCACAGACCCAAAGCTTTGGAAATGTGTGATAGGATAATTACAATGGCTGAAAACGGTATAAAGGTTGAGGTGAGAAAATGAAACAGACAGGATATGATCTGCTGTATTTATCAGCGTGTGCAGTAAACGGAATCAAGCTTGAGCCAGAATATATTGCTCATATTGATTTAGAGAAATTATTTCAGATGTGTGAGTATCACAGTTTGACTGCAATAGTGTGTGCTGCATTGGAAAGTGCAGGTGTTTACGATAAAAAATTCATGGAAGTGAAAGCAAAGGCGATACGGAAAAATCTGCTGCTGGACGCTGAACGTGAAATAATCTGCGGTTTTTTAGAGCAGAATGGTATCTGGTATATGCCTCTTAAAGGCGTTATTCTTAAAGAATTTTATCCAAATATAGGTATGCGGCAGATGTCTGATAATGACATCTTATTTGATGCTTACTATCGCAGCGATGTAAGTAGTTTTATGAAGAAAAGAGGATATCATCTCAAAGGCGATAACGGCGCTCACTGTGATGAATGGCTGAAAGAACCTGTCTATAATTTTGAGATGCATCTGAATCTGTTCGTAAAAAGCCGGGAAGTTTTCTATAATTACTATAAAAATGTTAAAGAACGGCTTATCAACGTAAACTGCAAAAAGTATGTGTACAGATTTTCAGATGAAGATTTTTACATATATATGACAGCTCATGCCTATAAGCATTATAGTATAGGCGGAACAGGCTTGCGGTCGCTGCTTGATTATTATGTTTATCTCAAACAAAAGGAAAGGAAACTTGACTGGAATTACATAATCAGAGAGCTGAAAAAAATGGAAATATCTGAATTTGAGATACAAATAAGGAAAACGGCACAGAAGGCTTTTTTACCGAATTCTAAGTTGAGCGAAGCAGAACAGGAAATGATCAGCTTTATGTTGTTTTCCGGAACTTATGGTACGCAAACTAATGCGATTAAAAGCCGCATCAGGAAAATGAATGTAAAAAACCGAAAGTCATATTTGTTGAAACGATTGTTTCCTGATATTGAATTTTATCGCACGTACTATCCCACTGCCGCAAATTATCCGATTTTGATTCCATTTGCATGGTGTCACAGAATTATCCGTGGATTAACTGTGCGACGTAAAAATTTCAAAAAAGAACTAAGCACAATTATAAAAATCGATGAAAAGGAGTTTTCACAATGAAAAAGAAAGGATGACATTTATTATTTCAATGATTATTACATGAGTTAATTCTGGATCTTTATAAAAATAGAATACTAATATTGAGTTTTAGAGCATAACAGTTCAGCGGAACAGCTTGAATGGTTATGCTCTTTTTGTTGTTTTTATCGTTCATAAAAAGTTTACAAAATATTTTTCTGAAAAATTTTCCGCTTT
>CAZKHW010000263.1:0-3633 GCA_964552525.1 uncultured Ruminococcus sp. | reverse complement strand
CATCCTCATACTCAATGATCCCATTGATCCTGCGGACTTCATTAATGCACATCGAATGCAACTGCCGAAGTGTTTCCTCATTCACATCATTCGCCGCTGCCATCATATGAGACAGCTTTCCTAGCTCGACAGCGACCTTGAAAAGGATTCGGGTGATATGCTGCTCCGTTCCCTTGATCGTTGCCGCAACCGTTTCGGTAATCAGCGGCGAGAGATAATTCACATGGCGCTCCTCATCGAGATAGGCGATATAAAAGTGTATCGCCTTTTCGATGAACTCACTTTTCGATCTGCAATTGTCCAGATCAAAATGCTGCTCGACTTCTTTGATCGTCTGCGGATTCACCCACAACTGAAATCTGATTTTATTGTCAAAACTCATTTCACTACCTCCAGCACCGAAAAACTGCCCGAAACAGCGTGATAATCGCCACAACAGCACCGTTTTTTCGGCGTAGTCCGATTCACAGCACCTAAACAAATTCCGTCAAAATGCCCATGTGCGGTCGGCTTTGCCGTCCGCTGTGATTGCGGCGACACCGCCGCTTTAACTCGCATCACACCTACCCCCGTGTCAAATCTGCCCCCGAAGGAGCCACCCCCGACAGTCCATCGGGGGCGGTTCGTCTGCCGGTCATGCCTCATCCACATCACCGTCCGGCGTGGGCTTTGGCTTTCTCACAGCCTTTTTTGCCGAAGTCATTTCGATATAGTCACGGACATTCTGCGGCACGATCTTAGCGTACAGATGCTCAGTGTGTTTTGTCAGCTCGGCATTGAGCGATGTATTTTTCTGCGCCAGATACATCTCCAGTGCCGCCAGCTTTTCCTCGCTCACGTCAATGCTTTTCTTCATGTCATATCACCCCATTTCGGATCACAGTCCTCGGTTTCATCCTCACTCTCAGATGCCTCCTGCATCCATTTCGGTTTCGGGAGCATCGTGTATAATTCCTCGCCCCGGATGAGCGCACCGTACTCTGTCATGTGACCTTTCTTTGCGCTGAGAATGGTCATGCCGAGATCATAGAGATCGACACCGGACAGCGCAGACACGTCAAAGTCCTCCGGCAGATTTGCCCGGAGATAGCGCAGTCCGTAGTGCGACTGATCCTCGACAGGATCAAACTGATACTCGTCCATCGTCCGGATCGCAGAGCGCAGACCGCCGATGCCGAAGGTATCTGCCGCCTCCATGATCGCCTTGACCTTAACGACAGCCTCCGGCGAGAGAGCGTGAAGCTGCCATGCGACCTCGTTCAGATCCTGCATATCCTCCGTGCGCTCCAGCATCACCCGTGAGATGGCAGAGTGCATCTCATAGCATTCCAGATCGGTGCTGTCCATTCCGAGCCGGTCTGCATATTCCCAGATCTGCTCAAAATGACACGGGAACGAGAACCACTGTGCGTTCTGCTCGTCATCCGGAGTGCCGATCAGCAGACGGAAAAATTCTTCCTGCGGTCGGCTGATCTCAACAGACACATCCCGGCACTCGTAGTGTTCCGGCTCACAGTAGTAGCCGCCAAGCAGTACACCATGATTGCGCTCCGCCATCAGAATACCGATCCGGTCACAATCGAGATAGGGCAGCACTTCCTCCGGGCAATTCTCTACCTCCGGCAGTATTTCGTTTTCAATGCAGAACTGTCCCAGCTCGCTGTAATTTCGTGCCACTATCGTCGGCACAGAAAACAGGTGATAGGTCAGTGGGATCAGATCATCCGGACTCCGCTCTCAAATGATCCGCCACAGCCACAAACGCCGCACGCTGTCCGGGAGACATTTGCTCATACTGTGCCACCAGAAAATTCAGCCGGTAAATATCCATGTAGAATAGCTCATCCAGCACAGCATTTGGCAGCAGCGTGTCGCTATCGTGCGGAAAGCGGAAATGCACCATTGTGTTATCGCTCCGGTTGTGCTGCCGGTCGAGGATGTCCTGCAATTCCAGCGCCGGTTTCGGGAATTCGACCACGGTGCTGACACCGTCCTTGTAAATAGAAATTTTCATTGTAACAGCCCTCCCATCTCCTGCGTTTCCTCCGGCTCCTGCTCCGCTGCAAGTGCCTACTCCAGCAGCGACTTGTCATAACAATAGCAGTAACAGTCATAGTCACCACGCATCGGCGTGCAGCGCAGATAGTAGATATGCTGTTCAGTGTCCACCCGATATCCCTTGCCGTGAACGCCGCAGTGGTCAATGGATAATCCGTCATGCTCCCGGTTATAATCCTCCATCCCACTGCGCCCCGACAGCAGATCATGCCGGAGCGTGTCGATCACGGCATCAAATTCCTCGCCGAAGCTCCTGTCATTCAGCGCATCGTTCTTGCCGAACCATGTGTGATAAAATCCCTTGCCGCTACTGTCAAAGTCCATTCTCAGATAGCCGACACAGGCATCCGCATAAGGCTTGGTACTGTCTGAATAGAAGAACCGACACTCCGATTCCTCCGGCATCACAAATTTCAAATCTATCATATATCTCCTCCTTGTTCAGTCGGCTAAGTTTTCGGCAGAGCATTCATTTCGTCAATATATTCCCACAAACTTTGTGGATATTCGATGTCCACGAAGGTCACCCAGCTCGTCCAACGTGCATCCGTGGCAGAAGATTTTTGCACAAGCCGCCCGTCACTCGATGCGAAAAACACCTCACCGTTGCCGCCGTACACCCCAAATTCCGAGCCGTTATACACACCAATTCCCGGTACATCCGGCATCGTGTCCATGCTGCCTTGCTCGGTATACACCAGTGCATCAATGCCGCTGTCGAAGGCTTTTCCGGTGAAGTCATAATTGAAATAGCCAAGAATCAGCCCGACATTATCAGCCGTCCTGCGCTGCGGCATCCAGTTCACCGTGACCGCCGGATGCATAGAGCCACTTGCTCTCATAAGCATTGCGGCATCATGCGGCGAGATCGGCGGCATTTCGGGTGTTGGTGTTTGTAAAAAGATAGCTGTCAATGGTGAGCTGCTTCATCCACAGACAGGTGCGCTCAAATTCGTCATAGTCAATCGAAAGCCCATACACATCATTCAGACAGCCAATCAGCATCGCATCATCTCCGATGGAAAAATAGCCTGTGTATTCTTCAAAATCCAGATCACTGTCCTCATCGAAACAGGACAAAAGAATGAGCTGCGCCTTCATAATCTGATGGCGCAGCCCTCTCGATGACAGGTGATTTGCAATTTCCTGACCGCCGGACTCCATCGCTGTGAGCCGGTCGGCATCCAGTCCGGACAAAATTTCTTCCTCACTGATCGTGATTTCCGGCGACTCCATTTGCCTCATCGTGTAGATCACAACCACCGGCATGGCGAGCATTCCGGGAAAGCCCACGATCACGCTTGCCAGTATCCAAAATATCCTGTGTCTGATTTTTTCATCCGACAGCAGATGTAGAATGATTTTGATGATCGCCGTTTTCATCGACCACCTGCCTTGCCGAACAGCGCCGCCTTGTACGCTGGAGCCATCACTTGCAGCAGATAACGCTCGTTGCCGCAGCGGTACAGGCACGTGCCGCGCTCGGGATAGCGGATGAGCGCATATTCCGATTTCTCCAGCTGCAGTGTGTCCATGAAATCTGCCGGTTTGATATTACCGGGAAAGAACAGAAAA
>CAZKHW010000262.1:0-3662 GCA_964552525.1 uncultured Ruminococcus sp. | reverse complement strand
ACGATTCGCCGTCAGCATCATAGCCCCAGATCTTCTCGTAGATGCGCTCCTTGTCAAACACCTGTCCGCAGTTCGCGGACAAAAGTTCGATGATCTGGAATTCCTTTTTGGCAAACGGGATCTCCTGTCCTGCCGCGTGAACTGTCCTGGCGGTGTAGTCGATGGAAAGTTCGCCGAAAAACCGGACATTCGCCTGTGCTGCCATCCGATGGTCACGCCGGATATGGGCGGCTACCCTCGCCCCCAGCTCCTGTGTGGAGAACGGTTTGACGATGTAGTCATCGCCGCCTGCGGCAAAGCCGCAGATTTTGTCGCAGTCCTCGATGCGTGCGGTCAGGAACAGGATCGGACACGACACGAAATCGCGAATTTTTCGGCAGACAGACAGCCCGTCACCGTCCGGCATGTTGATGTCTAGCAGGATAATGTCGGGATTCTGCGCGGCTTTTTCGATCGCCTCACTTCCGCTGGATGCCGTGAGGACAAGATAATCATTCATCTCAAAATAGTCCTTGAGCAGGCACAGGACATCGCGTTCGTCATCTGCTACCAGCACCTTGTACATGGGATCACCTCTCTTGATAGTATTATATCATAATACCGCACGTTTTTCAACTTTTTATCAACTTCTGTCATAAAATAACAGCATGCCTGGGTTCTCTCGTCAGGATATGCTGCCGGTTGTATTATACAAGCACTTGACAAAGGTCAAATTAGTGTTATAATAAATGAAAGGGGAATACATACCATCCATCCCTTGCAGTTGAAAAATTTACGGAGGTAATCAGATTGAGAAAGAATACAAGGGTACAGCCGACTATGTTCCCGATGCCAATGGTAATCGGTGCAGCGTATAATGCCAACGAACCCCGCCCAGAGATCACGCGCCATTCTGTGAAAGGATCCTGCCAATTTCATGAAAACTGATATCCTGCTGCTGTGTGCTGCTCTATGCATGGCACCGCATTTTTCGTTAGAATCTATAGAGAAAAATACATCTATATATAGCGATATTACGATATCCGATGTTGAAAACGAGCTAAGCACGATTGACGAAATTGCGATCTCAGAAAACGGCATGGTCGCACTCAGATTTAATAACAGAGCCGTTAATGTGTATGATGCCAAGTTGAATTATTGCTACTCCTTCTATTTCGACCGTTCACATTGCAGTACGTATCTTGAATGGGAGCGTGAGATCCTGCACGTATATGTCAGCAGTCTCGCATATCAATATGACATCCAGATCCTTGATGGTGTACCAACCGTGTACAGCATCGTAGATTCAGAGCAAAGCGATGAAATTTGGAAACGGCTCTACCATTCTTCAGGCGGAACGATGCAGAGCGTAACCGATGGACAGTATACGTATTTCAGGACAAGAACCAGATGCTGGCGTTATAACAAAACGACGAAAG
Organism: uncultured Ruminococcus sp.; assembly: GCA_964552525.1. Taxonomy (GTDB): domain Bacteria; phylum Bacillota; class Clostridia; order Oscillospirales; family Ruminococcaceae; genus UBA3855. The sequence continues at coordinate 2,244 of CAZKHW010000262.1, read as the reverse complement.
AAACTGAAATGATTGCAGATGTCATTCGCGCAGCATTGAAACACTATCTCCTCCCGTCACTTCCGATTCTGTTCATCGTTTTCATCATGATTCTCACCAAGATAAAGGATGCCTCTGTGCGCGGGAAGATGGCAAAAGAGGTGGAGGAGAAGTGACAGGATATTCCTTGCTTTATCGACATAGATAATGTCATGAAAAGGGGGAGGGAATTTTTGTACATCCTTTCTATTTCCGCCAAAACCAGAATTTGGGTTGAGTGGATCTGAAAAATCATAGCTTTGTTTGAAATTGATTTGTTGTCTCTACCGGATTTTTTCAACCAAAAGTTGATGTTTATAAAAAATTAAAAAAATATTTGCATTTCACACCTATAATTAGATTGATTTCAACTTGATTTGATGATATAATATAGAAAAGAAACGATGAGGAGAGTGAAAATGTCCAAACTCAACTTTGGCGATCAGCTCGTCAAGTACCGCAAACGCGCTGGCATGACGCAGGAAGCGCTTGCCATGCACCTGAATGTGACACCGCAGGCGGTCTCAAAGTGGGAGAACGGCTCGTATCCCGATGGCGATCTGCTGCCGCGGATTTCGATGATACTGGGCGTTTCACTGGATGTCCTGTTTGGTCTTGCAGATGAGGAATCGGCTAATCCGGCTGCTTTGATTGCTGAGACCCTGCAGGAGCTTCCCGAGGCAGAACGTGCCGACTACTGCATGAACCTGTTCTATGCCGTTGTTGTCGCCTACAGCAATATCCAGTCGAGTGATTTGCAGATTCCTGAGCGTCTGCTCCGCGAGACCTACGCGCAGCTCAAGACCGATCGGGAGTTGGCACTGGCAAGGCTCAACCACGATATGCGCTACTTCTGTTTCCTCAAGATCCCCGAGAACGGACTGAACAGCTACGCTGAGATCACTGACCGGCTCTTGCAGCTATTCCGGCTTCTCTCGCGTCGTGAGGCACTCGAGATCCTCTATTTCTTTGGTTCGACCGAGCATAATCACCTCTGGTCGAAAAAGCAGATCGCTAAACACCTTGGGATGTCCGAGGCACTGACCGAGGAGGTTCTCATTGAGCTTGACCACATGGGAGCTATCTGGGAGCTGAAGGTCGATACCGGAGCAGATCCGGTCTACGGCTACACACACAGTATTCCCTTGGAGACGATCTTGGTGCTGGCGACCTCGTTTCTCGGCTATCTGCAATACTCCGATCCGAACATCGACAAATGGGATACAGGCGCGTTCAAGCTTACCTGAATCACCGATCTGTCAAGCGGGATGCCGCACGTCCCGATACTGCCTGATCCGGTGTCCGGCTCCACACAATCATGAAAGGACTTTTGCGTTATGAAAAAAAGAATGTTTGCTGCCCTTACAGCAGCACTCACCCTCACAGCATTTGCAGCTCCTGTAATGCCGGCTGTTTATGCGGAGGACAGCTACAATGCGGTTGTTACCATCGACCTGGCAGCCTCCAAAAAGCCCGTCAGCCCGTACATTTTCGGCATTAACGATGCCGGACAGCTCGATAACGTTACCGTCAACTGCGTTCGTCAGGGCGGCAACCGTTATTCTGCTTACAACTGGGAGAACAACTACTCCAACGCTGGCGCTGACTGGAAAAACAGCTCGGACACCTATCTGACCAACGGCTTTTCCAAAGAGGAATCTGCCACCCCCGGTGCGTGTGCGCTGCATCTGTCCAAGGACTGTGTAAGTCATAACATTCCCTACAAGATGACAACCATCCAGATGGCAGGCTATGCCTCTGCGGATGCTGACGGTGAGGTCAGCGAGGCAGAGAAAGCTCCCTCCGCAAGATGGAAAGAGGTCAAGGCTGCCAAGGGTTCGGAGTTCTCCATGACCCCGGACACGACCGATGATTATGTTTACATGGATGAGTACGTCAATTACCTGGTGCAGACCCTGGGCGATGCTTCCACCAAGGAGGGCATCAACGGCTACAACCTGGACAACGAGCCGGGTCTGTGGGATTCTACGCACAGCCTGATGCATCCGGGCGATCCGACCTATCAGGAGATGGTGGATAAGTCCACCGAATATGCCGCTGCCATCAAGGCGGTTGACCCCAAGGCTGAGGTCTTTGGTCTGGCGCTGTTCGGTGTATATTCCTACTATAATTTCTGTGATGCGCCCGATAAGGACGGCTCCTACAACTGGTTCCTCTCCTACTATCTCGACAAGATGGCGGATGCGGAGAAGTCCGCTGGCAAAC
>CAZKHW010000261.1:0-3683 GCA_964552525.1 uncultured Ruminococcus sp. | reverse complement strand
CTTGTTTTTTCTTTTCCTCCGTAGCTTTGGCATACATATCCATCGTTATGGAGATGTTTGCATGACCCATTATCTCCTGAATTACATTAACTTTAAGCTGTTTTTCCTCAATCAAATAGAAATAAAAATGAACCATATCCGCATATCTAAGATCAACCAGCTTTTTCTTCCCTAATACATCTCCTACATAATGTCCATAAAGATATTTATATGTATGAAATGTATTGGGTCGTAAGTCGTATTTTGTAGCAATGTAGCGCTCAAACATTTTATTCAGAGTAATATTGCGAGCTTTTACCGAATCAATTCCATCAAACAGATCTTTCATTAACTCCTGTTCTTTCTTACGAAGTTCTACTAAATTGTTTGCATAAATACTCCTGCGTTTCCCATATGTATCCGTATATGTATAAACATACCGTTTATCGGATGCACGTTGGCACTCTCCTTTCCACAGTGCTCTTCCTTTAAGATCTTTTCTTGCCTTTGCCATACTTCTCCCTTCTAATCTTCAAGGGAAAGCATCTGCAGGTTAGAGTTTAGCTGTATGATATTGCTGGTATAGCAAATACAAGCCTCTCTCTATAACTTCTGTTTGAGTCAAATTATGTTCAGCGGCAAACTGTTTCAGCTTCTCATAATCTTCCTCTTTCATCCGAAAACCCGCTGAAACCTTTCTAGGGAATGCAACTTTTGGTCTCCCCGTTCTTGCCATTGAATTCTGCCTCCTCTCTATTCCATTTATTATACTAATCGCAGAACATAAAATCAATGCATATTTCCTCTGCAATTAGCAATACCCCTTTATATACAAGCTTATGTTTCCGCATTTATTCGTTAATCATATGAAACATTTCCAAATATTCTTCAAATATATCACAGTTTACTAACACCATTTTCCCTATTTTATATTTTGCTCCCGCCTGCGCTGCCAAATCTTCAAAACTGCTTTGACTCATATCATAGAGTTCTGCTCCTGTTTTATACCTTACAAAGCGCTTTCTTCCATATTTCTCATTAACAACATTAACTACTTCAACTTTTTTTAAATTATTTGCATTCTTCATATTTCTTCTCCCACGGTATTTTATAACTCATGCAGGTGGCAGGTCAGTACTCTGCCCACATCGGTCTTGCACCGTCACTAAATTGACCGGATTCCTCCAGAAGTATCATTATCAAGAATATGTATCCTCGCCCCGTACAACTGCTGTACATTTCGCCAGGCATTTCCCGCTAACTGCCTTAACTTCAAAACCAGCAACTGGTATTTCCTCATTTTACACTTTCCTAAAGAAAGCAGGCAGATCTCAGCGTGTCCGCATAGTGGCTCCACATATCCCACACGTCCTGCATGAATTTGTATTATAAATACTTTGTCATATGAAATTATCAAGGTTCAGATGGATCTTATATCATAAAGTCTGTTGAAAGACCTTACTTCTATTTACTTATTTTACAACAAGCTCTTCAAAATCAGGATTAAAGGACAACTGGTATACCGGCTTGTCCTTTAATTCACTGTTAATGTCTGCCAGCTTATTGTTTGCTATCCGTAATTTGATTGCCAGACATTCAATCTCACTTACTATTTTATTGTAATCCCTTATCTGCTCCTGTCGTACTTTGTTTTCCATGATTTCACGATAGGCACAGAGAGTACCCACAAGTTTTTTTGAAAAGTCCTTTCCCGGTTGTTGCTCTACATATGCTACTATATCATCTGGAATGCGTATTGTTTTAGATATTAAAGCCATGCTTTATACCTCCTGCATTAATTCATTCTGGCGCTGTCTTTCCTTTTTTTCATAATTAGCAGAACTGCCATCCATTCTGCTCTTTGCACTCTGGAGCTTATCAATTACTGAAGAACGTTCCTGTGGCTGCTTCTGAACAGTCTGCTCAGCCTTCCATGTCAGAAGTTCACGTTCTTCCTTTTCATCACTGATCCAGCAATCCTCCACAATATCTCCATAATAAGGATCCTTCCCGTCAAGGAAATCCTGCTTCATCTTTTCTGCCTGTTCCAGGGTATCAGCATAATACTCCTCATAATTCCCGGACCAATTTAAAGGATTTCCTTCTTCATCTTCTTCCTTCAACCATACGGTTACAACGTATACTTCCCGCTTCTCATAAGTGCTTCTACGCTTCTCTTCAGCCATTAATGTACCACCTATTTCGCCTATTTCTTTTTCTGTCATTTTGTGTTACAATTAAAGGTAAAATTTAATTGTATTAAGCATTTTTGTATTACATCCTAAATTTAGCACTATTGTGCGATTATGTCAATAGCGATTTTCGCTATAGTGAAATTTCGGGGGATTTATGGACTCTATTGGACAAAGATTAAAAACTTGGAGAAAAAAAAATAAATTGACTTTGACTGAAATATCAGAAAAGACTGGTTTGTCAACCGGAGGATTATATGCCTATGAACGAAATGAAAAGCAAATAGGAACTAAATCGCTCCTCGCACTATGGTACGAATACCATAATGACATTGCTTGGATATTAACTGGTGAAAAAGGGAAAAATTTATTGCCCGACGAATATCAGCTAATCGATTTTTACCGTTCTGCTGATTCGCGTGGGAAACGCACCATTTTAAGAACTGCTGAATCAGAGAGCCAGGAACTAACATCATCAGTCTCAGAGACTGGATTAACAGGAACAGAAAATAATTAAGCGAAAATCCTCTGATATTCTCAGAGCGACTTTCGCTTAAAAGGATTTATTTAGATACTTCATTTGTATAAGTTGCACCTTCGCCTTCTACCGTCACAGTAAGCTCTAGTTGTTACAAGGTCATCTTCTGCCCTCCAGTTTTATTTAACCTAAAAACAGAAATTTAGTTTTCTTTTGTATAAGTTGAACTTGCGCTTTCTGTTGTCACAGTAAGCACTTTACCATTCAATTCATAATCAAAAACAAATGTGTATTCCCCTATCAACGGCATCTGTGAAGTTAACTTCAACCTGCCATTTTCAGCAATCCATGATGTCAAAGAATAAGCAGTACCCTCTGACGTAGTCAGGATTCCAGTTCCGTCACTGAATAATTCTAACACTTCTACGCCCTGATCCTCTACCCATTTTCCTACCAGTGGATCCTGTTTACTCCCACATCCAACCAAAGTAATCATCATTACAATTACAACAAATACGGTTAATATCTTCTTCATCTTCTGCCCTCCAGCATAATTTTCTATTAAGGACAGAATACCATTTTTTTACATTCTTTTCAACAATATTATATTGTTTCGTCATATTATTTCTGTTTGATAAATGTATGTAATGCATAAAATGATGTGTTTAATTTCTTTTTAAATTGAGTAACTATATTTGCGGCTCTGTCTTACATAGACAATCACAAAAAGAAATAGCATCCCTACCGCCTAAAGTGTGGATGCTATTTCTTTATTAGTTTTTCTCACTGAGGGCACGTCGGAACTCGTTTCTGATAACCTTTCTAAATAAATTGTACACTAGGGTCACTTGTTTTTCAAGTAGCACTTTTTCATTCAATCACATTTCATCTGTATCTACAGATCATGAATCATATATTGCACGTCCCTACATAGATAGGAATAACAAGCGAAAATAAATAAGCCTACCTTGTCACTTGACCGGTGAAGGTAGGCTTTAAGCTTTCCAGAGGCTAACCACTTTGTGGGCGGTTGC
>CAZKHW010000260.1:0-3716 GCA_964552525.1 uncultured Ruminococcus sp. | reverse complement strand
GCATTGTGCTTTGGCTTCGTGTACTCGCTTAACTCGTGTAGACACGCTCTAGTAAGATAAAAATGCGTGCGATTATATTTTTTTATAATCCCTAAAGGAGATTATGCTTTATGAGAATAAAAGATTATTTGCGTAATTCTTTTGATATGCATTATAAAACGGATGATGGTCTGAAATATCAGATCATGGGAGAGGAAGTCAAAATAACAGGCTATATCAAGAAGGTCAATATCACACAGATACCGTCATATATTGCGGATTTGCCTGTTGGTATCCTATCTGGATTACAAAGTATTTCGTTTGAGGGAGAATTGTATATCCCGAACACAGTTCACACGATTGCCGATAATGCGTTGAACATCACAAAGGGGATTACCAAAATTATTTTGCCGGACAGCGTTCAGGAAATTGGAGTGGCTGCTTTTAGTTTTAGTGAAGCACTTGAGGAAATCCGCTTTCCTGAGGGAATGGATTTTATGAATACACCGGAAGCTGTGATGGATGCTTGTCCAAAACTGAAAACCGTATCGCTGCCTTCCACAATGAAACGGATTCCGACCGGATTTCTAAGCAGCTGCGACAGTCTGGAGGAAATCCAGATCCCTGACAAGGTAACAGAGATCGGGGATATTGCCTTCATGTATGACAGCAATTTGAAAACGATACATTTTCCGATATCGTTGAAAAAAATCGGAGAAATGGCGTTTTGTGATTGTGAATCACTGAAAGAACTAGTTTTGCCGGAGGGGCTGGAAATCATTGAGAAAGCCGCTTTTTCCGGATGTAAAAGTTTGCGTAATATCCGTCTGCCGTCTACGCTGAAACGCATCGAAAAGCATGCGTTTGAAGGTTGTGATGCGCTTGTAAAACCTACTATTCCATTGGGGTGTGAGATACATGAAAAAGCATTTGGTTAATAGATCCGAAAAGATTTTGATGTATATATTATAAATAAGCATAGGCTGTCAACTTGCACAAAAAAGATGTGGGTGCAGGGCGGTCACCGCCCTGCCGGGGGTGGTTTAAGGAGGGGCAAGCAGCCCCTCTACGCTTTGCCGAGAACGCTCATTTATAGTAATCATTATAAAAATCCCGAAAGCAGTTGAAAAACTACTTTCGGGCATTACTTCTATATGCGTATTCGTCTTATAGGAGGGAGAAACATTTGTTATTCCGCATTCAACGCGTCATTGTAGGTTTTCAGCACATCGTCAATGGCTGCCGACCAGTTGTCACGCAGGACAGCCCAGCTATCCACCTCGTCATATCTGAGCAGCGCATCCATCAGATTGTTCATGATGCCGCGTGTCTCGTAGGTATATTCGCCCTCGCCGTACATGGTCGAGCCCATGCCGTAGCCGAAATCAAATACGCAGGTCGCATCCTCCTTGTAGGAGAGGATCGCATCGTACTGCTCCTCGGTCTTGTAGCCGAGGGTCACGCCGGAGGCGGACTTCTCCACGATCAGCCCCTTCTCCTTGGCAGCAGCCTGATATTCCGGGGTCGTCTCTGCCAGACGCTCACAAAGGATGTACGTTCCGACCGCCTTGCCCTTGGTGGAATTCTTGACAAGCATCTTTGCCGCAAAATTGCCGCACAGATAGTACGCATCCGCATCCGGGCATTTGGGGAAAGGCACGACCATGATATCCGCATCCGCATTATTCGCATTGGATGCACTCAGTGACCAGTCAGACATGCCGTAGAACAGGACATTGCCGGTATCCGGAAAATAGCCGTACCAGTTCGGATCATAGAGGTTCAGGCTGCGGATCTCTGCCATGAGATTTTCGGCAGCCTCGATGTCGGGATCAGAGATGTTATTGGTGAATTGCTTGCCGTCAAAATTGACGATGGTCTTGCCTGTGGACTGTACCATTGCCTGACCGAACCATCCGGCAATGCCGTAGCGTTGGCTGGAGCCGTCACCGTTGGCAACGAAAGTTTTCATCATTTCCATAAAGCTGTTCCAATCCCATTCGCCGTCCTGATACAGCTTGTAGGGATCGTCCAGACCATTTTCGCTGCACATCGTGCGGCTGTAGGTAATCAGCAGCGGATCGGACACCGCAAAGGGAACGACATAGTGCTTGCCGTTGTAGGCGTACATGTCGATTGCATCGCGCATGCCGTCCCAAATTTCATCGTCAAGGTCAATATAGTCGTCAAGCGGCTGATACTGCTGTTTGTACACGCCATTGGGGAGGGCATCCCACTCATAGGGGAACATATCCACGGGATCGCCGCCCAGAATGCGGTTGGTCAGGGTGTCGAACTTGTTGTCGGCAGTACACTGGATCCACTCCACCTTGCCGCCGAACTGATCCTCGAACAGGGTCAGGGCAACCGAACGGTCGTTGTTGTTGGTGGGGTTGATGTCATAGTTTGCCAGCCAGTATATTGTTTCGCCGCCAAGATCGGTCTTGTTTTCCACATCTGCCTGCGCAATGGAAACCTCGTCATGCTCCTTGTAGTGACTGCTGGTTTCCGGAGTGTCTGCGCCGGCGCATCCGGATGCGCCCAGCAGCAGGGAAAGACACATCAGCCCAGCCAGGATTCTTGCTGTTTTCTTCATAATCATCATCTTCTTTCTGTTTTTGGCACAGCCATTATCATTATTATAACGGTTTTTACATAAAAAGTCAAGGGATGATCGGGAAATCTGTGCAGAAATCAAGTTTGCTGCCTTGAATGCCTGCAAAAAAAGTCCCCCACGAATTTCATGGGGGACAGATGAAATCAGATTTGATCAAAACTGTTGATGATCTTCACAACAAACTTCAGAATGTTGAGGGAATCGGTTGAATCGACCTCGCCGCTGCAATCCACATCGGCTGCGGTAGTCTGTGCCGGATCGAGCTTCGCTGAACCAAGCAGGAACTTGTTGACCATAATGACATCAAGGATATCGACCTCTCCATCCGCATTGCAGTCGCCGGGGGTCAGCTCCGTGGACGTTTCGGGGGCTTTGCCGAGGGACTCGAAGGTGTAGCCGTACTTTTCTGCGTAGCTCTGTGCGGTAGAACCGTCATAGCCGTGGATAGTGCCGGTGAAAATGGCATTGTAATCCTCATCCCATTCGTTGAAGATGGTATCAGAATCGTCATAAATTTCGCAGTCAGGGTTCAGGATGGTGATATCGGTCAGGCTGGTGCAGGAGTCAAATGTACTTTCCCCGATGCTCGTCACACTGTCCGGGATAGTGACATCCCCGGAGCAGGTTGTTCCATCGATCAGAATGCCATTGACAACAACAAACGGATTTTCTTCTTGTTTTGCAGTCAGCCACGGCGTTTCATCAAATACATTAAGCCCGATGCTCGTCACACTGTCCGGAATGGTGATTTCGGTCAGGCTGGTGCAGCTTGAGAATGCCCCGCCCCCAATGCTTGTCACACTGTCCGGTATGGTGATTTCGGTCAGGCTGGTGCAGTAGGAAAATGCAATGTTCCCGATGCTCGTCACGCTGTCCGGGATGGTGATTTCGGTTAGGCTGGTGCAGGAGTCAAATGCACAGTACCCGATGCTCGTCACGCTGTCAGGGATGGTGACAGAGGTCAGGCTTTTGCAGTTGTAGAATGCACTGTCCCCGATGCTCGTCACGCTGTCAGGGATGGTGACAGAGGTCAGGCTTTTGCATCTGGAGAATGCCCCGTTCCCGATGCTCGTCACGCTGTCTGGGATGGTGACAGAGGTCAGGCTTTTGCAGTTGGAGA
>CAZKHW010000259.1:0-3752 GCA_964552525.1 uncultured Ruminococcus sp. | reverse complement strand
CCGACACGATCATTGAACATATTACTTCCGCTTGGTAAGGTTTTCTGCCGATCCTCTTCTGTTAGCTTGAGGGCATCTGCACAGTAGGCTCGTATTTCTTTTATCGTATGTAGTTCCCCGTCCCCGAGACATCTGACAAAGTCGGGCATAATTTCATTGAATTTTGGAACAGCCATTGCATTTTCCTCCTATGTTTTCATTTTAAAACATCAGTCGAGATCACATCATTCATATCGCCGATTCTGAAAATTCGATTGTCTTTCACATTGTAATTCCTGTTATCTTCCATAATGATATCGAATGCTCCGTGAATGAATTTTACAAGAACTCGCTTCATCCTTCTTACCCTCCGCGCTTATCATTTTCAACTATCTGTTCAGCGCATTTTGCAGCACTTGCATTTGTGAAATATCTGATAGGTTTGCCGAGCTTTCGGGCGGTATTTACTATACTGTTGTACGATCTGTGTGGAATTGCGTTTGTTTGTATCCAGACAACATCAGCATAGCGAACCAGAGAAACATCAATTTTCATTTCCTTGGCTATGAACTTGATATCGCCTTTCAGCATAGGTTTCAGCGCTTTTACCCATGTCTCATGACCGCCGAATACTACGGTACTTTTCTGCACTGTGTACGGATATTTGCTGTCGTCGATGTTCTCCGGGCTGTCTGCATCGTAATTATCAAGCTCTTCTTTATTGAATATGATCTCACGCAGATCCGCAAGCTCACGGTGTTCTGCTTCGGCGGTTTTTTGCTGATTTTCAAGTCTCTTTCTGGCATCCTCCGCAGATTTTTCCGCATTGTGCAGAGCTGAACGCAGCTGGTGTATTTCTTTTTCCAGCGCAGCTTTCTGAGTTTCCCAGTCCTGCGGAGCTTGCTTTTTATCATCGGAAATATCTGTTTCCTGATCCGATATAAATCTCATATAATCTGGTTTGAGATTATTTGCAGGCATTCGCCGCCGGGAGTTTCCAAGCGCAAGCATACAGTACAAAATTGCTATCGCCTTATTCTGCCTGATTCCATATTTACCAAGATTTCTTAGTTCTGCATCGTAGCGATGAAGATCTCTCGGCATAAGACATCCCGTTGTTTCATAAACGATCTGTGCGAGATTTCTTGCATCATATTCATCGTCGCTTTTCCACGCATAGTCACGCTGATACCAGTTGGGAAAATCCGGCTGCTTGATGACGGTGGGCGGTGTATCCATCCAATACGGATCTTCCAGCTCGTCATAGTCGTATAATCCCCACGGCAGGCTGTCCACAACTTCCGACATCATTCCGATACAAGAGCCGTAAAGCCATGGAATATCGCTGCCTGTTTCTACCAAATAAAGCAGTGCGAAACACATCTCATACGGATCTGTTATCGGCAGCGGCTTTACAACATCCGGAACATTTCCCTTAAAATACTCCTGATACATGGGTGTGGATATATATCCCCGATGTCCCATGAAGTACAAAAATTTACTGCGTTTAGTAACTGAATCATCGAGTTTCTTTGCAGCTTCGTCATGCAGATCGTCTAACTCTCTTAGCCTGTCGAGATAAGTTTCGATCTCCATCTCTGACTTAGCTGAAAATCCAAAGCTGCCGTCATTTTCGTTTAATGCAGAAGCAATCGTTTTTCCTGAAAACAATGGATTTACAGGCGATAGAACCGGAAACTCCGTTTTCATCTGATTCGGATTAAGAAGCAATGCATTGACAGGCGGCTTATTGACAGCATTTTTTGCCATAGCTTTCTTCGCATTTTTCTTATTTCTGCGTTCCGCCATCAGACGTTCCGCCTTTTCCTCTACCTTGTCACGAAGCACATTGATTTCTCTCCGTACAGCATTTATGGCGTCCTGTTTTTCAAGATACTCACTGCGCAGATATTCAACTCCGGCAAAATAACGATCTTTCCACACTTCAAGACAATCCTCAAAATGCTTTACTGCATCATCCTTCATTTGCTGCGGCAGCAACTCAAGCAATGCTTCAAAAGCACGTCTGCTCGGAACATCGGCATGATCCTTGCCTTCAGCAGAAAGATTACTTGTAATCGCACGTTCGCCGTCACTGCCATCACTTTCAAGGGGAGCAATATCCATATTCCGACAGTGCAGGACATACTCTACACTTGCGATAAGATCTTCATCATATTGACTGTCCCATAAATCAAATTCATAAAAATCATCAAGCAATTCCTCATCTTGTGGTAAAAGCGGATATATCTTGTCCCATGGAATATCTAACTCAGTGAGTTTATCAAGTATCCATATTGAAGCCGCCGTGAGAATATGACCGTCATACAGAAGATGCCCATAGCTTTCGCTGAAAATATTAAGGGTTCTCCAGTCGCCGGCAAATTTTCGTCTATGATCATCTAAACTGTTCAATGAATTCATAAGCGCTTTAATACGCCGCTTTTCCATTGCATGGTCTAAATCAAGCAATGCCGTTGTGATACGCTTATTTTTATGCATTACTTTAGCATGAGCCTGACGGATGTGCTGTATCTCCTCACGTATCGTTTTCATCCAATCCTGCGGATCGGGTATCATAGGCTCTTCAATCATTGAAAGCCTGTCAGCATTGTTCTTTTTCATTTTATCACCTACATTTTTATAGGAATCATGGTCGTGACCTGGTTTATTTGGTATTTTTCTTCCTTTTTATTATACCATAGGTTCAGAGAAAAAGCAACTTATTTTGAATAGTATACTGATCAACTAAGTTCTGACAGAGATCTCATAACAATGTCGATATCCTTGTTTTCAAGTTCCTGAATGATATGCAGATATGTCTTTTGTGTAGTAGTCATACTTGCGTGTCCGAGCCTACGGGCAACGCTTGCGATGGACACGCCCGCAAACAGCAGGAGCGAAGCGTGTGTATGCCGTAGACCGTGAATAGAGATCACAGGCACTCCGGCGCCTTTGCAGTGTCTCTCCAAAATGTCATTAACAGTAGCATTATATACCTTTTCTCCGTCCTTGACAAAGATAGGTTTATCCTCCGGAAGACCTTTTACAAGCCCTGAAAACTGAATGACCGTCTGCCAATCCATCTGGATCTTGCGAACCGAGGAACGATTCTTCGTCGGCAGGAAACCGGTATTACGCTTATAATCCCAGGTCTTGCTGATGGAGAGCGTCTGATGCGGAAAGTCAAAGTCCTTTGGAGTAAGCGCCAAAGCTTCAGAAAAACGCATTCCGGTCTTAGCTACCAGAAGAATGAACCAGTCCCAACTGATCTGGGGAGACAGATCCAAATGATTGAGCATCGTATGCAGCTCAAACTGGTTGAGATATTTTGGCTTCTTCTCACACGGTGTTTTGCCCTTGATAATTGCCTTTCGTGTAGGATCACGGGCAATCAGCCCCTCATCCACAGCGTCCAGAATTGCGCACTTGATCTGATGATGGAAATCCATTGTTGTCTGACGCTCATGTGTCTCTGCATAGTCATTGATAAGCTGCTGGTAGTTGATGCGCGTCATCTCGCACAGCTTCAGATCCGGAATCAGCTTCTTCAGCCATGCAAGCGTCATGATGTATTTGTTCATCGTGACGGAACGGATCGCGCCCTCTTTGTAGACCTTGATCCACTGGGCATAGTACTCGTGGAAAAGAGTATCCTTGGTATTTGTCTGCAACATAATAGTTACCTCCTATATTTTAACGGCTTTTTGCCGATTTTTGACTTACGCTGATGAAGGGTAATTAGGCGGTCGAGGTGTTTGAAAAATAAACCT
>CAZKHW010000258.1:0-3793 GCA_964552525.1 uncultured Ruminococcus sp. | reverse complement strand
TGTTGTGTCTATTATAGCACATTTTCAGGATTATGTCAATCTTCTGTAGACACTGCCTATATCTAATAGAACGTTTAGCGTTTGTCTTGTCAACATATTTTACGACATCGGCTTTAGTAATTCTTATTTCTTGCTCGCGTCTAAGTTTTACGACTATTGTATCAAAAGGAACACCTACCAACTTTTCGTAATCACCGTGTAAAATATAGTATACACAGTTTAAGATAGTTGTTTTTCCAAGACCGTTTTCACCGATGTAAATATTTACCTCTTTTTCAAAATTTAATATTACATCATTTTTCCCAAACAAACCTTTAATTGTAATTCGTTCAATTGCGGTTTTATTGTCATTGTTTCTAACTAATTCTTTATCAAAAAAGAAAAACATATTTTATTTCTCCTTATTTGTTATTTCTTTTGCTGTTTCCTTTGCCACATACCAAAACATCACAGGCGGAATAGCATTGCCCAAAGCTCGATACTGAGCTGCTTCTGTTCCAATTAACGAAAACTGCTCAGGAAACGACTGTATCCTTGCGACCTCACGAGGAGTAAATCTCCTGTATCTGCCGTCAACCATAAGCACAGGATCAGTGCTGTTAAGAGACACCTTAGCAAGATGTGAACCGACAGTATTACAAGGCTTAGTTATATCCTGGGCTCTGCCTTTGTTCATAGTTTCTCTGTTTTTCATCATACCTTGAACAGCTCGCTCGCTAAAGAAATACTTCTCAGCTACGACTGTATCAATCACCTTTTCAAGTGGAATATATTCGCTTTCATCAGTTATTGGTACATCAGGAAACTCAAATTTAATACCGAGATCATTTCTGAATCCAACGATAATAACACGCTCTCGTTTCTGAGGAACGCCATAATTAGCTGCATTCAAAAGACTGTGTGTAACTGTATATCCACTTTTCTCAAATTCCTCTATGATAAGCGGAAACGCTTCTTTCTTATTTGCGGACATGATACCCTTAACATTCTCAGCAATGAAGCACATAGGCTGCTTTTCACGAAGAATACGGCACATTTCAAAGAATAACTTTCCTCTGTCATCCTTGATGCCAAGACGTTTAGGGTTCTGAGCAACTATTGAAAAAGACTGACATGGGAAACCACCTGTAAGAATATCAAAATCAGGAAGCTCTTCTGACTTTACTTCCCGAATATCCCTGTTATCAGGTTTTATTCCAAAGTTTTCTTCAAACAATCTGCAAGCATTATCATCAATATCATTAGCATAGACTATTTTCATGTTATTGCTTGGATAGTATTTCCCTAAAAAGGTAAAATCTCCAAGCAAACCTATATCTGTACCTCCGCAGCCACAGAAAAGAGATGCTACTCTTAATCTACCCATGTCAACAACTCCTCAAAACTACCTACATCAGCATTATTAGTGCTGAATGTTATATCTGCCCCGTCTTTTGGTATCATTTCAATCAAATCTTTTTTGTAAAGACCAACAGGGTCTTGTATAAGAAACAGTTTCTTTTCAGCTTTGCTTATCATCAAGCGATATACGAAATATCGATCTCGCATTGAACTCGCTGTATTCCATTCATTTGACGTAAGATGAACTTTGTTAAAATGTAGCGGCTTAGAGCTGATCGTTGTTTTAACCTCAATGTATCTCTTGCGTTCGTCAAGCTCAACGGACTGAATATCATATCCCACAGCAAACTGAGTAGGAATACGCTTGATTAGGTGAATCAAGTCCTTACGTCCGCCAATTTTTACACGCTGACACTCATGTGAATGCACAAGACTTTCACCCATATCACCGATATCCTTTGTTTTAAGAGTATCAGTATCTTCAAGAGCTTTGTCATAAAGAGCATAGCTCTGCTTTTTCAGTTCCTGATACTCCTCAACATCGTTAGCAATAAATGCAAGAAGGTCTGTTTCAAAGTCTGTTTCAGCGATATCACGATTTACATATTTGAACCAATCATCATAGCAGGCTTTAATTTCATCATATGTAGCAGTTCCTCTCTTTATAAATTCGTCATACTGACTAAACCATTCCGTAGAATTAACAAACTTTATAATCGCTTCATTTTCAAGTTTATTTATGTAGAAATTCTTACCGCCATAAATTACAAGAAGATTAGCAATCTCCATATAGTCCAGAATATCACCTGCATATCTGATAACATCGCCCGTTTCATCATATTCAACTTTATTATCTCTGTTCTCAGTGATACGTTTCCAAACCTTTTCGGGAGATTCGTTATCGCGTGTACATCTCAAATCATTAAAAATGCAATGGCAGGCTTCTGCTTTTGTGATATACTGACGCTTACCTGTAGTATCTTCTGCATATTTCAATACAGATAGAATGTACTGTGCAGGCTTGAAGTGTATGCCTGCTTCAATCTGTTTTGATATTTCCTGAACTTTTAAATGAGAGCCAGGATACTGAAAGTTATAAAGATAGTATTTGAAAAACTCAACCAGATCTTCTTTCTTTGCAAGCTCAATAGCTCTGCGACCAGGCTTAGTTATGTTTCCGTCAAATTCAAGAAAACCAAACAAAGCCGAAATCTCAGTTCTCCAGTTGTTTATAGTTTTCAGCTCTTTAACAGAATTGCCAGGATAGCGGTAAATTGCACTGTTTAGCTCATTTGCAAACTCTTCTTTATCAGCTTCATTCATTTTAGAAATTTCTGTCGCCATGTAAACAAGAACATTCTCAACATCATTCTTAAACCGTGGTCTTATATGATGTATTCTAAAATATAAATTATCGGGAATCTGATACTTCATAAAATCACTCCAAATATTCAAGCAAGGCTTCGGCAATAGCCTGTGCCATTAAAGGCGGAACAGCATTTCCTACCTGTCTGAATTGTTGTGTCTTATTCCCCTCGAAAATGAAATCATCGGGAAATGATTGCAGTCTTGCACATTCTCTTACAGTAGGAACACGATTATACTTATAGTGAAAATGGTGTCTGTGACCCGTATCAATCGTTGGCGCAGGCTTATTACTGCGAAATCTTGTCCACGCCACATGGAAATTACGGGTATTTATGTATTCTTCAGGCAAGTCTTTATAGTTACCTCCGTCAGGAACTAACGAAATAATATGTTTCACTTTCTCGGAATGAGAAGCCGCTATGTGGTTTCTTACCTTATCAGAATTTTCTCTCATAAGCTGCTGATAGTGATTTTGAGGTTTCGTATCATAATTATCAGGATCAACACCTAATGTATCAGTAAGCGATGGCAAATCTGAAAGAGCCATTTCACAGGTTACTGTATCTTTTTTAATAATAGAATCAAAGTCAAAATCTTTATCTTTCAGTCCGACAAACACCACCCTACGCCTGCTTTGAGGAACACCATAATCTGCAGCGCAAAGGATTTTGTACTGTACTTTATATCCTAAAGTTGTAAGTCGCTCTATAATACTGTCTTTTATCTGTCCTTTGAACAAACTAACAAGTCCAGGAACATTTTCAATAACAAATGCCTTTGGCTTGATTTCCTCAACAAATCTGATATATGAAAGATAGAGCTTGTTGCGTGGGTCATCAAACTTTCTGGGACCAGACAGAGACATTCCCTGACAAGGTGGACCGCCTATTATAATATCTATCTTTTTATCACCAATTCTACTTTTTACATCTGAATAGTTCAGTTGAGTAATATCACCACATATAGATACAGCTCCGTTATGGCTGTGTTCAAATACGCTCAAAGCCATGTTATCGTTGTCAATACCAAGCATGATATTAAATCCTGCTTTCTCAAATCCGTATGACAAACCACCGCAGCCACA
>CAZKHW010000257.1:0-3836 GCA_964552525.1 uncultured Ruminococcus sp. | reverse complement strand
TCCCCAGAGGGGAGGGGGTGAGAATGACGGTGCTGCGCACCGCCGCCGCCCAAGGCTGCCGCCTTTGGAAACTGCTTTTTGAGAAAATTGGTTTCCGTGCGGTTAAGAAACTTATACAATTGTCTTTGATATTACTGATGATTAGGAGGAACGTTGGATGAAGCTGTCTGCATTACTGGAAAACAGAGTACAAACAACGATCGGTGACGTGGAGATCACGGCACTGACAGACGATAGCCGGAAGATCACACCCGGCTGCCTGTATGTGGCAGTCAAGGGGGAACGATTTGACGGACACACTGCCGCTGCAAAGGCACTTGAGGACGGCGCGGCAGCCGTTGTGACCGAGCGTGATCTGGGGCTTGGCGAGCGTCAGATCGTGGTGCCGGATTCCCGGACGGAGTACGGCAACCTGTGCGCGGCATGGTTTGACCATCCGGAGAGGAAAATGCGCTTTATCGGCGTGACCGGAACAAACGGCAAGACCACGATCACAACTGTGATCAAGTATATCCTGACGCAGAATGGTCACAAGGTCGGGCTGATCGGTACGATTCAGAACGAGATCGGCGAGGAGGTCATCCACACGGATAACACCACGCCCCTGACATTTGAGCTGTTTGCGCTGTATGCGCGGATGGCGGAACAGGGATGCGATACGGTTGTGATGGAGGTAAGCTCCTTCGGACTGGTGCAAAAGCGCATCGGTCCAACGCAGTTTGAGATCGCCGTCTTTACGAACCTGACACAGGATCACCTGGATTATCACAAGACGATGGAACACTACTATCAGGCGAAGCGGATGCTCTTTTCGGTTTGCCGCAAGGCGGTCATCAATACGGATGACGAGTACGGAAAACGCCTGTATGACGAGATCTCCGGTGAGAAGTACAGCTACGGCAGGGAGGGGCATTTCGCGTACACGCCCATTGCTGTCAAGGCAGACGGTGCGGCGTTCTCCCTGCGGCAGTCATGCGGTGTCATGGAGTTCCGTCTGTGCATGACGGGCTACTTCAACATTGCCAATGCGACAGCGGCATATGCTGTCTGCAAGCTCATGGGACTGCCGGATGCAGGGAGCATTCCGGCACTTGAGCAATGCCCGGGTGTCAAGGGCAGATGCGAGGTCATTCCTACGGGACGCGATTTTTCCGTCATCTGCGACTATGCGCACACACCGGATGCATTGGAGAACATTCTGGAGAATGTAAAACTCTACACGGAGGGGCGGCTCATCTGCCTGTTCGGATGCGGCGGCAACCGCGATACGACCAAGCGTCCGCTGATGGCACAGGCTGCCGCGAAATTTGCGGATAAGCTGATCGTGACCTCCGACAATCCCCGGGATGAAGATCCCGAGGCGATCATTCAGGATATCCTGACAGGGCTTGCAGAAACGGATATCCCCTATGATGTTGTCACCGACCGCAGAGAGGCGATCGCCCATGCGCTGCACACCGCAGAGCCGGGGGATGTGATCGTCCTTGCCGGAAAAGGACATGAGGATTACCAGATCTTTGCAAACGGAGAGCATACCCATTTTGATGAGCGCGAGGTCGTCGCAGAAGCACTGAATCAGAAGTAAAGGCAGGCATTCTGCCATATAATATAAGGAGTAGGGAACATGGAACGCATTACCTTGCAGGAGATCGCAGAGCATCTGGGAACACGTACCCCGGTGCAGGCGGATATCACCGAGATCAGCACCGATACCAGAAATTTGCCGGAGGGCTGTCTGTTTATCGCACTGCGCGGTGAACGGTTTGACGGTCATTCGTTTGTCCGCAATGCCGTGACAGAGGGTGCTGCTGCTGCGGTGACAGACACGCAGATGGGAGAGAATCCGTGCATCGTGGTCGGAGACACCGGGCAGGCATTGCTCGATATTGCATCACTTTACCGCAGTAAATTTGATATTTCCATTGTTGGCATTACCGGCAGCGTTGGCAAGACGACCACCAAGGAGATGACGGCGGCGGTGCTTTCCCAGCGATTTAAGACGCTCAAAACCGAGGCGAACCTCAACAATGTCATCGGCTGTCCCAAGACATTGTTTGGTCTGACAAAGGCGCACGGCGCGGCGGTCATCGAAATGGGCATGAACCATTTCGGCGAGATCTCGCGCATGAGCCGATGCACCAAGCCCACGATGGCAGTCATCACGAACATCGGGTTTTCGCATGTCGAGAACCTCGGCTCGCAGGAGGGCATCCTCAAGGCGAAGCTGGAGATGCTTGAGGGCATGAGCCCCCATGCGCCTCTGATCGTGTCCGGCGATGATGCGCTTCTCGCGCCTCTGCGTGATTCCCTTGAGGACAGACTGGTCTACACATTCTCGACCGAGGGCAATCCGGCAGATGTGAATGCCGAGGATATCAAGGAGGAGAACGGCGTAACGACCTTCACCATCGTTCACGGCGAAAAGCGGCTGCTTGCCGTTCTTCCGGCGATTGGTGTGCATAATGTCAAAAATGCGCTGGCAGCCTATCTTGTGGGAACGCTGTGCGGTTTGGAGGAGCAGGAGATCCTCTGCGGCATTGCGGAGTACCGCCCGACCGGGAATCGTCAGAATATCACGGAAAAAAACGGACAGACTGTCATTGCAGACTGCTACAACGCAAGTCCGGCTTCCATGGAGGCGGCACTGAGCGTGCTGTCCGGCTATCCCTGTGAGGGCAGGCGCATCGCCGTTCTCGGCGATATGCTCGAACTGGGTGAGATGAGCGATGCGCTCCACGAGCAGGTAGGGGTACTTGCACGCAAGTCGAACCTCAACATGCTCTATTGCTACGGCACGGCTGCCAGACACATTGCGGCAAAGGCAGGCGACCGGTTCGGCGTGTTCTGCACGGACGATCCGGCAGTGCTGACCGATAAGCTGCGCAAATATGTCAAGGCAGGCGATGTCATTCTGTTCAAGGCAAGCCACGGAATGCACCTCGAGGAAATCATCGAGGCTGTTTACGGCGAGCTGTAATGCCCATCTGGCTTCAGCTCGTGACGGCATTGAGCGCAGGTGCTGTCAGTGCGCTCATGGGCAGGGCACTTGTGCCGTATCTGCAAAGGCTGCGGTGCTATCCGCCAGAAGTACCCAAGGAGGGCGCTGACACAGCCGCCGGCGAGGAACGCAGACCCATCATGGGCGGACTGCTCCTGATCGCCGGGATGCTGTTTTCGATGGTGCTGTGTGTAACACTCTACCTGCAATTCGGCGGCGCAGACAGAACCGCGGCTGTCTTTGCACGGCAGGTCGATCTTCTGCGTGCTGCCGGAGTTTATGCGGCGGTGCTGGCGGTGATCGGCATTGTTACGGACTATCTGACCATCCGGGGGCGGTATCGTTACCGCATTCGGAGAACGGTGCTGCTGCCGCTTGCGGCAGTTGCAGGTGTCGGGGCGGTCATTCTTGGACGCTCTGAGGATGTGAGCCGCAATGCGCTGCTGGCGGCAGCTCTCCCGGCGGCGGCTGTGGTGTGTCTTCTGCTCATGCACAGTGCCGACAAGAACACGGACGGGACACTGCTCACGGTCAACGCCCTGGAGCTTTTGGTGCTGACCGTTTTGCTCCTGAAACGCTCCGAGCAGCTCCTCTCGGTCTACACGCTTGCCGCGGCAGGTGCCTGCATGGGCTGTATGGTCTGGAGTCTGCACCCTGCCAAGTGCCGCATCGGGTACACGGGCAGCGATCTTCTGGGCGGCATCGTCCCGATGGTCTGTGTGCTGGAGGGGCTGTACCGCGAGCTTGCACTGTTTATGGCGGTGTATGTGATCCAGGAGCTGTACCGGCTGCGCAGGCATTCCGGCAAGCGTCTGACCCTGACCGAGGGTCTGGAGGC
>CAZKHW010000256.1:0-3873 GCA_964552525.1 uncultured Ruminococcus sp. | reverse complement strand
CAGATATCTCTGTTCTAAGCATTTTAAATGCATCATCAAACGTCAACCCGTCCACATCTTTTAGTGAAATAAAAATAACAGGATATTGATTCATATATTCTTTGCAGAATTCTGGATATTTCATGATGTTAAGACCAGCAAACAACGTTTCTCCGTCATTACGCTGATTGCTGAAAAAGCAATCTATCATACTCATTGTGAGGGTTTTTCCGAATCTTCTCGGACGAGTGAATAACGTAACTGCGTTTTTAGTGTTATGCACAAGTTCATAAATCAAATCTGTTTTGTCAATATAGTAATCATGATCCATACGAATCGTAGCAAAGTCCTCTACCCCGATCGGGATATTCTTTCTTCCCATATATGTACTCTCCCTCCATTCCACAAAATTCAAATCATGCGTTCAACTTTCACTTCCTATTATACCATTTCCGTCAGAAAATATCAATCCTATTTTTGAAAATGTTTCTTCCCTCTCGCCGCCTTTTTCGACTTTCTGTTCATACTGCCGCCATTGTCCTGCCACAGTCCGCGCCAAGTCAGCATCGCCATTCTCACTCCATCACAGGTGGATGCTTCCCGGTATCCAAACCAACGTGTTCGTTGAACTCCGTAACATTTGTCACGTCCCCGACACACACGGCAAACAGCACACAGCGCATTCCATCCGATGCGCCGGAGTTGCATGTCTGGAGAGCGATCATGCGATCCCGGTTATCCCTCGGAGCCGGAAGGGGGTCGCCGTACCATGTGCCGGCGGTATTCTGGATGCTCTGATAATAATAGCGGTAATTCGGTCGATTCATGTTGATGTAGTTCCAGTACTCGAATTTCGATCCAAGCTCGCCGTAGATGACATTGCACGACACCACACGGTACAAGTAGCGGTGCAAAAGCGATGCGACCTCGAAATAGCGATGCGCCATCCCCCAGTCATATACCTTGTAATTCTTGATGGCATGCAGCATAGTACCGTTGCCCATATTGTGACCATAGATCAGCGCATTATCGGTCGTATCGAGATCACAGCGCCAGTCCGCGAAGATCGCTCCTGCAAACGAGGGTGCTCCCTGCCAGTTGTGGTCAACGTAAAAGCTGTTGTTGTTCGTCTGCACGATCGGATAGCTGATGCAGGTGTCCGGAATGCGCACCCAGCCGACCACATCCGGATTGGACGCGTGATAGGATGCTACCTGGTTCATGTCAATTCCCATGGTATAGATAAAATCCGGCTCTGACACTGGTTCTGTCGGCGGTTCTGTAGGCGGTTCGTAGGCAAGTGCCTGGCGATCCAGAAGCGGCGTGCCTGACATGGTGTGTGCATGACGCTGCTTTTGCGGCATCGTAAAGAACAGCGCGATCATCAGAACTGCCAGCGCCAGCGCACCCAGCAGACTCATCAAAATGCCGGTCGGGAGCATCCACGCCTTGCGTTTTTTTGTTTTCTTCATAAGTATCCAGCCCCTTTGTCGCTCCAGGTCATGCCTGATATTGTTCCTCCAGCCAGGAGAGCATCTGCTCATACCCTTCATCAGAAAGGGGGAATGTCTGCTGCTGCTCTATCTCTGCCAGATCATGGCAGATAAAACCGTGCCAGGTACAGATCTCCAGCGTTTCGCCGTTGGGAACGATGCGAAAGTTCAGATCCTTGCGGCTTCCTGTGAAAATGTTCTGACTCTTGAAATAAAACACACGGGGAATGTCAAAATTGTTAGGCTTTGGCATGCTCTTCTCCTTTCAAGATCGGGATCACATCCGCAAGTGTCGGAACGCATGCGGTCAGGAAGGGCAGGATCGCCTCCTCCGGCTCGGACAAGTCGGGGATCATGACAACGCTGCACCCGGCAGCGTGTGCCGAACGTATCCCATTGGGAGAATCCTCGAACGCCATGCATGCATTTTGGGAAAGCTTCAGCGCGTTTGCGGCTGTCAGATAGATCTCCGGGTCGGGCTTGCCCTTATGTACCATGTCACCGCACACGAGCGCGTCAAATTGCCGGGCAAGTCCTGTCTGGGACAGATACTGCATGGTGCGCCCCCTGTCCGTTGCCGTCGCAACGGCACACCGCAAGCCTTGTATATGCGCAAAGTCCAGCAGCTCCAGCACGCCCGGCTTTCGCTCAATGCCGTATGCAGCAAGATGCGCTGCGGTCAATTCGCGCCGTCTGTCCCGGATGGCATCGTAATCGAACTGCTCGCCGAAAATTCCCTGTAGTTTTTTTCTTGCAAGCTCTGCGGCTAGGCTGCGGATCCCCAGCACATGCTCCAGTTTCATGGGAAAGCCTGCCTCATGCGCCGCCTGCATCCAGTACTTGGCAAGCAGCTTTTCCGTGTCGAGCAAAAGCCCGTCCATATCAAAAATCAAACCTTGGATCATGGGTGTTTACCTCGTTTTATGATGTACCTGCTCATTGGCGAACTTGGAATAGTGGAAGGTCTGCGTCTTGTACAGCCCGTAGTAGCCGGACAGCAGATAGCTGACCGCAATGACGAGCAGGCAGTACGGAACACAGCCCTGCCCGAACAGCTCGGCGGAAATGAACAGCGATGCCAGCGGACAGTTCGTCACGCCGCAGAACAGCGCGACCATGCCGATTGCCGCACACAGCGAGGGGCTAAGACCGATCAGATGTCCAAAGACGCATCCGAAGGTCGCGCCAATGAAAAATGACGGGACGATCTCGCCGCCCTTAAAGCCGCCGGCAAGGGTCACTGCCGTAAACAGCAGCTTGAGAAGAAAGTCGTACCACTGCGCCTGTCCCTCAATGGCAGCGGTGATCGTTCTGCCGCCAATGCCGAAATATTCCTGCGAATGCACCGCAATTCCCATAAGCAGCAGAATGACGCCGGCGAGAACGATGCGCAGATACGGATTCTTCACGCGATGTTTAAAAATATGCTCGGCGCGATGGAGCACAACGCAGAACAGGATGCTCAGGAGGGCGCAGCAAATGCCGAGCAGCACGGTTTTTCCGGCGGTCACAGCGTCAAGCTCCGGGACGGGATAGACTTCGTACCGGGCAAGGGGAAATCCCAGCTTTCCGGCAATATAGCTTGCCGTCAAAGAGGAAATGACAGTCGGAACAATGGCGGAATACTGCATCGTTCCCACAGTTCCGACCTCCATGGCAAAGATCGCGGCAGCGACCGGTGTCCGGAAGATTGCGGAAAATGCGGCACTCATGCCGGAAATGATGAGTGTGCGTTTGTCTTTTTCACGCAAATGGAGAAAGCGAGCGAAGGTATCTCCCAAAGAGCCGCCCAATTGGAGTGCCGCACCCTCACGTCCGGCACTTCCGCCGACAAAGTGGGTAATGATGGTCGTGATAAAGATAAGAGGTGCCATCTGCACAGGGAGCTGCGCTTCGGAGCGTAGGGAGGATATGACCATGTTGGTGCCCTTGTCGTGCTTATCCTTGCAGACACGGTACAGCCAGACGATCAGAACACCGCCGACAGGGAGCAGCAGACAGCACCACCAATGCGATTCGCGAAACTGCGTTCCATAGCTGATGCAAGCGACAAAAGCAGAACCGACAACGCCGAGTACGCTGCCCAAAATGAGGGACAGCACCACCCACCGCAGTAACAGACGAAACTGTAACAGGATATGGATCATACCATGCAGCGCCCTTCCGCGAAGCTGATAGAAACGCTCGGCACTTTTATGGCGTAAATTACTGAAATACGACAATAGGATTCTCCTTTCGGACGGGGAAATGGTTGCGATACTTTCATTATAGCATGTTATGAGAAAAATTGCAAGGGGGGGATCTGCGGCAATCCACAGAAATCCATTTTGCTGCTTTGTATTGTGAGTTTCATGCAAGAGCCGCCCCACCCCCTGCCCCCTCCCCAGAGGGGAGGGGGTGA
>CAZKHW010000255.1:0-3879 GCA_964552525.1 uncultured Ruminococcus sp. | reverse complement strand
GAGAACCGCTATCCGCTTCTGATGGGTGAATGGGGCGGCTTTGTCGATGAGGAGCACGACACCACGGGCGAGAATGTCCATTGGCTGACCGAGCTGCGTGACTACATGATCGACAAGCACATTCATCACACGTTCTGGTGCTTTAATGAGAATTCCTCCGATACCGGCGGACTGATGTATGACAACTTCACCAAGTGGGACGATGTGAAGTACGAGTTCGTCAAGCCTGCGCTCTGGCAGGATGCCGGCGGCAAATTCATCAGTCTTGACCACACCATTCCGCTTGGCAAGAACGGCATCACGCTGACCGAGTACTACGGCGGCACGCCGACTCCCACCGAGCCGGTTCCCACTGAGCCTGTTACGACCGAGCCGGGCGATGTGACAGAGGATACCGTTGCATCGACTGGTGTGGAAACCCAAGATCCTTCGACAGGTGTGCGGTACGGCGATGTGAATCTCGATGGTGAAGTGGATATTCTGGATGTCATTATGCTCAACAAGTTCCTGCTGGGCAGCGCAGAGCTTGACAAGTCGCAGAAGCTTTGTGCAGATGTGGACAAGAACCAGAAGGTCGAATCCACGGATTCGCTCAATATCCTGAAATACGTGGTGAAGCTCCTGAGTACGTTTGAAGACCTGTAAAAAAACCGACCTCTCTGATGATGCAGAGAGGTCGGTTTTGTCATGTGCGCCGGGAATGTTTCTTTTCCCTCTGGACGCGCAGGGAGTCTCCGCGATCCATGACAACGCGGTATCCGGCACTTGCCACACGCGCCGCCATGCATTCCCTGCACTGTGCGGATTCGTCTCCGGTGCAGATCTTATTGTCATAGAGCATGTACTTTTTGCGCACACTGACGGGGGAGAGGTTAGGCATCACAACGTTTGCCCCCATCCGCAGACCCATCTCGCGCCCTTGGGGATGCATCGTCCCAAGGGCGGTCGTTGCCGGGAGGAGTACCCCCGGAAATATCAGCCGCAGGATGCCCAGCAGCCGGAGAACGATTTTCAGCTCGCCGTTTGGTTCGTCCCGGAACGGCGTGTCCTTGTGCGAGAGGAACGGTCCGATGCCGATCATGTCCGGCTGGAGATCCTGGAGAAACCGGATGTCCTCAATGAGATGCGCAGTCGTCTGATAGGGCGCACCTACCATCATTCCTGCTCCCACCTGATAGCCGATCTCCTTGAGGTCATAGAGACACCGCTTGCGGTTCTCACAGCTCATGTCGGCAGGATGGAGTTTAGCATAATGCGCACAGTTTGCCGTCTCGTGGCGCAGCAGATAGCGTTCAGCACCAGCTTGAAAATACGCCTGATAGCTCTCACGGCTCTTTTCGCCGATGGACAGGGTGATCGCGCAGTCCGGATAGCGCTCGCGGATGGATGAGACGATCCGGCAGATCCTGTCATCTGTAAAATAGGGGTCCTCGCCGCCCTGTAACACAAACGTCCGGTAGCCGAGCGCATAGCCCTCCTCACAGCATGTGAGAATGTCCTCGGGCGTGAGACGGTAGCGGACGGCATCCGTATTGCCGCGCCGGATGCCGCAGTAGAGGCAGTCGTTCTTGCAGTAGTTTGTAAATTCGATCAGACCGCGCAGGTAGACATCCCTGTCGTAGTGTTCGATGCGCACCGCATCTGCGGTGGTTTGAAGCTCCTCGTCATAGACATCAGTCTCCAGGAGCATGCAAAGCTCCTCATCGGTCAGATCCTGCGTGGTGCGGAGCTTGGTGATCATATCAGACATATAGAAATTCCTTTCAGAGCGATGTATGTCGGTTACGTTGCCTGCCCGAGCAGGGCTGCTGCCTCGGGGAACAGGGAGAGGGAACGCTTCAGGATGCCGTGGCAGTGGGCAATGCAGGTGCCGTAGTTGGTAAACGGGATACCCTGTTCCGCTGCGGTCTGCTGGCGGAACTGCACCTCCTTGGGGGGGAGCATACAAGCACCGCAGTGAACGATGAGCTTGTATCCGGAGAGATCACGGGGAAATCCCGTTCCGCTTGACCAGTCAAACCGGAGCTGGCATCCGGCATGTGCCTGGATCCATTTCGGGAGCTTGACCGTGCCGATGTCATTGCACTGGCGGTGATGGGTACAGCCCTCGGAGATCAGCACCTTGTCCCCTGCATGCAGGGAATCAAGTGCCGCTGCCCCCCGGACAACATTCATGAGGTCGCCCTTGTACCGTGCAAACAGGATGGAGAACGAGGTCAGGGGGATGTCCTCCGGCACAAGTCCGGATACCAAGCCGAATGCCTGGCTGTCGGTGATGACCATGCGCGGTTTTGGGATGCGTTCAAGCGTGAGGGCAAGCTCGCTGTCCTTGCAGCATACCGGGATCGCACCGGCTTCGAGGGCAGCGCGGATGATCTGCTGCTGCGGCAGGATCAGGCGACCCTTGGGCGCGGATTCATCAATGGGGATGACCAGCACCACCAGATCGCCCGGACTCACGAGATCCGAGAGCAGAGGTGCGCCATGGGTTTCGGGAGCGACCTGCTTGGCGATCAGTTCACGCAGGGCGTGAATGTTGGTGTCCTCCTTTGCCGAGACCCAGATCTCGTGAATGCTTGCGGGCTGCTGTTCACCGGTGAGGTCGGATTTATTGTAGACGATGAGATAGGGCAGCTTTCGCTTTTCAAACTCCGCGAGGAGTGCCTTGTCTGCATCGGCAAGTCCTGCCATACCGTCTACAACGAGAATGGCGATATCGGTTTTGGCGAGAACGGCGAGGGTCTTTTCCACGCGGAGCTTTCCCAGCTCCCCCTCATCGTCAATGCCGGCGGTGTCGATGATCATGACCGGACCGAGGGGCAAAAGCTCCATCGCCTTATACACAGGGTCGGTCGTTGTCCCTCTGACATCGGACACGACCGAGAGGGGCTGTCCGGTCACAGCGTTGACAACGCTCGATTTCCCGGCGTTTCTTCGTCCGAAAAACGCAATGTGGATGCGTTCGGAGGAGGGTGTCTCATGTAAGCTCATTGACATGACTCCTTTCTGTTACACGATCCGTTCCGCACACGCCTGTGATACACAGGAGTGCCTGAACGGTGTTGTCTTTATTATAGCACATATTGCGCCGTTCGTCAATCGGCGCGGTAGCCCGCGCTGGCGAGTTGGCGGCGGCGTTTGCATGAAACTTACAATGCAAGTCAAAAAACTGATTTCCGTGTTTTTTGCAAAAACCTCTTGCCAAGTCCTGCAAAATCTGCTATAATATAGTTGTTATAATATTAACAAGCCCCGGATCGGGGCATTGCAGAAGAAAGAAGGAATCGTATCATGTTCAACGTAACCGAGGATATCCGCTACATTGGTGTCAATGACAACCAGATCGATCTGTTTGAGGGAATGTATGATGTTCCCAATGGTATGGCGTACAATTCCTACGTCATTCTGGATGATAAGACCGCAGTATTCGATTCTGTCGATGTGAACTTCGGCGAGGCGTGGCTGTCCAATCTCCGCGAGGCACTCGGCGGACGCAAGCCGGACTATCTCATCATCCAGCATATGGAGCCGGATCATTCGGCGAACATCGCGGCATTCGTCAATGCATTCCCCGAGGCGGTGCTCGTCGGCAATGCCAAGACCTTTACGATGCTCGGACAGTTTTTCGAGACACTGGAGCTTCCCGAGGAGCGCAGGCTGACCGTCAAGGACGGCGACACCCTCTCGCTGGGCAGACATGAGCTGACGTTTGTCTTTGCGCCGATGGTACACTGGCCGGAGGTCATGCTCACCTATGACAGCACGGACAAGGTGCTGTTCTCTGCCGATGCGTTCGGCAAGTTCGGCTCGCTGGATACCGAGGAGGACTGGGCATGCGAGGCACGCCGCTACTATTTCGGCATTGTCGGCAAGTACGGC
>CAZKHW010000254.1:0-3907 GCA_964552525.1 uncultured Ruminococcus sp. | reverse complement strand
CTGCTCTTACTGCTGATGACATCGCTAAGGAAGCTGAGTTCTTCTGCTTCGGTACGAACGACCTGACGCAGATGACCTACGGCTTCTCCCGTGATGATGCAGGCAAGTTCCTCGGCGCTTACTACGATGCTAAGATCTTCGAGAGCGATCCGTTCGCTAAGCTCGACCAGACCGGCGTTGGCAAGCTGATGGAGATGGCTGTTAAGCTGGGTAAGGAAGTTCGTCCGAACATGCACCTCGGTATCTGCGGCGAGCATGGCGGCGATCCGTCCTCTGTTGAGTTCTGCCACAAGATCGGTCTGAGCTATGTATCCTGCTCTCCGTTCCGTGTGCCGATCGCTCGTCTGGCTGCTGCACAGGCTGCAATCAACGAGAAGTAATTTCGGCTTTATCTGACAAGCAATCTGATACAAATCCCCCTGCGCATCACAAGCGCAGGGGGATTTTCTTTATTTCGCAAAGGGCGCAAAATATCCCCCACCCGGAGTACCGGATGGGGGATATCACACGTATAGGAAACTGCGCCTTATGCGCCGGTGTGCTTGACGAGCAGGATGCTTCGCGGTGCGCAGGTGTACTTGCCGGAGATGTGATACAGCGGCTTGTCAGACGCCGCAATCTTGTCGGCATACACATCACCCTCTGCCTCGATCTCGATGGGATGCCCCAGCGGATTGATGACGAGCAGCAGCTCCTCTCCAAGATGGATCGGCATCACACCGTCATCGCGGTCATCAAAGCGCAGTTTTTCGCGGATGAGATCTGCGGTATGCATGCGGAACTCCGGGAACTTGCGCCGAACAGCGATCAGACCGCGGTAGTAATCCACCACATCACGGTGAAGTGTCGCCAGATCCCACTTCAGGCTGTTGATGCTGTCGGGGGAATTGTAGCTGTCATGCACAAATCCACCGTCCGGATGCGGCTTTGAGCGCAGGAACTCCTGCCCAGCCTGCATGAACGGAATGCCCTGCGACAGCAGTACCATCGCTGCACCGAGCTTGTCACACGCATGCATAATCTCGGTGGGCGCACCGGGCATGGAAACGGTCAGCTTATCCCAGAACGTCAGATTATCGTGTGCTTCGACATAGTTCACGCACTGACACGGAGAATCCGTCCAGTACTCGTTCTCATGCTTGCCTGCCTGCGGATGGAACACACCGCCGCAGATCACAGGACGCATCTGCCATGCCATGCCGCCGGAGGCTGCGCCATTGACGTAACCGTAGCTGCGGTCGTCAAAGACCGAGCCTTTGGTCTTGTCGCGGAAATCATCAGAGAACATGCCGAACGCCGGAACACTCCGCGCATTCCACTTGATCGCACGTCTCCCCTCCTCAAGGGGACATGAGCCGCCTGTCCAGCCCTCGCCGTACAGGATGATGTCCGGGTTGATCTCGCGCAGCTTTTCCGCACAGGCGTTCAGCGTCTCCGTGTCGAGCAGTCCCATCAGATCGAACCGGAAACCGTCGAGCTTGTACTCACGCGCCAGATAACACAGGCTATCCATAATATACTTCCTTGCCATGCGGCGCTCAGAGGCAAACTCGTTGCCGCAGCCCGAGCCGTTGGAATAGCCGTTGTGATTGTGGCGATAGTAATAGTCCGGATAGGTCTTGGAAAACGGCGAATCTGCGGTGTAATACGTGTGATTGTACACCACATCCATGACAACGCCCATACCCTTCTTGTGGATCGCCTGCACCATCGCCTTGAACTCGCGCACACGCGCAAGACCGTTGTGGGGGTCAGTGGAATAAGATCCTTCGGGGAGGTTGTAGTTCAGCGGATCATAGCCCCAGTTATACTGCGGCTCACTGCTGCCCTCATCCACGGTAGCAAAATCATAGACCGGGAGCAGATGGATATGCGTCACGCCCAGTGATGCCACGTGATCGATACCGGCAGGCAGCCCCTGCTGGTTGGTCAGTCCCTCCTCGGTAAATGCGAGGAACTTGCCCGGATACCGGAACGGCACACTCGGATCTGCGGAGAAATCGCGCACATGCAGCTCGTAAAGGACAGCATCCGTGTAATGCGCCAGCTTCACGCGCTCGGATGTCTCCCAGCCCTCGGGGGCGGTCACAGCCGGGTCAAAGACCATGCCGCGCACGCCGTTGACACCGGCTGTCCGGGCATAAATGTCGATGGTCTCACGCTCCCAGCCCTCGGAGAGCAGCGTATAGGTGTAGAACACCCCATGCATATCGCCGCGGACGGTGCATTCCCAGACACCATCGTGATTTTCCATCGTATGGCATGCAGCAGGCTCATTTACCGTATCATTTTCATAGAGATTCAGTGTCACACGCTCTGCTGTCGGCGACCATACGCGGAAGGTCGTCTGTGTTTTCGTGTAGACAGCACCTAAAGCACCGTCATAGCCGAATCGCTGATCGGCTTCTTCAAAACTGATTCCCAAAGTATATCACCTCATCTTGCATTATACCACATTCTATCAAAAAATGCAAGTGCCTGACGGCAGAGAATTTTCCACAATACCGGCAAATCGTGGGGCGTTTTGGACATATCCACGTCCATTTTTGGGAAAATGCTGTCCGTATCAGTCTATCTTAGGAATCATAAAGGAATAAGTTGCGTGTTTATGCGCAGGATGATTTGTTCTGTGCAAGGCGCACGACCGCAGGAATACTGCCGTATTGCAAGGTCGTGCAGGTTATTTCTTTATGATTCCTTATGTACGGCAAGCACCTTGGCAAGCGTCTCATGATATTCCCGGCGCAGCCCGGCAGGCGCAAGGATCTCCGCCTTGTCACCAAACTGGAACAGCCAGCCGAAAAATGGCAGGGGCTGTTCCGTCCTGACCGGCACACGGATGAGAAAATGCTCCTCGCCGTCCGTTTGGATGACAATGCGCTTTCCGAACCGGTCGATGACAGGATTGATGAGTGAGACATGCAGACGCAGCTTGACCCTCTGCGTCCTGCCGCTGAACATGGAAAAGGTCGCAGTCTGGTACGCCTCGGGATCAAACGGCTCATCGGGCAAAATGGCAGAGACATCGAGCACCTCGGTGCGCTCCATGCGGTCTACACGGAAGTTGGTGAGCTGCCCGGGATATTTCGGATAATTTGCAGCCAGATAATACCGTTCATCGCTCCACAGCAGTGCAACGGGCGAACAGATGCGCGTTCCATCCCGATAAACCTTCTTCTTGTGGACATCATAGCTGAAATAGCGGAATTTGATCTGTTTTCCCTCGCGGATGGCTTGCTGGATGGCATCGACCGTGACATAGATATGCTCGTTCCTGTCCCGGGTGCGGTCGGCGATGCAGACCTGCCGGGAGATCTGCCGCGCATCGTGGATGCTAGTGAGTTTTCCGAGCTTGGCAACCAGTGTCTGGGCTTTTCGCTCGGTGAGAAACCGCGCGGAGCAGACCGCATCGGCAAGGAGCTTCAGCTCCGGCAGCTCAAATTCACGGCTGACGACCGCATAGCCGGAGTTTCCGCCGCGTCCGGAGACGATATCCAGTCCGAACACGCGCAGCGCCTCGATGTCCTCATACAGCGCCTTGCGCCCGGCGGAGATACCGCACGCCTCAAGCTGGCGGATGATCTCGGGCATGGAGATGCTGTGATGCTCATCCGTCTGCTCGGTGAGAATGCGGTACAGATAGAGGATCTTTAGTCTCTGGTTGGAATTTCTGACATGATCTGACATAGCTCACACCCCTTTCTCTCCTATTATAGCATATCCGGTGTGTCATTTTCAGGACAATAGATCTCCTTGGCAACTCACGCAAATCCATTTTGCTGCCTTTCATTGTAAGTTTCATGCAAAAGCCGCCCCACCCCCTGCCCCCTCCCCAGAGGGGAGGGGGTGAGGGCGAAAAGAAGCTTTAGCGAGGATGGTAG
The DNA here is from genome assembly GCA_964552525.1 of uncultured Ruminococcus sp. Classification (GTDB taxonomy): domain Bacteria; phylum Bacillota; class Clostridia; order Oscillospirales; family Ruminococcaceae; genus UBA3855. Next base: position 26 of record CAZKHW010000254.1, on the reverse strand, counting down.
CTGAGGGCGTCAACACACCCCGTAAC
>CAZKHW010000253.1:0-3928 GCA_964552525.1 uncultured Ruminococcus sp. | reverse complement strand
ATAACGCATAGAGGCTGCTGGTTGGATGTTGGTTGTTCGATATAGACAATATCAAACAACCGCCCGTTACATTTTGGACAGCGTACTTGTATCTGTATTTTTCCCTTCTCTGTCACATATCGTGCCCCTTTCTTTTAGCTGACGGCTAAACAAATCAGTAATCATTTTGCGGCTGTCTGGCCGCAAAACGATTGTTCATTTCTTTAGCTGCTCTATGAAGTATTTCCAATCTTCTTCTGTCGCATTGGCATCACGGGCTTGCCTGATGGCTTGCTGTACAGTTTTGTTTCCAACAAGATATGTCGTGATATCCGGAGGAATCTGCCCGGATGAATCTGCGTACTGATCGAACAGGATTGTTGCTTCTTCGGTCGTCAGATCAAGTGCCTTTGCGATTTTCAGCAGGAGTGTTGGCTCCGGGTTGAACCGGATGCCGTGCTCCAGTTGACTCAGATAGGCGGTTGAGATCCCGACTTTCTGAGCTAAATCCTGACATTTCATAGAACTCTTAATTCGTTGTTCGGTGATGAACTGACCAAAATCAGTCTTAGCATTCATTATAATTCATATTTATGGATTTACTGGCAAGCCATGAGTTTTCCGGTTAATTGCAACAACATCTCTCAATTCAACTAGCCCATTATAATTCGTATCACTTAATTTAAGCTGGAATTCGGTCAATACTATTTGGTCTACTTCAGCACTCTCGCCCAATAATGTGTTCAGATCAATCGTTTCGTTTCCATCAAGATCTGCGCTCTTCCAGTTTGGTAAATCACCAATGTCTATGCCTAATATCCATTTCTGGAGCAGGATGACATCGAAAACAGTGATGATTTTGTCAACGTTCACATCACCGCAGATTTCACTTGCGATATTCGATGATTGTGTGACTTCAGCCGCCTGTACGGTATTCGACATTGAACCAATGCACCAGATGAGGGTGCTACAAGCGAGCAATGCGCATATCGGTTTCTTCATAATTGTCTCCTTTCAAGTATGGATATGTATCTTCGACACTCGTATATCTTATCACTTCCCTACAATCTTTAAATTTCATATTTGCATTGACTTCTTTCTTTGTCACATATCGTGCCCTCTTTCTTCTAGCTGACAGCTAAACAAATCAGTAATTATTTTGCGGCAAAATTGCCGCAAAATAATTGTTCATTTCTTTAGCTGCTCGATAATATGTTTCCAATCTTCCTTATGTGTTGACTTGGGGGTAGGTCGTGTTCCATGTTCTATTTGGTTTAAATATCCCGTTGAAACATTAACACTACTTGCTAATTCCTCTACAATGTCACAGGGTGTTTGACACGTTCAGCAGTTATTAATGTGCCAAAGGTTATTTTTCACTGACATAGGTGACCTCAATATAGCCACTTGCTTCATCAGATACGCCCTTTGCATACCAAGCAAGTGAATGATTCGCATAAACCGTAACTCTAGTCGTGGATATGCTAGTATTCGTGCTGGACCATGAACTTATCCCAAACGAAAACATATTACGATTAAGGTTATTGTCATGTCCAGTGACCCTGCAGCTACCGGGAAGGGTGGGGGCGTAAGATGCATCAAGTTTAGTTGTTGAAGGCGTACATGAACCAATCCATGTATCAACTCCTTTAGGAACAGGATTATTCACAAATGAAAAACACACATCGTAAGCCTTAGCACTCAGTGTCATCACATTGCAAAGCAATAGTGAAGTTGAAATAATAGCCGATGAAAGAAATACTTTAGATTTCATAATAATACCTCCTATTAAAGATTTTCATATAAAACATGTCGTTTGTTCGTATATCTGACCCATATACTAAGAACAAACAACTTCCATATATCAGTATACCTGACCAATATACAGTATATGAAACTATATGAACGGATTGATGATGGTTTATAGACAACCATAATATGATAATTTGTCCAACATATCATAATCTTAAGATACCTCGGACAGATAAATGCTTACACGACCCTGTATTCTTTTTGCTGTTTCAGCAGAAGTAGTATCGCCGTTAAAAAACTGCTCACATTCCTCGGAAACAATATTGTTGATAACTGCGTTTTCATATAATGACGAATCAATCTCCTCGACAAATGTTAGAAAATCATCCATTTCTTGTCGTGTTGCATTCGTTAATGGATATTTCTTATCTCCAATAGTATAAGCAGGATAAGCATCTATACCCATTGGATCCTCCGGAAGCTGCATCGCTGTTTTTATCCTTGTCTCCATTGCTTGTCTATTGACAGGTAGCGAATCTGAAAGACGTTCCTGCACTTCGTCAGACAACAGATACATGAAGAAATCCCAAGCTTGTGAATCAAATTTTGATTCAGAATTGATTGCAAATTTGACTTGAGGAATAAAGTAATTTTCATTCCTCTCTGAAATAAGAGGCCATCCTGTATATGAAATATCTGCTTGATCAAAGTCAATAACTGACACTGAGTGCCAATCATATGGATCAGTAAATTGAATAATATCAAATATTGCTCTATCCTCCTTATAAGAATTTGACATCATCTCTAAAAATTTCATATACTCTTTTTCATTACCATATCCTATGAACGATTCATCGTTATACATTTTTGAAAATTTGTCGAGCAGCCGTATAAAATCATCGGATTCAAAATTACACTGATGTGTTTCTGGATCCACCCATGAAGAAATGCTGTGTTCAAATACAACACGAAAGGAATCACTGCGCTTATACATTGGATAAGGAAACGGATCAGTATTTTTTTTATCCAAAATGCTGAAAAAGGTAGAAAAGTCCATGCTTTCAATATCATTGACATATTTTCTTTTCGCAGCAAGTGTGCTAATTGCATAAGAGTACGAGAATTCAAACAGTCCATCATCCTTATACATTGAATCGAAGAAATTTGTAAAATAATTTTTATTAGAGAGATTTTTTTCTTTATTATATAATTCAGATAGATCTTTATAGATATTCTTAGATTGAAATTGCTCCTGTGGCAATCCATTCGTACAAATGATATCGGCTACTGTCCCTTCCAGCATATCCTGATACATGAGTTCCAAACCAGTCTGTGAACTATCAGCGGCTAATCCATCATAATTATACAACAGGATATGGACAGAATCACTCTGTCTGTTATAATTCCGAACATATTCTGAAATGACATCTGCCTGCTCTGATAATACAGACAGTGTGATGAAAGTCAGATTTTGAATTTCTTCTTCTGATCTTGGGCTTAATAACCAATGCTTATTTACATTGGTCGCATACGTTCCTAATGAGATACTATCCCCCTCGGTAAGGATGATACTACCATTTGACAGCAAAATCGGATCGTTTGCGACAAAGTTTTCCGCACGTACATCTGATGTAAACCAGTCCACAATTCTGTCCGCACTTCCATCTGCCTTCACACCATAAAAACCGACATCATTATAGGTTGTAAAAATATAGTCCCCATAACCTCGGCGGCAGAGGTTCACAAGTTCAAAATCTACCGGAACATTAATGATTGTATGCTGAGTCGCATCGATCTTGCCAATGCTGCGCTTTTTCGTTGGAGAATGATAATCCAGATACACCTGACCGTCAGAAGCAGTAAAGATATTTGAAATACAATTGACATCATTCGCTTCAATCACAGCTATTGGTTCGAGAGAGGCGGAATACATCAATAGTTCCGGACTGCCATTTTCGCCCAGACTGTTAATAAACCAATTGCCATTCGCATCAACTGCATAAGTATGATAAATATTATCTTGGGGATAAAAATCCTCTGATAGCTCCTGTCCCTGCAAATAGTTGAAATCCGCATCGTACATTTCCATATATACAGATTGTACCTTCAATGTTTCAGTTGCAAATGTACCATAAACAACACTAAATCCACCGTCAGGCATTGGAACGAGGGTATAATCAACAAAATAGTTTTCATC
>CAZKHW010000252.1:0-3945 GCA_964552525.1 uncultured Ruminococcus sp. | reverse complement strand
TATTTATATCAAATAATCCGTACAAATTGCACGATTACATTTATTATAGCATGAAAGCGTGGGAATGTCAAGCTGTTGGGAGAAGTTGACACAAAAATCAATTTTGCTGCGAATCATTGCGAGTTTCCTGCCCCCCCCAAGGCTGTCGCCTTTGGAAGCCACTAGCTCCGTGCCGACCCAGCAATGCCCTCTTGCCGCTAGGTAAAGGGCATTGCGGACACCAGAATCCGATCTATCGTCATTGCTAACTCGCCAGCGCGGGCGCCCGCGCTTTGTATAAAACTGCTGAATTCCACACCCCATAGCTGTATGATTTCTTAAAAAACGAAAAAAATGAAAAAAGCCCTTGACAGCAGCACCGGAATACGGTATAATATTAGGGTATAAGAGCGCGTAAGCTCTGAATTTGGCTGTGACTGAGCGGCGTGGTGCCGGGCAGTGCAGAGAGGTGAGAGGAGGAGATTCCATGAAAAGAACGTATCAGCCGAAGAAGCTGCACAGAAAGAAGGAGCATGGCTTCATGAAGCGTATGTCCGACAGAAACGGCAGAAAGGTTTTAGCTCGCAGGAGAGCAAAGGGCAGAAAGAGACTTTCCCATTGACGAGTCAGACCACAAATCGCGCATTTGTGGTCTTTTTGTTTTATTTGTTTTATCGGCAGGAACGGGAGATTGCAGGATGATGTACACAGAGATCCTGAAACGGAATAAGGAGTTTCAGCAGTGTTACCATAAGGGCAAGAGCTTTGTCTCAAAGTATGTCGTGGTCTATGCACGCCGCAACAAGCTGTCGGTAAACCGATTGGGCATTACAACCGGTAAGAAAGTCGGCAATGCCGTCTGCCGGAGCAGAGCCAGACGGCTCATCCGGCAGGCTTGGCATGAAAATGAACTCGCCGCACCCATCGGATTGGACATCGTTATCGTGGCAAGAGCCGGACTTTCCGATTATAAATCGGACGAGCTGAGCCACTATTTTAAAAAGTATGCGATCCCCCTGCTGCACAGGATCTATGCCGGCGAGGATCCCATGCCGCGCCGCGGCAGGAGCGAGGGGAAGAAACGAACATGAAATACCTGCTCATACTGCCGATACGGTTCTACAAGCGGTGTATCTCTCCGCTGTTTCCGCCGTGCTGCCGGTATTATCCGACCTGCTCAAGCTATACCCTACAGGCAATCGAACGCTTTGGTGCGGTCAAGGGGCTGTATCTGGGCATTTGTCGCCTGCTGCGATGCCATCCCTGGGCGCGCGGCGGCATAGATGAGGTTCCGCTGGACTTTCGGTGGAGCCGGATCCGCTATCCGGGGCACGATCTCCGGAGGCGATGACGTTTTTGTGTGGAAATCATTTTGTGTGGAAATCATAAGGAATGAGGGTTAAGAATTGAATTTTATCATTGATATCATCGCGATTCCGCTTGGATTTATCATGAAGCTGATCTACGGCTGGGTAGGAAATTACGGCATCGCCATTATCCTGTTCACGCTGTTCACCAAGCTCATCCTGCTCCCGGTGTCGTATAAGCAGCAGAAAAGCTCCGCGAGACTCCAGCTCATCAACCCCAAGCTCGCCAAGCTCCGTGAAAAGTATAAGGACAAGCCGGAGAAGATGCAGCTAGAGCAGACCAAGCTCTACCAGGAGGAGAACATCAACCCGTATTCCTCGTGCCTGACATCGTTTATTCCGCTGATCCTGCTGTGGGGCGTGCTTGCCGTTGTGTACAAGCCCATGACCTACATCCTGGATTATGACAAGGAGGTCGTGGAGGAGGCAAAGTCCATCGTCCTCCAGATCGACGACGACCGCGAGACCGCTGAGAAGAACCTGAACAAAAACAGCATGCGTCAGGAGCTTATCATCATGGGCAAGGTGCTCCAGGATCCCGAGGCGTTCTCCGCTGTCATCCGTGACGGCAAGGTCACCATCACCGACAGCGACGGCAATGAGACCGAGCAGAAGCTCTCCGCCATTGACGCCGGTTTTGTCGAGGAGGTTTCCTCGTTTGCCGGAACGTTCGTGATCGGCGGCACGAACCTGAGCGAAACGCCCAGTGTCAAGCCCAAGGAGAATTCCACACCGTTTTTGTTCCTGATCCCGATTCTGTCGGGTCTGATGCAGCTTGCCATGACCATCTACATGCAGTATATGCAGAAGAAACGCAACCCGGATATGCCCAATATGGGTATGATGAACGGTATGCTCTACTTCATGCCGCTGTTCTCTGTCTGGCTGGCGTTCACAGTGCCTGCCGGTGTCGGATTCTACTGGCTGTGCTCCTCGGCATTTTCGTTCCTCCAGTCTGTACTGCTGTATATGTGGTTCAACGAAAAGCGCGTGGAGAAGATCGGCGAGGCAGAGCGCGCCAAGGCAAAAAAGACTAAGCGCCGCCCCTCTATGATGCAGATGATGCTCGAGCAGCAGGAGGAAATGATGCGTCAGCAGGGCGGATCGGACAGTCCGCGTCTGGCAGGCGGTCCTTCCAACCGTGTACGCTACTCTGACGATGACGGGGAACGCAAGATGTCCCGTTCTGAGCTGGAGGAATATAATACCGCAGTCATTCGCGAGGCCAGAAAGCGTATGGCATCGAAGTACGGTGAAGAAACCGAGATGAATACGGAGAATCCTAAAAAAAAGAAGAAGTAACGGAGGTCAAGAGATGACACAGAATTTTTCTGCCAAGACCGTAGATGAGGCCAAGGCACTTGCCGCACGCGCATTCGGCGCACCCGTATCCGATATCACCTTTGAGGTGCTCGAAGAGCCAAAGAGAGGGCTTTTCGGCTTTACCAAGGGCACTGCAACTGTCCGCGCAACCTATGTTTCCATTGATGTTTCCACCCAGGATCGTGCCGCAGTCGAGACCAAGGCGGAGGAGATCATCCCTGCTCCGGTAGAATACGACACGGTTGCGGAGGATGCAGCAGAGGAGGAAGCTGCTCCGGCAGCCGAGGAAACGCCTGCCGAGGAAACTGCTCCTGTCGAGGAGACGCCTGCTGCCGAGGAATCTGCCGCAGCCGAGGAGACAGCTCCTGCTGCGGAAACACCGGAAACGGCAGCTCCTGCCCCTGAAAAGAAACCCACTGAGGAAAAGAGTACATCGCTCCAGCTTGACGAGGAGCTGATCACAGGCGAGCCGAGCGAGGCAGCCCTTGAGCGCATCGAGAAGGCGAAGGCGTATCTGCTTTCCATCTTCCAGGAGATGGGGATCGAGGCAGAGCTGGTTGTCAAGGCAGGTGCGGAGAGTGCGATGATCGACATCGTATCCCAGAACAGCGGTACGATCATCGGCAAGCGCGGCGAGACTCTGGATGCGCTCCAGTATCTGACATTCATGATCGCCAACCGCGGTGATAAGGAATACTACCGCATCATCCTGAACTCTGCGAATTATCGTGAGCGCCGCCGCAAGACCCTTGAGGAGCTTGCTGCAAAGATCGCCCGTAACGTTCTGCGCAGCGGCAGACAGACCACGCTTGAACCGATGAATCCGTATGAGAGACGCATTATCCACTCTGCCATCGCCGAGATCGAGGGTGTCAACTCCCGGAGCGTGGGTGAAGAGCCGTACCGCAAGGTCGTGATCTCCTCGAACAGCAGACCGGCACGCCGCGGCAGAGGCGGCAGAAATGACCGGAATGATCGTGGAGACCGCCGCGACCGCAACCGCAGAAATGGCGGCGGCCGTGACCGCAGAAACAGCCAGGAGGTTCCGTCCGAGAGAATTTCCATGGACAGCATGAAAACCTCGTTTGAGAAGGACTACAAGCGTCCGAAGGCAGAGGACGAGATCAATGCAGGGCTGTACGGCAAGATCGAGTTTTGATACATGACACAGAGGGGGTGGACGGCTGTTCACCCCCTTTTTTGATAGAAGGCTATCAATGAGCATAGACTGCCACCTTGCATAAAAAAATGTGGGTGCAGGGCGGTGACCGCCCTG
>CAZKHW010000251.1:0-3945 GCA_964552525.1 uncultured Ruminococcus sp. | reverse complement strand
AATATCGACTACGCTATCGTTATTTCCAGCCGCTACATGGAGCTTAAAAAGGAAATGCCAATTAAGCAGGCTGTTATCGAGACCCTTAATCAGGCTTTCCCCACAATTATCACATCGGGAACCATTCTTGCGGCGGCGGGTATACTTATCGGTCAGCTTTCTTCCGACGGCGCGATCTCGTCTATCGGCGTATGTCTCGGTCGTGGTACTATAATCTCCATTATTCTTGTTATGGGCGTACTGCCGCAGATACTTCTTTTGGGCGACGCAATTATCGAGCGCACATCATTTACTATCAAAAAGGCGGAGCGCACTCAAAGCTCGGGCAACCGCATGGTTGTAAGCGGTCTTATACACGGCAACATCAACGGTAGGATTGATGGTTACATAAAGGCCGTTATTTTGGGCGACATTGACGCAAGAATTGAAAATCCCCGTGGAGAAGCAGTACAGACGCTTGCCGGTGAATCACCCGATACTGTGGAACTTTTTGAAGAAAGGGAGGCAGCAACAAATGAATAAGATGTATTTTAGCAGGATATTTTCATTTTTAACGGCAGCAGCCATTACAATGACATTTGTCGCTCCCACTGCGGTATTTGCGCAGACAAACGCAAAGGGTGAGATATCTATTGCATCGGAAGCTGACTTTGACGAATTTGCAAAAAGCTGCGTACTTGACAGCAACACACGAGGCAAAAAATACGCTTTGGAATGTGACATTGAGCTTTCCTCCGACTTCAGACCCATACCGATATTCTGCGGGACGTTTGAGGGAAACGGTCACACTATCTCCGGTCTGAACATTGCGGAAAGCGGTTCAGATACGGGTCTTTTTCGATATATTGAAAAAGAGGGTACTGTAAAAAATCTTAACGTATACGGTAGGACTGCTCCCTCCGGGAGTGCCTCCGAGTGCGGAGGAATTGCGGGTGTAAACAGGGGAAAAATTCTAAGCTGTTCCTTTAGCGGCATGGTCAGCGGCAAGGAACGCTGCGGAGGTATTGCGGGCGTAAACGAAAAAACAGGTCTGATAGCAGGCTGCAAGACAACGGGACTTGTGCAGGCAAGGCATTACACGGGTGGCATTGTAGGAGAAAATTCGGGCATTATCATATACTGCGAGAACGAATCCTCCGTAAATGTTATGGCTTTTGACGACTCAATGGATTTGGAAAATATCAACATTGAAGATATTTACTCCACCGAAAACGCCGCCGAGATAACCGACGAGGGCGGCATTGTGGGATACTCTGTGGGAAACGTCCAGAACTGCATAAACAGAGGAAACGTGGGTTACATTCACGTTGGCTACAATGTCGGAGGAATTGCGGGCAGACAGGAGGGCTACATAAGCGACTGCGAAAATTACGGCGTGATAAACGGACGCAAGGACACGGGCGGTATTGTGGGGCAGGCAGAGCCGTATATTTCCCTGCTGTTCTCGGAGCACTCCATAAGCAAGCTACGAAAACAGCTTGAAGAGCTTAATGCTCTTATCGACCGTACCATAGACGAGGCTAATGCAAATTTTTCGGAAATTTCCGCAGGGTGGGACGAAATTTACACAGAGCTTGAAAACGTAAAGCGACTTTCCGACGAGTTTCTTGACAAAACAGAAAGCATAATCAACGATAACCTTGACGGCTATCCTTCAATCAATGACCAACCCGACTTTGTCGGAACGGACGATGAAATAATTGATATCAGAAACAGGCTTTCGGCTGCTGTCGATAATATTGTAGATCTCGGAAAAGAGCTTGGGGACACCACAAACTCAACTATGAGCAATATTGCCCGGAAATTGCGTCAAATAAACAGCATGGCATCGGAAATTTCCAACACCATACTTGACATTATAGATGAAGTAGACAACATATCCACAGATATTTCAGATTACATTAACGACATTTCCTCCGAGGATTCCGCAGGACCGTCAGACGGCAAGGTAGAGGGCTGCAAGAATTACGGCGAAATAAACGGCGATCTTTGCGCAGGGGGCGTTGCGGGCTCTATGGCGATAGAATACGATTTTGACCCTGAGGGGGATATTGAAAGCAGCGGCACACACTCCGCAAGCTTTGTGTTTCAGTCCAAAAACGTTGTCAGAGACAGTGTAAATTATGGTGAGGTCATTTCCAAAAAGGGCAGAGCGGGCGGCATTGTGGGAGAAATGTCCACAGGCTGTCTAATAGACTGCGTCGGTCTCGGTGACGTAAAGTCCACCGATGGCAACTATACCGGCGGCATTGCTGGAAAGTCGGAGTCTGCTATACAAGGTTGCAGCGCAAAATGCCGTGTAAGCGGAAGGGATTTTGTCGGCGGAATTGCAGGTACCGCACATGATATTAGGGACTGCAAAAGCTTTGTTGTTATTGAGGAGGGCGCAGAACGTATCGGCGCAGTTGCGGGGTACAGTGACTTTGACGGCGAAATTACAAATAACACCTTTGTGGACGGCGGTATAGGCGCAGTTGACGGAATAAGCTACAGCGGCATTGCGTACCCGGTACCATATGAGCAAATGACAGCTTTAGAAAATACTCCTAAGGAGTTTAGAACTATTGAGCTTACATTTGTTTCGGAGGACGAGGTAGTAAAAGTCGTGCCTGTTAAATACGGAGAGAGCCTTTCTGCGAAGGAAATCCCCAACGTGCCCGAAAAGGACGGAAATTTTGGCAAGTGGGAGAATTTCAATTACGAGAATGTAACCTTCAGTGCGGAGATAAATGCGGTTTACGAGAAATTTATCACGGCTCTTGAATCCTCCGAAAAGCGTGACAACGGGCTGCCGATATTTGTTGCGGAGGGTAATTTCACAAGCAGCGGCAGCATTTCCGTTACAGAAAATGTAACCGACGGTTCCGGTGAAAGCTGGAGCATTACCTTGCCGAGCGACGGTGCGGAAAGTCACAGGGTAAGATTTTTGCCGACACTAAAACCGTCTAAAGCGGTAGTTACCGTTACGGAAAACGGAGTCCAGAGGACTGCCAAAACGGAAATCGACGGAAAATACCTTGTCGTGGAAATTTCGGGGAACAGTGCAATTTTGACAGTTTCCGAAATAGACTTTCCAGTACTGATAATTGCTACGGCTTTTGCGGCAGCGGCGGTTATTATTATTCTGATAATAATAATCAGGAAAAAGAATATGAAGAAAAGTTGACGACAATAATTGTGCTGGTCAATGCTTATTAAAGCATACCAAAAGCGGATGAAAGCAGTGGAGGAAGCGTCAACAACTATGCTCAAAAATTGAGCCGCATAAAACAAAGAATAGGCGCAAAAAAATGGCTGAGGTGGTACAACGCCACCTCAGCTATTTTCACTTTCGAATATTCGCATAATATTTATCAAACTCGGTCTCTCCTGCTAATGCTCTATCCCGAATTTCTGAAGCAAATCTCGCCCATTCATCTTGTAATTTTTGAAATTTGCCTTATTAATGTCCTCATAATATTGAGCCGCCTCACTCACCATAGGAAAATCTTCCCCATGATGAAAATACTCGATTAAAAACGGCTTGTACATCTCGCGCACCTGCAAGTATGCTGTTACAAATTTGATATGCATATTGAAAAACCCTGATATAGTTTGATTTAGTTTATAAAGTGAGTGTCTTATATCATCATTTTACACTTCGATATATTCGGTTGGGCAAAGCCAAAATTTGTATAGGTGTATAGAATAATTCTCCGCTTCGTTTTTTCTCCGACGCCGTATTCATTCGTCAATATAAACATCATTGTTCCAAAAGTAAGCCTTAAATCCAAACATTTTGACCTCCGAAAATTTTTAAAAATATTTTTGAAAAATAGATAATGCGAATTGTAAAATTGAGAATATATAATAATTTTAACATATTTGTTGAATTTTTACAATTGGTATGTTAAAATAAAGCAGACGATTAAAAGCGAATGAAAAATTCATTTGATTTTTAATCGT
>CAZKHW010000250.1:0-3950 GCA_964552525.1 uncultured Ruminococcus sp. | reverse complement strand
AGTTTTGTCATTTTTGGGTGCTTTATGCGGTTACACAGTTTATTTTTCAGACCCGGCTGCCCTCACAGGTGCGGCATCATCTGATCTGTTCCACAAAGGAATCGTATATGCTTATATCCGTACAGTGCAGATAGGATAATAAGCTCTAATCATCATCAATTCCCGATCAATGCTCTTTTCATTAAGGTCAGGTCAAATATATCGAGTTTATTGTCCTTGCAGAAGTCAGCAGCTTTCCAGTTAACAAGGTTAGTATCGGGAACGGCTAACAGCCACTTCTGGAGCATAACTACATCAGATACGCTTACTATTCCGTCACCATTGATATCTCCTGAAGCGTCAACATCATTATAGATCATGTACGAATCGATCATCTTAGTTTTATAGTTTTCAAGATTCATCTGCTTTTCAACAGGGTAAAGTGCCTGATATTCATTGAGGAATCCATCTTCCGTACACTGAGCGTAGAAAATATCCTCCTGTTCAAGAATAAGCACGATTTTCTGTGCACCCTTATCGTCGAACCAATACTCAACAAGAGATACACCGCTGCCGCCGTAGTAGTCAGCGTAAGGCTGTATTTCTCTCAGCTTCTTGCAGATTTCATCGTAGGAGTCAGAGGTTCTGATAATCTCGTTCACTTCGTCAAGGGTCAGTCTATCCGAATCGGGAGCAAGATCACCACGAATAATTGCTCTTTCTCTCTGAAATTCACCAAACAGTGCTTTTTCCTTTTCAGCCAATTTGTCGAGAGCAGCCTGCTGTTCATCTATCGGCTGACTTACGGTAGTTGTTGTGGTTGTAGTTTGTGTTGGCTCAGTTGTCTGCGTTCCGATTGGTTCTCCCTCAGAGGGAGTGCTAGAAAGGGAAGAACCAAGACCATTGTATATCCTGCATGAGCCCATGAATGAGCCTATTATCATGTTCTGATAGCTCTCCGGGGTTACCTGCTTTTCAGCAGGATAAAGCACCTGATACTCCTTGAGCGTTCCATCTTCTGCACATTGAGAATAGAAAATATCCTCCTGCTCTAAAATCATAACGATTCTCTCTACACCTTTATCATCGAACCAATACTCAACAAATGAAACACCACTGCCGCCGTAGTAGTCAGCGTAAGGCTGTACTTCTCTCAGCTTCTCGTAGATTTCATCGTAGGAGTCAGAGGTTCTGATAATCTCGTTCACTTCATCAAGGGTCAGTCTATCCGAATCGGGAGCAAGATCACCACGAATAATTGCTCTTTCTCTCTGAAATTCACCAAACAGTGCTTTTTCCTTTTCAGCCAGTTTGTCAAGAGCAGCCTGCTGTTCAGAGATAGTGACTGTTATGGTGGTAGTTGTTGTTGCGGTAGTTTCAGGAGGCTGTGTTGTGGTTGTGGCGATCGTGGTTTGCTCGATTGCTTCTTCTGTTAAAGTAATGCTCGAAGCATCATAGTCAGCAACCGCAAAAGCCTGATTTGAAGCTGTAGTAGTGCCTATACTCGTTAAAAGCGACATAGAGAATGCACTTGCGACAATGCCAGATAACAGTTTCTTTTTCATCATAGTAATCATCCTTTCAAAAATAATGTGTCATATGCTGATCACTTTGTATATGTGATTTAAGAATATATTTTATCAGCCTCCTTAAAATGATCATAGAATACCTCTTCTTGTTCAAGAATCAGGAGAATTCTTTTTGCCCCTTTATCATCAAACCAATATTCAACGAGAGTTACACCACTTCCGCCATAATAGTCAGCATATGGTTGTACTTCATGGAGCTTCTTACAGATTTCATCATATGTACTTGAGCTTTCAATGATTTCGATGACCTCATCAAGCGTGATTCTTTTGGCATCTGGGGAAAGCTCTCCGAGGATCACTGCCCGTTCCCTCTGAAACTCGCCAATCATGATGTGTTCTTTTTCAGCCAGTTTTTCAAGAGCCGTCTGTCGATCATCTGTCGTAACCGTTGTGGTTGTTGTTTCAGATGGAATCGTTGCGGTAGTTTGCGTTGTTGCTGTTCCCTCAGAAGTTGTTGTAGAGGTTTCAATATTATTGTAAATCATATAGGAAGCGGCTGCCATAGCTTTATAAACCTCGGTGCTGACTTGTTTCCCAATAGGATACAGTAATCTACTATCATCGTCATCAATATGCTCTGTTTCCGTAACAATTGTATTAGGGGTTTCCACAGTTGTCTGTACTAGTGATGTTGTTTGAGCTTCTATGATCGGCTTCGTTTCAACAACAGGAGCAGTCGTAACAGGTGCTTGTGTTTCCCTATGTTCTGATGCTTCCTGCTCTGTCTCTCTGCCTGATTTCTCACCCGAAACAGCAATAGTAACGGTTTGCGTTTGAGATTTCCCAGTTGTAGCGACCATATCTATCTCCGAGTTTTGAGCCGATATGGTTGTTGATACGGCATCGGTGATGATTGCCTGATCCGTAGAACGCCTTTCAGTTGTATCAGCAGCGGTAGTGCACTCGGAGCTTTCTATTATCGGTTCATCAACAATATCCGGTTGTATTGGAAAACGGGAGGGCTTTGCCAGATCGTCCCAAAACCTGAATCCAAACACTACGGTAAAGCAAAAGCAGGCTAAGACAGGCACTGTTCGCCTGATCGTGCGAATCCTTCTTTTCTTCTTCTCTTGATATTCCTCATATTTGGAAAGTATGCTCCTATACATCTCATCGTCATTCTTCATAGTCAAAGCCACTCCTTTCTAGTTCAGATTTTAACGCTTTTTTGGCATTATATAGCAAATCCCTGACCTGCCTGTTAGTTTTTTTCATGATCAAGCCTGCTTCGGTGTTGCTGAATCCCTCAAAATAGATGAGATACAACACTTGCCGATAATCAAGTTTCAACCGGTGCAAAGCCTGATGTACCATACGCTTCTGTTCGCTTTTTATGTAATTGCTTTCGATATTTTCCTCGTCAGCAAGGCATTCTTGTGATTCCAGCGGAACGGCGCTGAGTTTTGTGTGCCTTCGGAGGTATTTCGCCATGATATTACGCCCGATCGCATAGAGCCATGTCTTGAATGAGCTTTTCCCTGAGAATTTCGGACGTTTTATCATCAGTTCTAAAAAAGTGTCCTCGGTCAGTTCCTCAGCAGTGTGAACATTCTGCACAAAGCTATTCAAATACAGTATCAATCCTGCCCGATAGGTGCAGATGATCTCATGCAGTCCCTCATTGTCGCCCGCAAGGAAACGGCGGTAGCTACTTTCACCGTTATCCATGGGTGATTCCTCCTCTCAGGGGTGCTTGTTTTACCCCTTCACTTATTAGTACCATTTTCAATGAAAAAGTCGAAGTGAAATTTGACGAAAATAAATATTTTTCTTACTTAATCAAATCACAATTATGTAACATTATTAGTTATGACAGATTTAACTTCATTCTAATTAAAGCAAAAGCATTATGTTCCTTCTGAGAACATAATGCTTTTGTCGATTCATCAGTAAACTATTATTTTTACAGTTTATTGCTTCATTGGGGTGTTGAGATATTCTGAAATGGCGCAGAAGTCTGTTTATGACTTGTGTGAAATGGTGTGGCGGTGGTACTTTAGGTTATGATTATTTGGAATGATTACTAAGATAGATCAAAAATCAGCTTGTTTCAGAGATTTGAAACTATGTAAGGTGTTCACGTTTTATGAGTGTATCTGTAGAATCAAAATAATCAGTAGTATATCGCTTTCCATTTTCATCATAATGGGAAAGCTCCCGTGAAACACGCACAAGGCTGTCATTTTCCCACGGGTCTGAAAAATAAACTGTGTAACCGCATAAAGCACCCAAAAATGACAAAACTAAAAATGCAGCCAAAGAGAGCAACGCTGAGGAGCAACTCGACGCAGGCTGTGAGATAAAACGGTGGAAGACAGCAGCAAACAAGCTGCTGTTTTTCATGTCTTCCACCGGATATCTCCAAGCGGATAAACCTCGGGA
>CAZKHW010000249.1:0-3962 GCA_964552525.1 uncultured Ruminococcus sp. | reverse complement strand
CATGAATGTCACCAGTATCTTCTTTCTGGAGGAATACTTCACCACCGGCATGCCGCTGGTATCGCGCGGCGTGACCGTGGACGGCGAGTGTATTGAAAAACCTTGCAGCCTCATCGTACCGATCGGAACGCCCGTGCGTGCGCTCCTCGACTATGCAGGCTGTGACTGGGAAACAATGCAGCGGATCGTTTCCGGCGGTCCGATGATGGGCATGTGCCTGCCCTCGGCGGACTACCCCGTCATCAAGACCATGAATGCC
The DNA here is from genome assembly GCA_964552525.1 of uncultured Ruminococcus sp. Lineage (GTDB taxonomy): Bacteria > Bacillota > Clostridia > Oscillospirales > Ruminococcaceae > UBA3855. The sequence goes on along the minus strand of CAZKHW010000249.1, from coordinate 3,703 downwards.
GTGCTGGCACTGCCGGCTGCCGCGCCGCACACGGAAACAGCATGCATCCGCTGCGGCAGATGCATTCAGGCATGTCCCCTGCGGCTGATGCCGACAGAGCTGGAGAAAGCCTACAACCGCCGCGATGCGGCTGCTCTGCGCCGTCTGCACGTGGATCTGTGCATGCTCTGCGGCTGCTGCTCCTATGTTTGTCCGGCACATCGTCCGCTTGCCGAAAGCAACGGACTTGCCAGAGATTTCCTGCGAAAGGAGGTGGTACAATGAAACTGCTCCCCATCGAAAATACACCCCATATCCATGATGAGATGACCACACAGAAGATCATGCTGTTTGTGATCCTCTCGCTGCTCCCGGCATGCGTGATGAGTGTCGTACATTTCGGATGGCGTGCCGCGCTCCTGATCGTGTTCTGCACGGCTGTCTCCGTGGCATGCGAAGGGTTTTGCCGCGTCCTCATGAAACGTGAGCAGACCATCCGTGACGGCAGTGCCGCGCTCACAGGACTGCTGCTGGCACTCAATCTTCCCGTTACGCTCCCTCTCTGGGAGGCGGGTGTCGGCTGCATCTTCGCCATTGCCGTTGTCAAGCAGCTGTTCGGCGGTCTGGGGCAGAATTTCGCCAATCCTGCTATCACCGCCCGGATCTTTCTCGTGCTGTCCGCCGCCTCGGATATGACCCACTGGATCCATCCGGGCGAGAGCTATGATGCCGTTTCCTCTGCAACACCCTTAGTCACCGGAACAGCGAACCTGAACGATCTGTTCTGGGGAAACAACATCGGCGGATGCCTTGGCGAGACCTCGGCAGCCATGCTCCTGTTCGGCGGCATGTTCCTGATCTTCATGGGCATCATCTCTCCGGCAGCACCGTTTTCGTTCCTGGGGACGGTTGCCGTCTGCACGCTGATCGCCTCCGGCGGCGATACACAGGCAATGCTGTACCAACTCCTCTCGGGCGGTCTGATGCTCGGCGCATTCTTCATGGCGACCGACTACGTGACCACGCCCATCACGACCCCGGGACGCATCCTATTCGGCATCGGATGCGGCTTGCTGACATTCCTCATCCGGCAGTTCGGCAGGTACCCGGAAGGCGTTTCCTTTGCGATCCTTCTCATGAACATTCTCACCCCCTACATTGACCGCTTCACCGCCAGCCGTCCGTTTGGCGTGTTCCGGGAGAAGAAGGGAGGAGCACGATGAAGGAAAAGCTCATTCCCTCCGCTGTCATCATGCTCGTATGCGCCGTAGTCTGCGGACTGCTCGCAGCAGTCCATGCGGCAACGAGCGACAAGATCGTGCAGGCAGAATCAGATAAGGTGCAGCGCAGCCTGATCGCCGTATTCGGCGAGGGCAGCTACGAGCAGTCCGCGCAGCAGTACGAGGGGGTCTCGCAGATCTTCGTCAGCGAGACGGGACTTACCATCTATGATATCACTGCAGACGGCTACGCCCGGGGCGGCATCCGCGCCCTCATCGGCATTGATGCCGACGGCAGGGTCGCTGCAGTGGGGATCGTCTCGTGCGGTGAGACTGCCGGCGTCGGCACAAAGATCACTGCCCCGGACTATCTTGCTAAATTCACAGGCGCAGACGATACCAGCGGCTGTCCGGATATCATCTCCGGCGCGACATTCTCCTCGGAGGGGCTGCGCTCGGCGGTCGCACTTGCACTCGAATGCAGCGAAGGGAGGAATCCATAATGGCAAAGGAACACTCGTATCTTCGGGAATTCACCAAGGGACTGATCCGCGAGAATCCCACGCTTGTGGGGCTGCTCGGCATGTGTCCGACACTTGCTGTTACCTCGCAGGCAGTCAATGCACTGGGCATGGGGCTGGCGACCATGTTTGTCCTTGTCGGCTCGAATCTGGTCATCTCGCTGCTGCGCAAGGTCATTCCGCCGACCGTGAAGCTTCCCTGCTACATCGTCATCATCGCAGGCTTTGTGACCATCATTGACATGCTGCTGCATGCCTATCTCCCGGAGCTGCATGAGGCACTGGGAACATTTCTCTCCCTCATCACGGTCAACTGCATCGTGCTGGGACGTGCGGAGATGTTCGCCTCCAAGCATCCGGTTCTGCCGTCCGTTCTGGATGGTCTGGGCATGGGGGCAGGCTTTACGCTCTCCCTTCTGCTGATCGGCTCGATCCGCGAAATGTTCGGATGCGCCACCTGGATGGCAGGCACACCCATCGCTGTCAGCCTGCCGGAGGGTTTCCCCACGCTCTCGGTCTTTACCTCGACCGCAGGCGGTTTTATGACCCTCGGACTGGTCGTAGCACTCATCGGCATCCTCACGCGCAAGCCGCCCGTCAAGGAGACCGGCTGTGCAGGCTGTGCGATGTCCGGCGCCTGCCAGGGCTGTGACGGAGAGGAGGCAAGCGCATGAAACTTTTTCTGACAACACTCCTTGCCGCCATGCTCACCGACAACTACGTCCTTTCACGCTCGCTGGGCATCTGTCCGTTTCTGGGCGTTTCCGGCAAGCTCTCCTCAAGCCTTGGCATGGGCGGCGCAGTCATCTTCGTGATGGGCTGTGCAGCCGCCGTGACCTGGCCGATCTACCAGCTCCTGGTGATGCTCGACTTGGCGTACCTGCAAACTGTAGCGTTTATTCTCATCATTGCGCTGTTCGTGCAGCTTGTGGAGATCGTGCTGAAAAAGCTCCTGCCGCCGCTTTACAAGGCACTGGGCGTGTACCTGCCGCTAATCACGACCAACTGCGCCGTTCTGGGCGTGACCATCAACAACATTGACGACGGATTGGGCTACGGACTGGCGATCTGGAACGCCGTGTCAGTGGGCATCGGCTTTACACTCGTACTCATCATTTTCTCGGGCGTGAGAAGCCGCATTGCGGCTGCCGATGTTCCCAAGGCATTTCAGGGAATTCCGGCGACCCTTGTGGCGGCCGCCATCGTATCCATGAGCTTTTCGGCGTTTTCCGGCATGATCTGATGGAGGTGCTTACATGAACATTCTGATACCGATCCTCCTCTTTGCAGGGATGGGACTCCTGGCTGGTGTCCTGCTGACCCTGGCATCCCATGTGTTCGCCGTCCAGACCGACCCGAAACAGGAGCAGATCACCGTGGCACTCCCCGGCGCGAACTGCGGCGGATGCGGCTTTGCAGGCTGTGCGGACTATGCCGCGGCAGTGGCAGCCGGAACAGCAGCTCCGAATCTCTGCAAGCCCGGCGGCGCATCGGTTGCCGATGCACTCGGCAAGATCCTCGGCATTGAGGTTGAGACTTCCGAGCCGATGGTCATGCTTGTCCATTGCAGCGGTGACTGCGAGGCATCGCGCCGGCTCTATGATGCCTCGGACATGCGGAGCTGCGCGGCGGCGAAGGCATCCTACAGCGGCAGCGGTCTGTGCAGCTACGGCTGTCTGGGACTTGGCGACTGCGCGGCTGTCTGTGATGATGACGCGATCTCCATCCAAAACGGCATTGCCGTCGTGGATCCCGGCAAATGCATTGCCTGCGGAAAATGCGCCAAGGCTTGCCCCAATGCGCTGCTTTCCCTGCGTCCGAAGAAAAGCCGCGTGGCTGTTGCCTGTTCCTCACAGGACAACGGACGCAAGACCAAGCAAGCGTGCGACAACGGCTGCATCGGCTGCCGGATGTGTGTGAAAAAGTGTCCCAAAAATGCCATCTCCATCGAGCAGTCCCACGCCGTGATCGACTACGATGCTT
>CAZKHW010000248.1:0-3983 GCA_964552525.1 uncultured Ruminococcus sp. | reverse complement strand
CAAAGCAGGAACTCAGAAAGGAGGCAAAAGCATGAGCACACGACCGTGTAAAGCCTGCGGGGCTCAGATTATTTGGATCAAGACACCAGTCGGGAGGGCGATCCCGTGCGACTTCAACCCGGTGTATTATAAGCGCACCCGGCATGGCAACACCAAGGTGGTGCTGCCTAACGGCGAGGTGATCACCGCCGAGATCGCGAGAGATCACATGGACGCCGAGGGGTACGGCTATATCCCACATTGGAGCACCTGCACAAACCCGGACAAATTCAGAAAGGAGCGGAAATCATGACAAACAATAAAGGCACGAGCCGGATCAACCTGCAAAAGCTCGCTGGTGGAGCCTTCGCCGAAAAGCTCAACGAGGCACTGCTGCAAGTGGCAGACAACATTCAGAACCCAAACACCGACGCCGTGGCAAAGCGTGAGATCACGATCAAAATCAAGTTTGCGCCGAACAAGACGCGCCAGCTCGTAAACACCACTATTTCGGTGACGACCAAGCTCGCAGCCACCGAAGCAATTGACACTCAAATGCTCATGGGCAAGGATCTGAAAACCGGCCAACTGGAAATCGCGGAGTATAACGGGCAAACACCCGGACAAATGAGTCTATTTGACGAGCCGGAGGACGACGAGGATCTGAGCGACGAGCTCGCGCAGTCCTCGACCGGCAAGCCTTTGGATCTCCGCGAGAGAGGCAAGCAAAGAGGCCCGGAGCAGCTGCCGACCGGAGAACAGAACGAGGGCGACCGCGGAACGACCGGCGGTTTATTCGTATCAATCAATCACAGAGCCGCAGAAGGCTAAAATAAGGAGGACGAACACATGGAAGGTATCAAAGAGGCAATCGCCTATATCACAGGGCTGGCCGTCAAGGCTGAAAAGCCGGAGATCGTAGAAATTAACGGGCGGACATATTGCACAAAGGATCTCAGACGTTACGACGCGGAACGCATGGCAGAGCCAATCAAGGCAACCACGCTCACCTCGCTGGTGGACTACATCAAGGAGAGCCGCGACGAACTTCGCGACCGTATGATCATTCAGGTGGTGAGCGCCACCGAGGTGCGACTCTATTCCGGGTTGCTGGCAGAACGCGAACGCGAGACGCTGTTTGTTGTCAACGCGCTGCTGCCGCGTTTTGAGTATGGCACCGAGTATGAGCAAGAGGCTTTTCTCGTATCACTCCAGAGCTGCTTCGCGTCGAGCAGCGAGCGCGAGGCCGTCGCCGTTCTGGCATCCAATATCGTGAACACCAAAGCCGCCGAGTATTCCGACGACGGCACAACGCAGCAAGCAACGATCCGCACCGGCATTGTCACAAAGGGCGACGCTCTCGTGCCTAACCCGGTGACGCTTATTCCCTACCGCACATTTTTGGAAGTAGAGCAGCCGTCGAGTGACTTCATTTTCAGAATAAGCGAAGGACGTAGCGGCGAACCGCTTTTTAAGCTCGTAGCAGCTGACGGCGGGCTCTGGAAGTCTCAGGCCGTCCAGAATGTGAAAGCCTACCTCGCGGAGCAGCTGGCAGACATTCCGGATCGCGGTAAAATCACCATTATTGCATAACCAAAACAAAAACCGGGAGGGGTGCAAATTCTCTCCCGGTGATATGAAGGGAGGGCGCGTATGAAACAAAAAGCCGTGCTACGGCTGACGCACAAAGGCCGCGACGGCTGGGGGCGTCCCGTCTATGAAGATGAAAACGGAAAGCTCTGGAAGGACGTCGAACCGCGAGAAAACAAGCCGGCGAAATTGTGCAGCGTATTAAACAATGAATTTGAAGGAGAGCCAGACACGCCCATGGAAACAACAAGAAAATACGACGTTGTGGAAATTATTTTAATACCGCAGCGCGATACATGGTAAGGAGGACAACGCAATGGGCTACAAGCCGAAAATCATCAAGGGAAAGGTGCAGAACACAGGCTACCCTATCGACGGGCTCGTTCTGACGTTCTCACAATGGGGGTACGACAACCACGAGAGCTGGCACCTCTACGGCTGGGATCAGATCGACGACGAGGCAGTCATGGAAACAATGTACCGCGCAGAGGTAGACGCCGGGCTCCAGAGTTACAACACGCTCGCAGAGTTTGAACGAGCGTGGAAGGCTGGAGAGTGGAGCAGCTGCGGTGCCTTCTGCCTGCCGCTCGATCAAGTCGAGGCACTGGAGACTTTGCAGGAAGAAGAAACAGCTCCCGGAGCAGGCATAAGGCCGCGAGAGCTGCACGACAGAGGCGGGATCATGTGCCTGCCTCTGGATCGGAACCTCAACGGCGACACGCAGGCGAAGCACCCGGACTGGACACCGATCAACTGCCCGCGCTGCAATCGCAAATGCTGGAAACCGGCAGAGGCAGACCGACTCCAGAAGGCGCAGTCCGTCCGCTTTATGTGTACGGAGTGCGCGATCAATGAGGGACTGCTGACTCCATACAAGCGCAGCAGCAACCCGCACCCGGCGGGAAACCGGGCGCAGAGAAGGAGGGCAAACCATGAAAAAAGAAGAAAATAACAGAGGGCTGGGCTTTTGGCTCACACTCGCATTTATCGTCGGAGGCTACAAGCTGAAAACGCTAACCCAAAAGCTGAAAAAGCATCGCCACCAGCGTGAAATGATTCGGACAATCAACGAAACAATGAAGATCCTCACCATGAACGGCGTGGGCGACGTCTACGGCGTCAAGCGAGAGCCCGGAGAGAGTAACCGACATTTTCAGAAACGGATCAACCGTGCAGCGTGCGAGCTCGACAACTCGGAGCGGCACAGACCTGCTCCGGCGACCGGTGCAAAGCTCGACAAGATCGCGGAGGCTCACGGGCTCACACGCGGATCCGGAGAAACGGACACGGAGCTGCAAGAGCGCATACGTCAGCAGGTGTACAAGAAATTGGAGGCGGCGCACAAATGACAGACTATCAGACAACAGCAGAACCAAGAGCGCACGCTGACGGTGTGCCTGTATTCTGCGCACACGACGAGATCGTGGAGATAGAAAAGCTGATACCGAACCCTAAGAACCCAAACACACACCCGGACGCGCAGATCCAAGCGCTCGGCCGCATTATCCGACAGACCGGCTGGAGACAGCCGATCACCATCAGTAGGCACTCCGGATTTATCGTCAAAGGGCACGGACGACTCAGCGCTGCGCTGCTGGAGGGGCTGGCAGCTGCTCCGGTGGAGTATCAGAACTACACGAGCGAGGCTGAGGAGTACGCGGATCTTGTGGCAGACAACCGGATCGCAGAGCTGGCCGAGATTGACAACAAAATGCTGGCGGACATTTTCGCCGATATTGACACCGGCGAGATTCCTCTGGAGCTGACCGGCTTTACCGAGGACGAGGTGGCCGGACTTATCACGGCAATGAGCGAGGCGCTGCACAACGATCTCCATGAGCCTGATCAGATCCCGGAGCTGCCCGAACTCGACGACACGATCACTCAGAAGGGCGATCTCTGGATTCTCGGTCGGCACCGCGTCGTCTGCGGTAACTCTACAAACAGCAGCGACATGGAGTTGCTGCTCGAAGGTGAAAAGCCGGAAATCCTGCTCACCGATCCGCCGTATTGTTCCGGAGGCTTCCAAGAATCTGGCAAAAACAGCGGCAGCATAGGCTCCAAACGCAAAGGAAAGGACGGGAAACTCTTTGCGCCTATGATCAGCTCCGACACTCTGAGCACGCGAGGTTATGCCAATATGATGAAATCGACTCTCACTCTCTGCCCGGTAAAAGTTGCTTATATCTTCACAGACTGGAGAATGTGGCCGTATTTATTCGACATTGTGGAGGCGGTAGGCCTCGGTGTGCGTAATATGCTCGTCTGGAACAAGAAAACACCCGGAATGGGTATAGGTTGGAGAACGCAGCACGAGCTCGTCATGTTCGCGCACCGCACAAAGCCGCAATGGGACAATCACAAGGGCTACGGCAACGTGATTGAGGCCACGCGCTCCGGGAACGAGCTGCACC
>CAZKHW010000247.1:0-4000 GCA_964552525.1 uncultured Ruminococcus sp. | reverse complement strand
CTTCGGAAACTGCTAGCTGTGTGCTTTGTGCCAGCTTTGCCCTTTTGCCGCAAGAAAAGGGCATTGCGGACACCAGAATCCGATCTGTCGTCCTCGCCAACTCGCAAGCGCGGTCACCGCGCCCATATTTTTTCCCCTTGACAAATCCACAAGGATGATGTATAATAGTATACAAGAATTAGCACTCGACACAGCAGAGTGCTAAAACTATTTCAAAGAAAGAGGATGTTAGTATGGAAACCAAGGCATTTCAAGCCGAATCGAAAAAGCTGCTGGACATGATGATCCATTCGATCTACACGCATAAGGAGATCTTCCTGCGTGAGCTGATCTCGAATGCATCGGATGCCATCGACAAGCTGTACTTCCGTTCCCTGACGGACGATTCCGTCGGAATGAACAAGGAGGACTTCGCCATCCGTCTCGATTTGGACAAGGATGCGAGAACCATCACCATCACCGACAACGGCATCGGCATGACCGCCGAGGAGCTGGAAAAGAACCTCGGTACGATCGCAAGCTCCGGCTCGCTGGCGTTCAAGACGGACAACAAGCTCGAGGGAGATCAGCAGATCATCGGACAGTTTGGTGTCGGATTTTATTCCGCATTTATGGTGGCAAAGCGCGTGACCGTCTACTCCCGGGCATTTGGTGCAGACACCGCCTACATGTGGCAGTCCGAGGGCGTTGAGGGCTACACCATCGAGGAGACGCAGATGGATACCCACGGCACAAGGATCGTCCTCGAACTGATGGAGGACTCCGATGAGGAGGGCTACAGTGAATTTTTGGAGCCGTACCGCATCCAGGGGCTTGTCAAGCGGTATTCGGATTATATCCGTTTCCCCATTCAGATGGAGGTATCCCACCGCAAGCTCAAGGACGGCACAGACAACGAGTTTGAGGAGGAGATCACCCTCGATACCCTCAACAGCATGGTGCCCCTTTGGCGCAAGAACAAGACCGAGCTGACCGATGACGACTACAACACCTTCTATCAGGAGAAATTTCTCGATCACATGCCGCCGATGGCATACAAGCATGTCCACAACGAGGGCGCAGTGACCTATGATGCACTGCTCTATATCCCCAGCCAGACCCCCTATGACTACTATACCCGTGAGTACGAGAAGGGACTCCAGCTCTACTCGAACGGTGTCATGATCATGGACAAGTGCGCGGATCTGCTGCCGGATTACTACAGCTTTGTCAAGGGTCTTGTGGATTCCGAGGATCTGTCCCTGAACATCTCCCGTGAGATGCTCCAGCACGACCGTCAGCTCAAACTGATCGCAAAGTCCATCGAAAAGACCATCAAAAACGAGCTGGCACGCATGATCAAGTCCGACCGCGACAAGTATGAGAAATTCTTCGAGGCGTTCGGCACGCAGCTCAAATACGGCGTGTATGCGGATTACGGGATGCACAAGGAGGACTTGCAGGATCTGCTGCTGTTCCAGTCCTCGCGCGGTGACAAGCCGATCACGCTCCAGGAGTATGTGGACAATATGCCCGAGGAGCAGAAGGAAATTTACTACGCATCCGGTGCGACCGTGCAGGCGATCGCGGCACTTCCGCAGGCGGAGGCAGTTCTTGCCAAGGGCTATGAGATCCTGTATTTCACCGCGCCTGTGGATGAATTTGCTGCCAAGCAGATGATCTCCTACAAGGAAAAGGTGTTCAAGTCCGTTACGGAGAATGACCTCGACCTTTCCACGGAGGAGGAGAAGAAACAGCTTGACGAAAAGCGTGAGGAGAACAAGTCTCTGCTTGAGGAGATGGCATCCGCACTTTCCGGCAAGGTGGAGCGTGTCACACTCTCGAACCGCCTGAAATCTCATCCGGTCTGCCTGACCAGCGAGGGCGATCTGACGCTGGAGATGGAAAAGGTACTCAACGCTATGCCGACCGACAGAAAGGTGCAGGCAAAGCTCGTTCTCGAGGTCAATCCCGAGCATGCTGTCTTTGCAAAGCTGACCGGACTGACCGGCACGGACAAGGTGGCAAAATACGCCAAGCTCCTCTATAATCAGGCACTGCTGCTGGAGGGAATGCCGATCGAGAATCCCACAGAGTTCTCCGAGCTGATCTGCGAGCTGATGTGATGGCGGCACGGGAAAGGGACTATCATGTTTGAAAAAATCCTGCAATTCTTTGTCAAGCTGCTCCCCGCGCCGCTGAAAAAGCTCTACGACAAGTTCGAGGAGCTGGTGGTATACATTTATTATGGACTGCTCACGACCATCCTGAATATGATCGTACAGTTCGCCATGCAGTACGGGGCAATGGCAATCGTTCACTGGAATCCGCGTGTGGAGAATTTTGTCGCGACCAGTGTGGCGTGGTGCGTTGCGGTGGTATTTGCGTTCTATGTGAACAAAAAGTATGTGTTCAGGAGTGTGACCGCCTCGACCCGGCAGCTCATGTTCGAGCTGTGGACATTCGTTTCCGCCCGTCTGGTGTCCTATTTTATGGAGGTGGGCATCATGCAGATCGGCGTTCCGCTGTATCATGTGGAGGAGACGGATACGGATATCGTGTGGATCTATGCAATCTTTAAGTTTACCGCGCAGGTCGTGGTGACGCTGGCGAATTATTTCTTCTCCAAGCTCGTGGTGTTCCGCAAGAAGAAAACGGATACAGCCGGAGAGGAGTGACACAGCGTGGATATCTACGAGAGAACGCCGCATTACTATGAGACCGACCAGATGAAGATCGTGCATCACTCGAACTACATCCGCTGGTTCGAGGAGGCGCGCATCCACTATCTCGATGCGGTCGGAATGCGCTTTGCCGATCAGGAGGCATCCGGTATCGTGTGTCCGGTGCTGACGGTCGATGCGAAGTACATCCGGATGGTGCGCTTTGGCGAGACGGTGGAGATCATCACGCGCCTGAATCTCTACAACGGGCTGCGGTACGGATTTTCCTACGAGGTGCGCGGCAAGGACAACGGCGAGCTGTACTGCACCGGAACATCCACGCACTGCTTTCTCGATCCCGAGGGCAGACCGATCAGGGTCAGACGTGACTATCTTCCGATGCATGAGGTGCTTACCCGGTATCTGGAGGAGGATAAGAAAGGCTGAACCAAGGGCTGCCGCATTCCGGTGCGGCAGCTCCCTTCTTGTATGGAAATGTTAAATTTGTGAATTAAATGCTTTTTATTGTTCCGAAAACGTTTACGGTGCGTATAAACAGGAGGGAATTAAACTGTTTTCGGCTATGCTATGCTATCCGCTATACATTGTGTAATGGAACTGCATAGAATATTTGGCGAAAACGTCAATTGCCATGATTGCAAAAATAGAGTATACTATATAATGTAGGATTTTGTGCCCCGGCATAGGATCCGTCACCAATGATAAGCTTATGAGAAAGGAGATCGCTCCGGTATCGTTATGATCGCGGAGCGGAAAAAGAGTATGGCAGCAATTGACAGCAACGAGTTCAAGAAATTCAAAACGAATTTTACAGAGAGGCTGATGACCAAGTTCAGCGTCTCTCCGGACGAGGCATCCGATCAGCAGGTATATGAGATCCTGTCCTCGCTTGTGGTGGAGCATCTGAAGGCAAAGCGCCGCAAGTTCATCAATGCAGCGCATTCCGCAGGCAAGAAGCAGGTGTATTACCTGTCGATGGAGTTCCTGATGGGACGTTCCCTCAAGACCTCGCTGTATAACCTGGAGATGGCAGAGCAGGTCGGCAAGATGCTGGCTGACTTCAACATCAATATCGACAGAATTTATGACTGCGAGCCGGACGCAGGTCTGGGTAACGGCGGTCTTGGCCGTCTGGCAGCATGCTACCTCGATGGTATGGCAACCACCGGCATGCCGGCAATGGGTCACTCCATCTGCTATGAGTACGGAATCTTCCAGCAGAAGCTGGAGGACGGCTGGCAGACGGAGCTGCCCGACAACTGGCTTCCCGGCGGTTCTGTATGGCTCGATCCCAAGCCGGAGAAGGCGATCGAGATCCACTTTGAGGGCGAGATGAA
>CAZKHW010000246.1:0-4020 GCA_964552525.1 uncultured Ruminococcus sp. | reverse complement strand
CCCTGGTAACTTGTCCCTCTCGTCTGACAGCTTTATTATTATAACACGGTTCTTCGTTTTTGTCAAGTAAAAAATGGGTGTTATTTTCCTTTGCCTTTTATGCAGATTGCACACAAGCTTGATCTTGCGCATCATTAGCGTCCCTGCCCAGCCGTGTAAAATAAAAAAGTCCCGAAGTTTTCACTTCAGGACTGTCTGCTATACCGGGAATATTTCCCCGATACATGTGGAGCGGATTACGAGGCTCGAACTCGCTACCTCCACCTTGGCAAGGTGGCGCTCTACCAGATGAGCTAAATCCGCAAATGTCGCATTGCATCTGCTTTATTGTGTGATCCGCACTCTCTCGCGGTCAACAATGTTATTATAGCACAAGACGATGATTTTGTCAAGCTTTTTTTCAAATTTTTTCAAAAAATTTTTTCAGCAGTTTTTTATACGCGTTATGTGTCATCTCTATTTTCTCCATTATAAAGGTATAGTAAAAAAGCCTGCACGGCAGATCCTACGCTGTGCATCAGCTCCCCCGCGGCTTGTTGAAATGCCGTGGCATTTTTTTGGAAACCCCTTGACATTTCCACCAATATATACTATAATTATATTGTGTGCCGCCTGATTTTGCGGCAAAAACAGAACATGTTCCGCACGCCCGACCGGGCGCGGCGGCAGCAGGAGGTTAGAACGTGAAGAAAAAAGTAGGAAAACCCGTCTTTTTTGTTGCTTTTATCATCATTACGCTGTTTGCACTCACCACAGCTCTGGGTGTCCACAGCTACAAGGGCGACATTAAGAAAACGTATGTCCACGGGCTGGATGACATCCGTCTGGGTATTGATATCCAGGGCGGTGTTGATGTGACCTTTGAGCCGGAGGATGACCTGGATGCGTCCGAAGAACAGATGGATGCGGCAATGGAGGTCATCAAGCTCCGACTGACAAGCCTGAACATCAACGACAGCGAAACCTATGTAGACTACAACAATTCCCGTATCATTGTCCGTTTCCCGTGGCAGTCGGGCGAGGAGAACTTCGATCCGGCAGCAGCCGTGGACGAGCTTGGTCAGATGTCCGAGCTGACGTTCCGTTATGGTACTGACGTGGACGGCGACGTGATCCTCACAGGCTCGGCAGTCGATCAGGCGAACCCCGGTTATAACCAGGATACCTCTCAGTGGGTCGTACAGCTTCGTCTGAACGATACCGGTAAGCAGGCATTCGCCTCCGCAACAGCTGCACAGGCTGCCAATGGAGGCTACATTTCCATCTGGATGGATGATGTGTGCGTTTCCAGTGCGACCGTAAACGAGACCATCGGCAACGGCGAAGCGATCATCTCCGGTAACTTCACCGCAGACAGTGCCAAGAGACTGGCTGACCAGATCACCTCCGGTGCGCTCCCCTTCTCGCTGTATGCGACCAGCACCAAGACGCTTTCGCCCACACTGGGTACAGGCGCACTGCGTGCTATGATCCTCAGCGGTCTGATCGCACTGGCGTTTATTGCCATCTATATGCTCGTGCTGTACCGCATCCCCGGCATGATCGCTGTCATTGGTCTGATCGGTCAGGCAGCCGGTATGCTGGCAGCCGTATCCGGCTGGTTCGGATTCCAGCCCAGCTCTACGCTGACCATTCCGGGTATTGCCGGTATCATCCTGTCCATTGGTATGGGTGTTGACTGTAACATCATCACCGCAGAGCGTATCAAGGAGGAGCTTGCCCGGGGTAAGAGCGTGGAATCCTCCCTCAAGGCAGGCTATTCCAACGCCTTTTCCGCGATCCTCGACGGCAACCTGACACTTGCTATCGTTGCAGTCATCCTGATGGGCGCATTCGGCACGAACACCAATCCCATCACCAAGCTGCTTGATGCGACCATTTTCCGTCCGTTTGGTGCGACCACTGAAGGCTTTATCTACTCGTTCGGCTTCACGCTCGTTGCCGGCGTTGTCCTGAACTTCATCATGGGCGTGTATGCAGCACGTGTGATGAATATGTCTCTGGCGCGTTTCAAGGCGTTCCAGAAACCCTCACTCTACGGCTACAATGAAAAGACCTACAAGGAGAGCAAGATCCGCAAGTTCTCCCAGACCAAGAAAACATTCTTTATTATTTCGGCAGTGCTGATCATCCTCTCCATCGCCACCACCTTTACCGGCGTGGAGATCGCCATCGACTTCAAGGGCGGTACGATCCTGTCGTACTCCTACAGCGGCGACCTGGATGAGACCGCCTGCAAGTCTGCGATCGAGGAGATCGTGAACACTCCCATCACTCTCCAGAAGGGTGAGAGCTTTGACTCCGACGCGAACATCCTGACGATCTCTTTCTCCCACGAGGAGAGCTTGACCCTGGAGCAGCAGGACGGCATGCTCGCCAAGCTGCAGGAGATCTACCCGGACAATGGTGTAGACATGCTCGAGAGCAACGAGGTCAGCCCGTCCTCCGGCCGTGAGTTCTTCGGCAAATGTATTGTGGCAGTTATCTTTGCAGCCCTCCTCCTGATCGTCTATATCGCACTGCGATTCAAGAAGATCTCCGGCTGGTCGGCAGGTGTGTTCACCATCGTGACGCTGCTGCATGATATCATCATCACCTACGGCAGCTTTGTGCTGTTCGGTTTTGAGATCAACTCGAACTTCATGGCTGTTATTCTGACGATCTTCGGCTACTCGATCAACAACACAATCATCGTTTATGACCGTATCCGTGAGAACCAGAGGCTGATGCCGCGCAAGTCCACCATTGCAGAGCTGGTCAACACCTCCGCAAGCCAGACCCTGCGCCGTTCCCTCCGCACATCCATCACAACGGTATCGACCATGATTATCATCTCCGTGGTAGCGTATGTGTTCCATGTGGAGAGCATTCTGAGCTTCTCCGTACCGATGACCTTTGGTCTGATCGCCGGCACGTATTCCTCCCAGTGCATTGCACCAACCCTCTGGGTATGGTGGAATGAGCGCCGCGGCAACAAGACCATCAGCGATTATACCAAGACTGTCAGCGCATAAAGCGTTACGTGATATCATGAAACACCGCACAAAAACCGCCCGTCGGCTTTGTGCGGTGTTGCTTTAGAACCATAGCATTTTGGAGTGAGGGGAATTTATTATGAATCATGATTTTGAAATTAGTAACGGAGTATTAAGAAAATATCAAGGAAAAGCCGAAAAAGTTGTGATTCCGGATGGCGTAACAGAGATTGGTTTTAATGCATTTACACACTGTACAATGTCAAGGGTCGAAATTCCGGAAGGCGTGACGAAAATCGCAAGGCTGGCGTTTCTCTTCTGCCAGAATCTGACAGAGGTCAAACTGCCTAATAGCCTGACCACGATTGAAAACCAAGCTTTCTGTGACTGTAACCATTTGGGCGAGATGACATTCCCTGACAATATCACCTATGTCGGAGACCGTATATTTGAGTATTGTCATATAGAAGAAATTACAATTTTTGGCGAAACCTTTGACACAACGGAAATCCCCTATGAATATGACTATAACGAGATTGCCGAAGCTTTCGGCTTTGGTGAAGGTGAATTCACTTCCCTCTGTGAATTCGTTCGGTTTATTGCTGCATCAGAAGTGCCGGTTCTGCTCCTCAGCGGCAGGTTTGATGATCTGTACATGCCCGAAAGCATACGCTGTGAACTCATCGCATGTGCGCTGGAGCGTCAGCCAACAAACAGGAATTTCCTGAATATGGTGAGAAAGCATATTACCAAGATTATCGGCTGTCTGCCGGAAAAACCTGAGATCATTCGCTATCTTCTGAAAAACGAAATTTTCACAAGTGATACGATTGACGAATGTATCAGCATAGCAATCAAGCGCAATACTCATGAAATGCAGGCAATGCTGACAGAATATAAATGCCGCAATAGAGAAAACACAGAATCCGCCAGAACATAAAAGTTCCGGCGGATTCTTGGCTTTCCTCATTAAGGACATCCGCTTTTCCACGGTGGGGTGTTTTTTCGTCGGCAAGGCATCAGTTTATGAGAGAACCGCCTTTGG
>CAZKHW010000245.1:0-4041 GCA_964552525.1 uncultured Ruminococcus sp. | reverse complement strand
ATGCCCAGTGATTTAAATTCTCGGATATATCTTAGGCAGTCACGGGTATTCCGGGCGAAGCGGCTGATGGATTTTGTGTAGATTCTGTCTATCTAACCGCTGACTTTGATACAATCTGATTATTTCTTACACAATTTGATTTTTCGTTATGTCGGTGGGTTCATTTTTCTGAAAAAGGGTTCAAAATCGGGAGGTGGGTTCATTTTTAAAAATCAAAAAGTATAATCACAAAATAAAAATGCCCTGCTCTTGGCAAGGCATTTATATCGGATTACTATAAAAAGTGATTTCGTTTTAGTTATTCTATTCCTTTATTTCTGTCCCATTCTTAAAAGTCACTCTCACATCATCTTTGCTGTAAACTGTAACAAAGTCCACCAGACTAAGCCAAAGCCCCTCATCAAACTCTGTGACAACATCATGCTTTTGCAATTCTAAAAGAAACTGTTCTGTCATTTCACGATGAGCCTGTTTTTCCAGAATTGAATTTTCTATCTCGGAAAGCCGTAACTTTGCACATTCAAATCGTTCTGCAAGACATTTGTACCGTTTATTGTACTCATCCTGGTTCTGAGCAACACGGGCATTTTCTGCAATACATTTTTCCATTAATACAGCAACCATATTCAGTTCATCATGCAGTTTTTCTTTTTCTGTTAACAGTTCTGCAGTATTAAAAATAATGTCTTTCACTGCCTGAAAATCTGCGATAATCCTGTCCTTTTCGGTACAAAGGATATTGACCGCTCTAATAAAAACATCCTTGATTTTCTGTTCGTCCATATGCGGTGTGCCACATTTTTTCTCACCGTCGAATTTATGATTACACTGCCATATCACACGCCGATATTTTGATGTGGAGTGCCAGACCTTTGAACCGTACCAGCTTCCGCATTCTCCACACCTGATTTTACTTGAAAAAGCATTCACACAGCTTCTTCTGTTTTTTCCGGGATGTCGTATCGCCATCTGCTTCTGAACCATGTCAAATACACTCGGTTCAATGATTACAGGATGATTGCCTTCTACATAATACTGCGGTACTTCACCGGTATTAATCTTTTTCTTTTTGGTCAGGAAATCAACGGTAAAACTCTTTTGTAGAAGTGCATCACCCTTATATTTTTCATTGGTCAGAATACTTTTAATCGTACTTCCATGCCATGCTGACTTACCACTGACTGTTAAAATTTTCTCAGCAGTCAGCTGCTTTGCAATTGCATAAGGTGAACATCCCTGCAAAAACAATCCAAAAATCTTACGGACAATCACAGCCTCTTTTTCATTAATAACAAGATTATCGTCCTCTCCACGGTCATATCCAAGAAAGCGACTAAACGGTACTGTTACTTTACCGTCCTGAAAACGTTTTCTCTGTCCCCATGTACAGTTTTCAGAAATACTGCGGCTTTCTTCCTGTGCAAGTGAACTCATAATAGTCAGAAGAAGTTCGCCCTTGCCGTCAAAAGTCCAAATATTTTCCTTTTCAAAATAGCACTCGCAGCCAGCTTCTTTTAACTGCCGAATGGTCGTAAGGCTATCCACCGTATTTCTGGCGAAGCGGCTCACACTTTTAGTTACGATTAAATCGATACGTCCAGAAAGAGCTTCCGCTACCATTCGTTTGAAACCGTCACGCTTTTTTGTGTTACAGCCTGTAATTCCTTCATCAGCGTACAATCCGATAAACTCCCAGTCCTCACGACTTTTTATGTAATTTGTATAATAATCTGCCTGTGCTTCATAGCTGGACTGCTGTTCCTCATGATCGGTTGAAACTCTTGCATATGCGGCAACTTTACGTTTTCTGACCTCTGCCATTGGTGTGAAACTGAATCTGTTCACAGTTGCCGGAATGGTTGTAACTTTCCCTGCCATCAGATTTTCTCCTTTCTCCTGTAACCTCTTTTCGGCGGAATATATTTTCTCTGCACCTTTCGTCCGTCATGAAAATGAAATGTCAGCATTTCTCCATATGCAGTGATTTTAGATAGAGTCTCACACATTATTTCAGTGTTAAAATGCTCCGTTTCCATAACTTCCGCAATCAGTGATTTCAGTGCATCATCACGCATGACCGGAGGTCTTGGAAGTGAGATTTTTTTCTGATGCAGTTCCTTGTTATGATTAAAACATACCCAACGAAGTTCCCGTGAACCGTCTGCAAATGTACGATACTGTCCTGTTAAGTTTCGACCGCAGACCTCGCACTTGATAAACAAAGATAAATCATGATGAAGAAATTTCATTGTTTCTCTGGACTGATAGATTTCACTGTGACGCTTTCTCTGTTCCTCTGACCACTGGGCTTTGCGGAAAGAAAAATCCGGTTTTTCATATTCTCCGTTATGGTACATAAAGCCTGCTTTTTCTGCCGTTCCATTTTTGATTTTCACACCATATCTTACGACAAACTCACGCTGTACCTTATCAAAAATATCCTGTGAAATAATGGCAGGATGAGTATTCTCAACATAGTACATCGGAAGTTCGCCCTTGTTTTTCTGCTCTTTGTGAGTGATACAATCCTCCACAAAATATTTTTGCAGAAGCGAATTTCCTGTATACTTTTCCTGACGCAGAATTCCGCCTATCACACTGCCAGACCACTCTTTTCCGTAATAAGATTTTATTCCCATTTCATTGAGCTTTACTGCAATAATGTAACAGGAATCGCCGATTAAAAACTGCTGAAAAATCCAACGGACAACTTCTGCCTCACTATCTTCTATCATAAAAATTCCGTTCACGCTGCGATATCCATAAAGCAACGAAAACCTTGCGATACCATTCTGAAACCCCTTACGGATAGCCCATTTGCAATTTTCAGAAATACTGCGGCTTTCCTCCTGTGCAAAACTTGCTAAAATAGAAAGCATCAATTCTCCGTCACCGCTCATGGAACTGATATTTTCCTTTTCAAACCTTACTTCCACTCCGATAGCTTTCAGATGTCTGACAGTTTCCAGCAGGTCTACCGTATTTCTTGCAAACCTTGAGATACTCTTGCATAGAATGATATTGATTTTTCCAGATTCACAGTCAGCAAGCATTCTCTGAAATTCAGTTCTTTTGACTGTTCCTGTTCCGCTGATGCCGTAATCCGCATAAACACCTGCATACTCCCATTCAGCGTGGCTCTGAATCAGACTGCTGTAGTAGCTGATTTGAGCGGAAATTGAATGCATCAGCCTGTCGCATTCCATAGAAACTCTGGCATATGCAGCCACCTTTTTACGCTTTGGAATGCTCGGCAATCTGGGTTCAATTTTACTGATTTTTCGCATTAAATCACGCTCCTTTTACTATTACATATTACTCGAAATCTGCATTAAGTCAACGATTTTCCCGATAATAAAGTACCCAGAGTTGGCTTGTATTTCTCAAGCAGAATTGTATCAATTTGACGGTATTCATCCTCCGAAATTACAGCATTTTTCAGCATGGATCTGGCAATGGAAATA
The DNA here is from genome assembly GCA_964552525.1 of uncultured Ruminococcus sp. Classification (GTDB taxonomy): domain Bacteria; phylum Bacillota; class Clostridia; order Oscillospirales; family Ruminococcaceae; genus UBA3855. Next base: position 577 of record CAZKHW010000245.1, on the reverse strand, counting down.
GCGATTCTGTACAGCTTTTCCCTTTGAAATTCAGGTTCACTCATGCGTACCACCGCCTTTAAAACGAACATTGATATAACATTTGTGAGAGCAGTATTTCCTGTGATTATTACCATAAGCTGTGAAAGCCTTTCCGCAGCCTGCACACTGAAAACTATAGACAGCTTTCTGATTAATTTTATCGGGATGAGCGTGCCACCATTTTTCACGGCATAACTGACTGCAAAACACCTTTTTCTTTCTTCTTTCTGTCTGAATCAGTTTTGCTCCGCATTCTCTGCATCTTCCTGACATGATTTCTGCTGTTTTTAATGAACCAGAAGATATATTGTTCCTGCGGCAAAAAGTCTTGATAGTATCTTTGGAAAGATTCAGTTTTTCTCCAATCACTGCATAACTGCATCCTTTTTGTCGAAGCAGTGTGATTTGTTCTTTCTGCGAATTTGTCATATGTTCCTCCAAATAAAAACGACCGCCGAAATTAATCGGCAGCCGTTTATAAAGTTTATTTCATCAGTTCATTTACACGTTTCTGCACAGCGTTTGAATCATAACCTGCATTTGTGTGCCTGTTTTT
>CAZKHW010000244.1:0-4082 GCA_964552525.1 uncultured Ruminococcus sp. | reverse complement strand
TTTTCTTCTTTATCATGTTACTTTTACTCTCCTCCTCTTCATTTACCTGGCAAGGCCATCATGATTTACTACTTTCTCTTTCGAATTGTTTATACTATGCTCAATCCGACTTCGAAAGGAGTAAAGCTTTCCGATCACTGACTCTCTCTCTTCGCTCTTAGCCTCCTTTCCCTGCATTTTACTCTCTCGAATGGCAGCTTTACTAAAATCTTTAAATCCCTCCTGAAGCGCTTTCATAATCAGATCAGCGTTATCTGATTGAAAGAACACCATGTATTGTGAGGATTCCGGGTTACGCTGGTCATACATTGCAGAATATTTTATTCCATATTTTTTGCAATATTTATCAAAATATTTCATAACATCCTGTGTTACCTCTTCGGGCATTATAGATACCTTACCCGATTTTTTCAGAGCCCCCATATGGATATTTCTGTTTGAATATTTTATATTTCCCGTTTTTTCATAAAGGCAGTGCTTTATAGCGTTCATCAATGTCTTTGTCGTTAATTGGCTGGCTTTAACAACCAGACACAAACCCTTGACGGCTCCTTTTCCTGCCGGTCTAACCAGTCTTCCTGCAGCCTTCTTAGCCTTGTCCATCTGATCTTGCGCAATCTGTTCACCTATACTGCTCACTCTTTTTTCTCCTTTCTGGGAGCCTGCTCTGCAGACTCCCGCTGCCCAGATTAACAGTAACTATGTGATGAATGAATCCCAAAAGGCTATATGGATGATAAAAAAATTTACGACGTCGTAATTTTTTCAGTGCTGTTTTTTGCCTCCAACAATTCATCAATTGAAAAAATGTTTTTTACATTGTCAAGCTCCTGTATAAAATATTCTATAACCATCTTCTTTGCTTCGGCAGTAGGACGATATGTCCGGGATAACACTTTCCCGCTGTGGGTCACTCCCGTGACCTCGACCATTTTATCTTTTAACAACTTTCTTAACACCGCAATGACTGTACTCTGTGTCAGATCCCTTTGGGCATTACAGATATCTGTCGCTGTCATTTCAGATGTGGACTGAAACAAAATATTAACTATATCAAGATCCCTTTTGTTCATTTTCCCTTATCCTCTGTCTTTCTCTTTTTAACGGTTTTCAAGTAATTTCTTTTCCAGCGCATCAAAATCATATGTATTTTGCTGGAAATCATTAAATCGGTTTTTGCTCTTTCTGCCGGATGGCGATGCTATATTTGCCCGCGCAGCTACGAGTGCATTATCAATACAGCGGGCAATGTATGCTGCCACATTGGCAACCTGACCATGATAGTCTGTTACATTACGGCACAAAGCCAAAAAGGTTTTTTGATTAACTTTACTCCATTCTGTTGGATCTCTTGTTGTCAATTCCCTATACAACAGGTCAACAATAATCGGTGAATACTTCTGGCTGGCTTGATAATATCCTAAATGCTGCCTGATATAGTCATCATCTGAACTCTCCGAAGAAGATGACTTGTTTATATTAGTCTTATTATATAAGTCTGATTCAGGGCAAGTTTTCTTGACGTCTAAAGGTAAAGTTTTCTTGCCCTCTTGAGGTAAAGTTTTCTTGCCCTCTTGAGGTAAAGAATCCTTGCCCTCTTGAAGTAAAGAATCCTTGCCCTCTTGAAGTAAAGAATCCTTGCCCTCTTGAAGTAAAGCTTCCTCTCCTTCCTCTGCGTACTTATTAAAATTCATAACATAGATCAGATCCGGCTTCCCTTGCCCCTGTCTCTTCTTTTTAACTAAGCCAAAGTCTATGAGTTCCTGCATGAATTTATGGGCAGTAGTATGGCTGCAGTTCATCTTTTCCATGATCTCATCCCTTGTCATGATGATGTAGACTCTTCCATGTTCATCTATCCATCCGCTCCTCGCTGACATGGATGACCGGTCTAACATTACGCAATATAATATCTTTGCACGGTCAGACAGGGAACTAAACTGTTCATCCAGAACCAGCATCTGTGGAATTACAAAATACTTATACTGCCGCGTTTCCATGCTATAAAAGTAATCATATTGGAATCCCATTTTCTTCTCGCTTTCTTAACTTATTTGTATAATTCGCAAAGCACATTTAAAATGTTATTGAGCTTTTGTGACCATCCCTGATACTCATTTATCTTGGATAAAGTATGATTCTGTGTGCTGAAACGAAGTTCTTTACAAAGTCTCTCTGATAAGTTATGTGCCTCTTCCATCAGAGCATCAATCTGAGCATCACAATCCTGCTTCTCAGATACTACTACCTCCTTTCCACTATCCACAGATTTTATGTATTCTTCATTCGATATTTCTACCGATTCTGCTGTTTTGAGATTGTCTGAATCGGCTCCTGTTCCCCATGCTTTCTTTGCAAAGGCCAGCCATGTGATCTCATCATATTTTTTAATGCTTATTCCTCTGGGAGTGCATTTATAATTACATGGATGATTGCCGCGGGCATATTGTCTCCCATACATATCGATCAAATACTTTTTTAAATCTGATACGGTTTCATAATTTGACAAATCTATATCATGATCCTTCAGAAAAGTTTTCACAAGTTCCTCTGGAGGCTCTTTCAATGCTTTGTTCTCTGCCTTCTTCTCCCGTATCTGCTTTACAGTCATATCCGGTGATATTTCATCTCGCTCTTTCTCCTTCATGGGCAGCATTTCAAACAGCTGGGATTCATCAAACCCCTGATAACGCTCATCCAGGTACGGGGAATCATGCCCGACAGAAAAATTGATGCAAAGATTTATCAGGCGGTTTACAGTCCCTTCTGACATTTTAAATTTTGCATGGGCAAATTCAAAAATGTCCTCATAACCATCCCGCTGATATGTCCCTTTTTCCTTGATATGCTTCAAGTGCCAGCCAATCTTTATAAAAGACTTTCTTACGCTATGTATTTCGTCTCCTATGATGTCAACAGAATCCTCATAATCTATCAGTTCCGGATTAAAGGGACTGTTCCCGGAAAGCCGAGAAAGATCAAATTTCTTCATCTCCATACACCTATACCTCACCTTCCTCAATTTCCAAGAACTCTCTGGTAAACGCCTCATATGCTGCAGCCACCTTGCTATTTCCCATATAGCTATATACACTTTTGCCATAGTTTGGTGCCTGTGATGCAGCCACTCCACAGGGTATATAATTCTCAAAAATGCGAATCTCACTGCCATAGGCGGTTTCAAGCGCATCATGAATCTCTTTAAACAACTTTGTTCTGTCCCTTACCAGCGTATATAAGAGACCCACAATTTTAAGATTATCATTCAGTCCACTCTCCAGCAGAGATGACATTACATAAAATAGCTGTTCCAGCCCTCGTACAGAATACTTTTGTGCTTCCAGCGGAATCAATACTTCGTCTGACGCAACCAATGTATTCGTCGTAAATAGATTTAAAGACGGTGAGCAATCGATTAGTATGTAGTCGTAATGATCCTTGACCATCTGAAGGTATTTTTTTAGGACTGTCTCTCTCCCAAAGAGCAGGGAGAAAAGCTCTGTTTCTACATAAGAAAGGTCAATGTTGGCAGGCATCAGGTCAATACCTTCAGCATGATGCAAAATGCCAAAGTCACTGGTAAAGGCAAAATCCTTGTTCATAATGCGGTGCAGGACATCGGAAATGGTCACTTCCAGCTGATCCAGTTCGTATCCCAAACCCTGGGTTGCATTTCCCTGGGGATCAAAATCCAGAAGCATCACTTTTCGTCCATGTCTCACAAGCCCTATTCCTAAGTTAATACTTGTTGTGGTCTTTCCGACGCCGCCTTTTTGGTTACAAATTGCAATTATTTTACACATGGTTTTCCTCCGCTTTTAATTTATCTTCTTTTACATTCGGTTTACAAACTTCTACATAGGCTCTATAAAACCTGTTTGTACCTTTGTTTGGGTACAACTCCGAGAATTCCGTTACAGCAATCTTGGGATGCCTGCGTAATATCTTCTCAAACCACTTGATATCATTCTTTGTTCCCATCAATCGTATTTTCAGCACGTTATATCTTCCTCATTTCTGCAAAGATTTTTTCTATTTCTTCATAGGAATCTTTTCATAATAAAACTTCTCATACTCCTCGT
>CAZKHW010000243.1:0-4186 GCA_964552525.1 uncultured Ruminococcus sp. | reverse complement strand
GCTTACGACTGGGCAGATATTGAGGAGGAGGCTAAGGAAGCCGGCGTTACGGCATTTTGCTCCAAGCCGATCTTTTTCTCGGAGCTACGGAGCGTTTTGGCTGCGCCTTATATGGAGCAGGAAACATCGGAGGAAGCAGACTCACCCGAATTGCGTTTCGATGGCAAAAAGCTCCTGTTGGTGGAAGATAATGAGCTGAATCAGGAGATCGCGCAGGCGATCCTGGAGAATATCGGATTCACAATTGATACGGCTGACGACGGAACAGTAGCTGTGGAAATGATGAAGAAGATGCCGGCAGACACCTACGATCTGATTTTGATGGACGTTCAGATGCCTATTATGAACGGTTATCAGGCAACAAGAGCGATCCGGGCACTGGATGACCCCATCAAGGCGAAGATTCCGATCGTGGCAATGACTGCCAATGCGTTTGAAGAAGATCGGCAGGAGGCTATGGATGCCGGAATGAATGGGTATGTGGCAAAGCCTATCTATATCGAAAAACTGATGGAGACATTAAAGGATATTTTGATAGAGAATTAGTACGGCAGAGTTTGGAATCACGGAAATCAGAAATCAAAACGCAGTTTCCAAAGGCGACAGCCTTAGTTCGATACTCATAAAGAAGTTTAAGCCCCGAAGCATTGATAGCTGCTTCGGGGCTTTAGTGTTAATACTCGATTACCCGCATAATCATAAATCAGAATTTAAACCAAGTAAACGGATTATAAAATCTAGTAGATTCAATAATTATAAAAATTGAAACAATGAAGCAAATGATTCCTAACACTTTACTTGACTTGAAAGAAATAATTCCAATACTCACCAGCATAAATGCCAGTATAAAGCCTTGTATCATTATATCGACTCTAATAACTCCAAAAATGTCGAGCAATATTGAAGATATAAATAAGATAGCAGATAAAAGTCCGAATATTGTGAAAACCGTTTCTAATTTACTGCTATTTTTCATTATCCCACCTCCGATTTGGTTTATCTTAGTAATCATTATACATCAAAGTCTTTACGTTGTCAATAGAAACGCCATAGCACCTACGGAAATCTATTTTGTTGCATTTTATTGTGAGTTTCATGCAAGAGTCGCCCAAGACTGCCGCCTTTGGAAACTACTTTTTGGGAAAACCTCTGCGCATTCTGTATGATTTGGCGATGCTCCGGGAATACTATGGCGTGTGGACACGAATCTGATCCAAACAGGAGCTGTTTCGTGTCATCAAAAAGAAGGAGGATCTTACCATGTTTGGACTGACACCATTTGAGAGAAGTGAGCTGTGGAATCCGTTCCGTGGATTTGAGAGCGACTTTTTCAAAACCTGCACAGCACCTACCCACTGCCGCACGGATATTCGGGATGAGGGCGACCGTTTCGTGCTTGAATGCGAGATGCCGGGCTTTGAGAAGGATGCGATCCAGATCGACACCAACGGCAGCACCCTGACGCTTTGTGCATCGCGCCAGTGCGACAGCGGTGAACAGGAGGGACGCGACAACTATATCCGACGGGAGCGTACCTGCGGATCGTACTGCCGGAGCTTTGACATTTCAGGCATTGATGAGGGCTCGATCGATGCCGCTTATTCCAACGGTATTCTGACGCTGACACTGCCCAAGAAAGAAAAGCAGCAGCCTGCGGTCAAGCGCATCGCAGTCAGATAGCCTATCCAGAAAAGCAAACAGCCTGCCCCCTAGCAGTCAGGGGGCAGGCTTTCTGCGCAGTCATTCCATATTCTGTTCGATCTGCGCGACCATTTCTTCATAGGAGCTGTCGCCGTAGGTGAGCAGATTACTGTTGTAGTAATCCCACTGGTCAGTCTCGTTGTCCACAGAGAACAGCTCACCGCTTTCATATGCCATAAAGTTGTTCCAGACGGTTACCGAGCAGTTCCAGGCGTTGTGAAAATACATCTTCTTTCCGGTTGCGCCCACAGGCGTATCCATATACACTCTGTTGCCGTAGACGAAGGCATTCTGCCCCCAGCCGTCTACCACCTGATTCTGCTCGAACGCACGCAGGATCTTGTCACAGTCGTTGCGATAGCCGACATTGTGGCGCAGGATACAGTCATTGCCCTTGATATTGACAAAGCTCTTGGACGAATTCTCACCGGACATGCCAGTTCCGTCAAAGATGCAGTACTCAATGCGCGTACCGATCGTGTACTCCTTAACATCAATATGCTCTGCCGCTACATTCGGTCCGAGCCGGCAGCCACGGATGGTGTTGTAGTGGCAGTCAAAGCCGTACCCGGTCGTGCTTTTTGCACTTCCGACATAGATCGCTTCGCCAAATCCCGGAGAAACCAGCCCGGTGTCGTGGACAGAGCAGTTCTCCGCCAGGCAGTAGGAGCTGTTGTCACGGAAATGGATGCCCTCCGAGCCGGTGCCGTACACCTCGCAGCGGATGAGCCGGGTATGCTCGGAGTTGTCGATCACTATGCCCTTCTGCCCGTTGGTGACACAAATATCGCGCACCTCCCACCAGTCACCGGTGATCGCAAGCACGGTATTCGACTGCGTGGTCGTTCCGCAGAGGATGGCAGGATCTGACGGATCTTCCGAACGCAGGATGATCGGGGCGTCTGCCGTTCCCTCGGCAGTCCCCTGGAACATGAATCCCTTCGGGGTAGCACCGCTGTAGAGGTATTCGCCACCTGCCAGCACGATCTCATCTCCGGCAGATGCAGACGCGAGCGCGTTCTTCAGCTCCTGGGTATTCGTCACCCGTACCACACGGGCAGGGGCATCCGATACCATAAGCTGCCGTTTCATCATGCCGAGGTCGAACACATCAATCACGCCGTCCTCGCAAAGCTCCGCTGCCTCCCAGCTTGAAAGTGCCGTGCCGTCCTGGAGTAGCCAGCCCTGGAGAGCTACTGCATCTGCGGCATCAAACCTGCCGTCCGCGTTGACATCTCCTGCCACGATATTGGCTGTCGATGCTGCCAGGACAGACAGTGCTGCCGCTGTGAAAAGCATTTTGTAGTTCATCCGGGTATCTCCTTTCCTCCAATGCGTGCTGTGTCTGCTGCTCTTTTTTCATTATACCATATGATACAGGAAAAGGCAAGCCGGATGATGGAAAAATGCGGTACAGGGCATTCACCCCGTACCGCACCGGTTTTATTCTAACACTGATCCGTCAAGATCCGATAGACATCGGATCATGCAATAGCGCGTAGGATATCACCAGCCTCACTGCGCATCATCATATGCTGCACGAACCGCATGGGCGAGCTGGTCGGCACATGAGGACTTCTTTGTGCCGCAGGTGTTTCCAAGGAACATCTCCTCGATCTGTTCGACCGTCCAGCCGTTCACGACCTTGGAAATGGCTTTTAGATTGCCCGGACAGCCGCCGGCAAACTGGACATTGCGCACAATATCGCCGTCCAGCTCAAAGCTGATGTCCATCGGACAGACCCCCTGTGGGGTGTAGTGAAATCGTTTCATCCTGCATACCTCCTGCCGGTCAGCCCAGTGTCACCTTGTGGAACACCTTTTTGCCCTTCTTGATGATGACCTCGCCGTCAATGGCGATCATCGCGTTCGGGTCAGTGACCTTCTCGCTGTTGACGGAAATGCCGCCCTGCTGGACATTGCGTCTGCCCTCGGACTTGGTGGGTACGAGCTTGCAGGCAACGAGCAGGTCACAGATATTGACACCGCCGTCCGTAAGCTGCTCTGCGGTCAGAACAGTGGTGGGCATGTTCTCGGAATTTCCGCCGCCGCCGAACACCGCTTTCGCTGCATCGAGGGCTTTCTTTGCCTCCTCCTCGCCGTGAACGAGGGCGGTCAGCTCGTATGCCAGCAGTTCCTTTGCCTTGTTGTATTCTGCGCCCTCCATATGCTGCTCCATCTCCTCGATCTCCTCGATCGGGACAAAGGTCAGCATTTTCAGGCATTTAATAACATCCGCATCGCCCACATTTCTCCAGTACTGGAAGAACTCGTAGGGAGAGGTCTTTGCCGGATCGAGCCATACTGCGCCCTTTTCGGTCTTGCCCATCTTCTTGCCCTCGGAGTTGAGCAGCAACGTGATTGTCATGGCATAGGCATCCTTGCCGAGCTTTTTGCGGATCAGCTCTGTACCGCCAAGCATGTTTGTCTAACCCAGGAGACTTTTCTCGCGGCCTACCTCCATCGGGAGGCCATTCCGCCGGGC
>CAZKHW010000242.1:0-4213 GCA_964552525.1 uncultured Ruminococcus sp. | reverse complement strand
CTAAGAAGCCCTTGTGATGACGCATCATCAACTGGGATTCCAGAGTTCTTGCAGTTTCCAGTGCAACGCTGACTACGATCAGGATCGAAGTACCGCCCATCGAAAGCGATTGCAGATTGGGATCAACCCATGTCATCGCAATCGGGAAAATCGCGATAATGCCAAGGAATACTGCACCTACCAGAGTGATCTTGGAGAGAACCTTCTGGAGGTAATCGGATGTCGGCTTGCCGGGACGGATGCCCGGGATCGCGCCGTTATTCTGACGAAGGCCGTTTGCGATCTCAACCGGATTGTACTGCATCGAAACATAGAAGTAGTTGAATGCCACGATGAGAATCAGATAGAGAACGGCATATCCGCCGCTGGTTGTCTTGAAGAAATTAATGAAATGGTAGTAGAATGTGGACCATGCGCCGTTCTCCTGTGCAAGCTCCAGTGTTTCCGCCGGCTTGAAGAACAGGCTCAGCGTAGACGGGAGTGACATGAATGCCATCGCAAAGATGATCGGCATAACGCCGGACATACAAACCTTGATCGGAATGTGCGTATTCTGACCACCAAACTGCTTTCTGCCGACAACGCGCTTTGCGTACTGGATCGGAACTCTGCGCTCTGCCTCGTTCATGAAAACGATAAAGCCGATCATCAAAACGAAGATGACTAAGATAGCCAGATCCACCCAGAAATACTTTGCGTTAAGATTTCCGTCGCTCCAGAACAGTTCCCACATACGGCCGACATCGGTGGGGAAACGCGCGAGAATACCTGCAAAGAGGATCATGGAAACACCGTTGCCGATGCCCTTCTCGCTGATGCGGTTGCCCATCCAGACAACAAAGGATGCGCCTGCTGCAAAGCATGCAACGATAACGATCGCTGCGAACCAGCCATATGCGCCGGTCGTGTACTTGACAGCACCCATGCTGTTCCTCATGGTGAAGTAGTAAGCGATGGACATGAAAATGGCAAGCCCCAGTGCCACATAAGCCATGATCTTATTGATGACCTTGCGACCTTCCTCGCCCTCCTCCTGAAGTCGTTCCAGGGGCGGAAGTGCGTAGGTGAGGAGCTGGATGATGATGGACGCATTGATATAAGGTGTGATGGACAGGGAGAAAATGGTTGCCTTGGAAAGCGCACCACCGGTGAGGATGTTCAGATATTCCAGGAAGTTGCCTCCCGTGGCATTATCGTTCACCCACGACTGTACGCTTGCCAGATCCAGAAACGGAACGGTGATCGCCGAACCGATTCTGAAAATGATGATCATAACCAGTGTATAGATGAACTTTTTACGGATCTCCGGCACACTCCAAGCGTTTTTCAGTGTCTGAAACAACTCAGATCACCTCTGCTTTCCCGCCTGCCTTCTCGATCTTCTCTGCAGCGGACTTGGTGAACTTTGCTGCCTTGACCGTCAGCTTGGTGTTCAGCTCGCCATCGCCGAGAATTTTCACGCCGTCATAGACCTTCTTGATCAGACCGGACGCTACGAGCAGCTCGGTATCGACAACTGTGCCCTCAGTAAACTTGTTCAGATCACTTACATTCACGGTTGCATACTGTGCTGCGAAAATGTTGTTGAATCCGCGCTTCGGGATTCTTCTTGCCAGCGGCATCTGACCGCCTTCAAAACCGATTCTAACGCCGCCGCCGGAACGAGCCTTCTGACCCTTGTGTCCCTTACCTGCGGTCTTGCCCTGACCGGAACCATGGCCGCGGCCAATGCGCTTGGATGCCTTGTTGGAATCCGGAGCCGGTACGAGTTCATGAATCTGCATTGTGTTGCACCTCCTTGCTTACGCTTCTTCTACCTTGATGAGGTGGGTGATCTTCTGGATCTTACCCTGAGTGCAGGGATTATCCGGCTGGGTGGTAACATCACCGATCTTCTTGAGGCCCAGTGCATTTGCAGTTGCGATCTGGTCCTTCTTACAGCCGATGAGGCTCTTAACGAGTGTAATCTTCTTCATCGTGTGTGACCTCCTTAGCCCAGGATTTCCTTAACGGACTTGCCGCGCTTTGCAGCAACCTCTTCCGCAGTGGTGCAGCCGGTCAGACCAGCGATGGTCGCACGTACTACGTTGCAGGGGTTGTTGGAACGCAGAGACTTGGTTCTGATATCCTTGATACCGGCAACCTCGATGACAGCACGAACCGGACCGCCGGCGATCACACCGGTACCAGGCGCTGCCGGACGCATCAGAACTTCGCCTGCGCCAAACTTGCCTACAATCTCATGAGGGATGGTGGTACCCTTCAGCGGAATCTTGACCATGTTCTTCTTGGCATCCTCGATACCCTTACGGATCGCATCCGGAACTTCACCGGATTTGCCCATACCGAAACCTACGGTACCATTGCCGTCGCCTACTACGACCAGTGCGGAGAACTTCATGATACGTCCGCCCTTTACGGTCTTGGAGACTCTGTTGATGTGAACGACCTTTTCGATGTACTCGTTCTCTTTCTGCTCAAAATTAGCCAATCGTGTTCCCTCCCTTTCTTAGAAATTCAGACCGTTCTCACGAGCTGCTTCCGCCAGTGCCTGAACGCGTCCGTGATACAGATAGCCGCCTCTGTCGAAAACAACATCCTTGATGCCCTTCTCAGCAGCAGCCTTAGCGATCATCTCGCCAACCTTCTTCGCGCCCTCAATGTTGCCGCCGTTTGCACCAAAATCCTTCGCCATGCTGTTTGCTGCTGCGAGGGTAACGCCGTTTACATCGTCGATGATCTGTGCGTAAATGTGCTTATCACTGCGGAATACGTTGAGTCTCGGAACCTCAGGAGTTCCGGAGATCTTTCTGCGAACACGAGCATGTCTCTTCAGACGTGCCTTGTTGCTATCAAACTTTTTAATCATAGCCGTTTACTCCTTTCGCTTACTTCTTGCCCTTACCAGCCTTACCTTCCTTGCGGATGATACGCTCGCCCTGGTAATGGATGCCCTTGCCCTTATAAGGCTCCGGCGGTCTCTTCTCACGGATCTCCGCTGCATACTGACCAACCTTCTGCTTGTCAATACCCTTGACAATGATCAGGTTCGGCTGCGGAACCTCCAACTGGATATCCTCAGTTTCAGGAATGATGACCTGATGGGAGAAACCCAGATTCATAACAACGTTCGTACCCTGCTTTGCAGCACGGTAGCCGACACCGTCGATTTCCAGTGTCTTGGCATAGCCGTTGACAACGCCCTCGATCATGTTGCTGATCAGAGTTCTTGTCAGACCGTGCAGAGAACGGTGCTTCTTATCATCAGAAGGACGTGCAACCGTCAGCGTTGCATCCTCAAGCTTGATCTCAAGCTCCTTGGAGAACTGCTGGGACAGCGTGCCCTTCGGGCCCTTTACGGTTACCAGATTATCTGCTACCTTAACATCAACGCCGGCAGGAACAGTAATCGGCATTTTACCAATTCTCGACATGATATTGTCCTCCTTACCAAACGTATGCGAGCACTTCGCCGCCGACATTCAGCTCTCTTGCCTTCTTGTCAGTCATGATGCCCTTAGAAGTGGAAACGATTGCGATGCCCAGACCCTTACGAACCTTCGGCATTTCCTCGCAGCTCGAGTAAATACGCAGACCCGGCTTGGACACACGGCGCAGACCAGAGATGACCGGGGTCTTGCCGTCAGTATACTTCAGAGTAACTCTGATGATGCCCTGCTTACCGTCATCAACGATGGAGAAATCCTTGATATAGCCCTCGTCAGCGAGGATCTGGGTGATGGACTTCTTTACGTTCGATGCGGGAATGTCAACCGTGGCGTGCTTCGCAGTGCTTGCGTTACGGATTCTCGTGAGCAGATCTGCGATTGTATCAGAAATTTGCATGCCAATGACCTCCTTACTATTTTTACCAGCTTGCCTTCTTTACACCCGGGATCTGACCGTCATTAGCCAGCTCTCTGAAGCAGATACGGCAGATGCCGTACTTTCTCAGATATGCATGCGGTCTGCCGCAGATCTTGCATCTGGTGTAAGCTCTAGTCGAGAACTTCGGAGTTCTCTGCTGCTTATTAATCATTGCCTTCTTAGCCATGTTCAAACTCCTCCATTAGTCAGCAAACGGAGCGCCGAGAAGCTTCAGAAGCTCCTTTGCCTCTTCGTCGGTCTGAGCGGTGGTGATGAAGTTGATATCCATACCGCGTACCTTGTCGATCTTATCGTACTCGATCTCCGGGAAGATGAGCTGCTCCTT
>CAZKHW010000241.1:0-4240 GCA_964552525.1 uncultured Ruminococcus sp. | reverse complement strand
TAGTTTTGTCATTTTTTGGTGCTTTATGCGGTTACACAGTTTATTTTTCAGACCCCATTTTTCATCCCAACAACGACTTGTCTCTGTGTACCATCATCAGTACAGGTGATGATGGTAACTCTGTCATCGCCGAAATCATTGAGTACCCATACTTCATTTGGTTCAACTATGAACATTTCTGTGATCGTATAAGTATAACAATTCTTTTCCTTGTCATAGAGATCAATTTCCATTCCGATTTGGGCATCTTTCAGATGATTGAAATATTCCTTGTAGATGGTACTGCTGTGTCCTGCAATGCAATAGTTTCCTGATCCCACCTCTCCCGTGTCAGGGAAGTGTCCGGTAGCTTTAGACAGGGTTTCGTTATCTGTTCCTTCCAGAACAGGAGCTTTAATGTTAATGTCATTGATTGCAACGACAACATTTTCTCTGAGCAATTTTTGCTTTTTTATTTCCCGATGAATTTTTCTGATACCGTAAAATCCCAAAATACTTGTGCCAATGATCAGTGCAATGAGCCCTGTTATAAACAGAGCCCATTGTTTTTTAGTTCGCTTGCTTGGGGTATCAGTCATAAACCGCTTACTGCTCATTTTTCTTACGGCGAATGATGCCGGAATAGTGCAAAGCATAGAAACCAAATGCTGTCATCATACACGCCCCGACAGCGATCAGCACATTTTTCAGTGAATTGTTGCCGGTTTGCGGCAGATTCACTTCATTGCCCTCTGCATCTGTACCGATACCGGTTTCCGGATCAATCACATAAACATCCAGAACGTTTTCTGAACTGTCAGTTAAAGTGATCTGGTACTTGCCATCTGGGGTTTCCGTAATGTTAGCGGCATCAGGCATGATGCCGTTTTTATCATTGTAGTTCTTTCTTGACCAGTCGCAAAGCTTTTCATCAGAGGCAATGTGCTGCGGGCTTGCTGTTGTCGTTGTTGTGGAAGCCGCTGTAGTAATGACCGGCGTTGTGATGGGATCTGTTGCGGTAGTAGTTGCGATTGTTGTGGAAGTCGTCACGGTAGATGCCGTGCTGCTCGTAGCAGTTGTCGTTATCGTGGTTGTGGTAGTAGTTGAAGTGGTTGTGGTTGTTGTGGTTTCAGCCGGAGTCTCAATAGCGAATTCGGCTTCGACACTGATCAGTGCATTGTTATAAACGTATTGCAGCGAATCTTCCACTTCATGAATGGTAACAGAAACCGCATTGCCGGCAGTATCCTTTGCGGATACTGCCCCGATATTCAGCAAATCAGTGCCATCAAAAAGCGGCTGCGAATCAGACAGATAGATATTCATCTGATGTGACTCCGGATGATAACGGTATTCTGAAACCTTGATATTGATTTCAGGATCAAATGTAAACGATATATCCGCCTCAACCTTAGTCTCAACGTTAAGACGCAATTGGAGAGCAGTAATTCCATCGGTTGCCGCATGGTCAGACTGTAATGTGATTCTGCCCGCATCATCAATAGCAACATTGTCATTTGTTTCAGCAGCCATTGCGTTTACAGGACCAATCACAGTGAATGCCAAAACAGCAAATGCGCCAATTAAACACTTTTTTAACATAGCTTACTCCCTTTCAGTTATTTTGTATTACCATTCAATGTAATGGTCGGAAGTTTCTCCTTAGCAGGAACGGTCTCAAGCAGCGAATCGCTGACCAATCGCTGTCCCTCATTCGTAAGGGCGTTATTGACCCTGTACAGCTCAACACGTACCTGTTCGGGCATTTCCATGTTTTTCATCTGCTCGGGTTCGATCCAGTAGATCCAGGTACCATTGGATACATTTGCAATATTGCTGTTGTCCGGTACATCTGCCAGAATGATCTGCTGCGCTGCAATATTGTTTTCTTCATCAAGACCGCCCACGATATTGCCGTTCACATCATACAGGAGAACCACATTGTAAGCCGGATTTCCCTTGTACGAGCCTGTGAAGATCAGGGAGTCCTTGGGAATGACATCTCCGGAATTCTCGCCGTATTTGTAATCTGCGCTCAATACACCGATCACTGCCGTTGTTTCTGTATCCGTTCTGCGGAAGTCAACATTATCACCGGTTACGCCAAGAACGTCCAGCTCAGCAATGGAAACAGTGCTGTCCTTCTGATCCAGCAGAACGAGCTTTACTGCGGTTGCAGCATAGGTGCTGATGTACTTGCTGTCATCATTTGCGAAGTAAACAGTCTCACTGCCCTTGAAAGTGCCTTCGGCTGTAAGAAGCCATTCGTCATTGGTCAGTACGTAGATCTCATAGTTTCCTAATGCTGCGCCATCGCCGGCAGTGTACTTCATTCCTGTAGCGACAAGCGTCTGATGGAAGTCAATCACAATTTCAGCCTGATCGCTGTCTACCTGCGGCGTATACGCTGTGGTCAGATCATGGTCGATCGCCAGTGCGGCGGGATCATCGTGAGTCTGTTCACAGGGCATTTCGTCTGTCGCATCATGAGCAACTGTCTCTGCGGTAAGACCGGATGTGCTGATGCTCCAGCTGGTTTTATCCATACTGCCATCATGCTCGATCTTGACCATTTCTGTCGTAAAGACTGCCGAACGGTTGAGATACTGGTCGATCAGTGTCACCTTATAGAATACGGTACGGTTGTTCAGTGTTGTAACGGTATCTGTAAACTCAGCGCCGGTTGCAAATCCAACCGGAACTTCCTCAACCTTTCCGCCCGAAATTGTGCAGCGGATGACCTCGTAGCCAAGGATATCCTCCTCAGGAATCGCAGTAGAAGTGAATTTGAGTTCAACCTGATTTGCGGATTTGCCGATCGTTACGGCAACGTCCTTTACTGCGGAAACCGCGCTGTCAGTTCCTAAAACGCCGCCGTCGCCATTGAGCGCATACATGCGTGAATCATCGTTTGCATAGAAGATCGCACGGGTCTCCTTTTCAAACTGTTCTGCATAGGCAATTGTTGTCTCATCGGGTGTTTTGCCCCAGCGTTCAAAGAATTCAAGAACATTTTTCTCTGCTGCTGCACACGCAAGGCGCATCAGCTTCTGATCGGAATTGCCATCGAGCGAAAGCTTTACATCACCAGGGGCAGGGGCAGCATTGGCATTTCTGGAATAGGTATCAACTCTTGCATAGAACAGGCTGTTCAGCTGTTCTTCATAATCGGAATACGTCTTGTAATTCAGACCCTTGTCATAGGCAAGATGGAGCTGCCAGTACATACCAAGCTGTGTTGCAACATTGGAACTATTTCCCTTTGTGCCGGAGGTTACCTTGCTGTAGATATTATTGTACTGGAAACGCATTCCTGCGTTGGTATCCTTTGCCTGCGCGAGCTGTGCAAAATAGTTATTCGTGATCTCTGCTACGGCATAATCCCCCTGGTTGATGCAATGACCGATCTCATGAGCAATGCCCCAGCCGAAATAACGTCCGCTGACATATTTGCCGTCCTCATCTGATACGACAGGTACAGCGTTCATCATGCCCTTTGTTTCGCTCCATTCGATTCCGATATGATTACCGGATGCATACATGAATGCGCCGGAGAACATACGCTGATAGCGGATATTCAGATGTCCCTTCGGAATCTGATGCAGTTCAGCCGGTGCAGATGTGTTCAGACCCTTATGCTGGTAGAAGAGATACATCATATCTTCCATTGCCGCCATGGAGTTCAGGATAGTTTCCGCACGCTCTTCAGCAGTGCCTTTTCCTGCCCCTGTCAGAATCTGCTGTGCCGGAAGAGACAGCATCATGGTATCCAGCACAATATCCGAAGCACCTAAAATACAGTTTTGGCTGTCATAATCATAATCAATATACTTGTTGCCAGAACCCTTGTGCGTTTCATTGTGGAGTGTTTCCATTTTGGGAACATATTCATCCAGCTTGTTGATATATTCAATGGTTCTTTCCGTGCGCTCGGTTTCATCCGTTACTTTATACAGGTCAAGGAACGGAACTTCTGAACCGCCGGTGACACGGACGGAGTATCTTTCGCTTGCATTGGCTGCTCCCTGATACTGAATATACAGAGCACCGCCGGTTTCTACACCAACACTTGATCCCTTAGACAATTTGAACGTGTTTGCGCCGACTTTAAGGTTCGCACCATCTAAAACGACATTGCCGGATTCGGAATGATACTGTGTCACGATCAGACGTAAATCTGTGCCGTCACCGGTTTTCTTTTTGTCACTTCCGACATAAATCGTTACTTCCTCTCCTGTACCGATCGATACACCAAGAGGCT
>CAZKHW010000240.1:0-4264 GCA_964552525.1 uncultured Ruminococcus sp. | reverse complement strand
CGTAGATCGGTGCCAGCTCGTGCTGTGCCGGTGCGACCTCGTTGTGCTTGGTCTTGGCATAGATGCCCAGCTTCCACAGCTCACGGTCAAGGTCAGCCATGTACTCCGCAACGCGCGGCTTGATCGAGCCGAAATAGTGGTCCTCCATCTCCTGTCCCTTGGGCGGCATTGCGCCGAACAGGGTGCGACCGGTCATGATCAGATCCTTTCTCTGCTTCCACAGCTCCCGGTCAACCAGGAAATACTCCTGCTCCGGACCAACAGAGGTTCTGACGCTGCGTACCTTGTCGTTGCCGAACAGCTTAAGAATGCGCAGAGCCTGGCGGTTGAGCGCCTCCATCGAACGCAGCAGCGGCACTTTCTTGTCAAGTGCCTCGCCCGTGTAGGAGCAGAATGCGGTCGGAATGTAGAGCGTACCGTCCTTGATGAAGGCATACGAGGTCGGATCCCATGCCGTGTAGCCTCTTGCCTCGAAGGTCGCACGCAGACCGCCGGAGGGGAAGGACGATGCGTCCGGCTCACCCTTGACCAGCTCCTTGCCGGAAAACTCCATGATGACTCTGCCGTCAGGAGCAGGGCTGATGAAGCTGTCGTGCTTCTCTGCTGTCAGACCCGTCAGCGGCTGGAACCAGTGCGTGTAATGGGTCGCACCCTTTTCAATTGCCCAGTCTTTCATGGCAGCGGCAACGGCATCTGCCACAGAGCCGTCCAGACGAGTGCCTCTGTCGATGGTGCGCTTGAGGGTCTTGTAGACCTTTTCCGAAAGACGCGCTTTCATCACTCTGTCGTCAAACACCATTGTGCCGAAGAAATCTGTAACCTTTTCCATAATATACCTCCTTAAATGCAAAAAGGGGGCTGTAGACCTGATCGTCTACAGCTCCCTTGCTGTGTCTAATGCAAGTATACTCTCAAAGCGTCGATTTGTCAAGAGGTTTTTAAGAGATTTGTGAATTCCTGATAGAATTTTTGTCGGATAGAAAAGAGAAATGCCCTTTTTCACAAATCTGTCCGTGCTCCCTTGACAACTGTCCATCCAGATGCTATGATATAACTATAGATAGAACAAGGGCGTTCGCAGCGGACAAAAGATTGTCCGTGCAATGCCTTTATCTTTTTTTCGGGAAGGTGAATCGTATGACTGATGATTTCAGAAAAGAAACCCCATATGACGCGCAGGGACTGTACAGTCCTGCATTTGAGCATGAGAACTGCGGTATTGGTGCTGTTGTCAATATCCACGGCAAGCGTTCTCGTCGCGTGATCGAGGACGCGCTCTCCATTGTGGAAAAGCTGGAGCACCGCGCCGGCAAGGATGCAGAGGGCAAGACCGGTGACGGTGTCGGCATCTTGTCGCAGATCCCGGGAGATTTCTTCCGGGCAGAGGCGGAAACGCTGGGCTTTACGCTGGGTGAGGACGGCGATTTCGGCGTCGGTATGTTCTTTTTCCCCCAGAACGAGCTGAAGTGCGCCCAGGCGAAGAAGCTGTTCGAGATCGTTGTCGGCAAGAACGGCATGGAGCTGCTCGGTTGGCGTGAAGTTCCCTCCGTACCGGAGATCCTCGGCACACGTGCCCTCGACAGCATGCCGCACATCGTACAGGGATTTGTCAAGCGTCCGGCAGACTGCCCCAAGGGTCTGGCATTCGACCGCAGGCTCTATGTGGCACGCCGGGAATTTGAGCAGTCCAACGAGCTGACCTATGTGGTATCCCTCTCCAGCCGTACCATTGTTTACAAAGGTATGTTCCTGGTGCACGAGCTGCGCAGATTCTATCTGGACTTGCAGGATGAGCGTTTCGTGTCCGCCATTGCGATGGTGCATTCCCGTTTTTCCACCAACACCACCCCGAGCTGGCAAAAGGCGCACCCGAACCGCTTTATCGTCCACAACGGCGAGATCAACACCATCACCGGCAATGCCGACAAGATGCTCGCACGTGAGGAAACCATGTCCTGTGAAGTCCTAAAGGACGACATGTACCGCATCCTGCCGGCACTCAATCCGGACGGTTCGGATTCGGCGCGGCTTGACAATGCGCTGGAATTTTTCGTCATGTCCGGCATGCCGCTGCCCAAGGCAGTCATGGTCATGATCCCGGAGCCGTGGAGAGATCCCCGTGCGCTGACACAGGATAAGCACGATTTCTACCAGTATTATGCCACCATGATGGAGCCGTGGGACGGCCCTGCCTCCATTATCTTTTCCGATGGTGAGGTCATGGGCGCTGTGCTTGACCGCAATGGTCTGCGCCCCTCGCGCTACTGCATCACCTCTGACGGTTTCCTGATCCTTTCCTCCGAGACGGGCTGCATCGACGTGCCGCCCGAGATGATCGTCCGCAAGGATCGCCTGCGTCCGGGCAAGATGCTCCTTGCCGATACCAGACAGGGACGCATCATTGATGACGATGAGATCAAGCACACCTATGCGGCAGAGCAGCCCTACGGCGAATGGCTCGATGCCCAGCTCGTCACGCTGCACGGTCTGCATATCCCGAACCAGAACGTGGAGACTTACTCCCATGAGGAGCTGGCACGTCTGCAAAAGGCATTCGGCTATTCCTACGAGGATATCCAGCGCAGCATCCTGCCGATGGCAGAGCGCGGCGCAGAGCCGATCGCCTCAATGGGCAGCGATATTTCCCTGCCGCCGCTGGACAATGAGCAGCCGCCGCTGTTCAATTATTTCCGCCAGCTCTTTGCACAGGTGACGAATCCGCCCTTTGATGCCATCCGTGAGGAGATCGTGACGGATACCTGCATGTACCTTGGCGAGGATGGCAACCTGCTGGAGGAGCGTCCGGAAAACTGCCATGTGCTGAAGATCGAGAATCCCATCCTGACCGAGACCGACATGCTCAAGATCAAGAGCATGAAGGTGAACGGTCTGAAAACCGCCGTCATTCCGCTGACCTTCTATATCGGCAGTACCCTTGAGCATGCGATCGACCGCCTGTTCATCGAGGCGGATAAGGCGTACCGTGACGGCGCGAATATCCTCATCCTCTCTGACCGCGGTGTGGATGAATTCCACTGCGCGATCCCGTCACTGCTGGCAGTATCGGCATTGCAGCAGCATCTGATCACAACCAAGAAGCGTACCGCCGTTGCGCTGATCCTGGAGAGTGCCGAGCCGCGCGAGGTGCATCATTTTGCCGCGCTTCTGGGCTATGGTGCGTGTGCGGTCAATCCCTATCTGGCACAGGAGACCATCCGTGATCTCATCAAGACCGGACAGCTCTCGAAGGATTTCTATGCCGCAGAAAATGACTACAACAGTGCCGTTTTGCACGGCATCGTGAAGATCGCTTCCAAGATGGGCATTTCGACCATCCAGTCCTACCAAGGCTCGAAGCTGTTCGAGGCTGTGGGCATCAACCGCGAAGTCATCCACCGCTACTTCCGCGGAACGGTGAGCCGCATCGGCGGCATCGGTCTGCCGGAGATCAGCAGCCGGACGGAACGCCTGCACCGTGCCGCATTCGATCCGCTGGGACTTTCGGTCGATCCCGGCATTGCCAGCCGCGGTCTGCACCAGCTCCGCAGCGGCAGAACCGAGCATCTGTATACCCCGGAGACCATCCACCTGCTGCAGGAGGCGGCACGCACCGGCGATTATACCCTGTATCAGCAGTATTCCGCAGCCGTGCATGACGAGGATAAGACCCTGACGTTGCGCAGTCTGCTGGATTTCAACTTCCCCGAGGACGGCGGCATTCCCCTTGACGAGGTGGAGAGCATTGAGAGCATCTGCAAGCGTTTCAAGACAGGTGCGATGTCCTACGGCTCGATCTCGCAGGAGGCGCATGAGTGCCTTGCCATCGCCATGAACCGCATCGGCGGCAAGTCCAATTCCGGTGAGGGCGGCGAAGCTCCCGAGCGTCTGCACTCTGACCGCGGCTCTGCCATCAAGCAGGTGGCATCCGGCAGATTTGGCGTAACATCGGAATATCTGGTCTCTGCCAAGGAGATCCAGATCAAAATGGCGCAGGGCGCAAAGCCTGGTGAGGGCGGTCATCTTCCGTCCGAGAAGGTCTACCCGTGGATCGCCAAGACCCGTCACTCCACCGCAGGCGTGGGGCTGATCTCACCGCCGCCGCACCATGACATCTATTCCATTGAGGATCTGGCACAGCTCATTTATGACCTGAAAAATGCCAACCGCGATGCCCGTATTTCCGTAAAGCTCGTTTCCGAGGCAGGTGTCCCGGAGTTCTTGCTGACGGAAAAGAATACCGCAGCCAAAGCGTACTGATCGCCTG
>CAZKHW010000239.1:0-4266 GCA_964552525.1 uncultured Ruminococcus sp. | reverse complement strand
ACCGGAAGATCTTGCCCGGTGTAAAGCCCAGACGGACGTGATAGTACAGGTAGAAATCGTGCAGCTCATAAGGCCCGACCAGATCCTCGGTCTTTTGCGCGATCTGACCGTCCTTGTCAGGCGGCAGCAGCTCGGGGCTGACGGGGGTTTCGAGGATATCGAGGAGCACATCGTGCAGCTCGCCCTTCTTGTGTGCCGCTTCGTATGCCACGAGATACCGCACAAGGGTCTTGGGGATCGAGACATTCACGCCGTACATGCTCATGTGGTCGCCGTTGTAGGTCGCCCAGCCCAGCGCCAGCTCGGACAGATCGCCTGTGCCGATGACAATGCCGCCGCACTGGTTGGCAATGTCCATGAGGATCTGGGTGCGCTCCCGTGCCTGTCCGTTTTCGTAGGTGACATCGTGGACACTCTCGTCATGTCCGATATCCTGAAAATGCTGACGGACGCTTGCCTCGATGCGGATCTCGCGCAGGGTCGCGCCGTAGGCATCCGCGAGTTTGAGGGCATTATTGTAGGTGCGGTCGGTCGTGCCAAAGCACGGCATCGTGACAGCGATCATGCCCTTGGGATCGAGTCCCAGCCGGTCAAAGGCGTGGCGCATGACGATGAGCGCAAGAGTGGAATCCAGACCGCCGGAAAGTCCCACAACTGCCGTCTGACACCCGATATGCCGCAAACGCGTGGCAAGTCCCACCGACTGAATGGCGAGGATCTCCTCGCACCGGGAATCCAGCACCGCCTTGTCCGAGGGAACGAAGGGGTGGGGGGGGATGTAACGGTCAAGGGCGGTATCGGTCAGTTCCATTGAAAACTGGTTGATCCAATACTCCTCGCCCTTGTCCTGCGAGACACTCTGCCAGGTGGTGGTGCGCCGGCGTTCATGGCACAGGCGGCTGATATCAACATCGGCAATGGTCAGACCGCCCGAGAACAGCTTTGATTCGGCAAGCACCGAGCCGTTCTCGCAGATGAGGTTGTGTCCGGCGAACACCATATCCTGCGTGGATTCGCCGATGCCTGCATCCGCATAGGCGTAGGCGCAAAGGAGCGAGCCGGATTTCGCCTTGACCAGCATGTTCCGGTAGTCCGCCTTGCCGATGATCTCATCGGAGCAGGAGAGATTGAAGATCATGGATGCACCGTTCTGCGCCAGCTTGATCGAGGGGGATTCGTTTACCCACAGATCCTCGCAGATCTCCACGCCAAAGGTCAGCTCCGCTTTTTCCGTGCAGCTGAACACCTGGTTCGTGCCAAAGGAGACCGTGTGCCTGCCGACCTTCAGCTCGTAGCTGGTCGGGATGCCGGGAGCGAAGTGCCGTGCCTCGTAGAATTCGCTGTAGTTGGGCAGATGCACCTTGGGAACGACGCCGAGGATATCGCCCTTGTAGACAACAGCGGCACAGTTGTAGGTGTGTCCGTACTGCACGAACGGCAGTCCCACGATGGAGATGATCTCCAGACCGCTTGTCTCCTCGGTCAGGCGGAGGAGGTTTTCCTCAGCGGAACGCAGGAGTGCCTTTTGCAAAAACAGATCGCCGCAGGTGTATCCTGTGATGCAAAGCTCGGGGAAGCATACGATCTTAACGCCCCTGGCGTGCGCCTGTCTGACCAGTTCGATGATCTGATCGGTATTGTAATCGCAGTCTGCCACCCGAAGTGCCGGGGTCGCGCATGCGATCTTGATGAGTCCGTCTTTCATGACCTTGCGCCTCCTTCTGGATCGTTGTGCAGCTCCTGCCGGGAAATGGATTCCGGAGGAGTTGTATCCTTTATATTATACCATAGTTTTCCGCAGGATGCAAGGGGAATTTTTCGGTGCATGCAAATCAATGGATTGTGAGTTTCATGCAGGAGGGGGACACCCCACCCCCTGCCCCCTCCCCAGAGGGGAGGGGGTGTAGAGGCGGCGCTGCGCGCCGCCGCCGCCCAAGGCTGTCGCCTTTGGAAACCGCTATCCAAAATGAAAAACGGCGATGCATCGCACCGCCGCTTTTATCATACCCAGCTTTGCCCTCTTGCCGTCAGGCAAAGGGCATTGCGGACACTAGAACTCGATCTGTCGTCCTTGCTAACTCGTCCGCGCGGACTCCGCGCCTTTGCCCTCTTGCCGTCAGGCAAAGGGCATTGCGGACGATAGAATTCTATTATCCCCTTACCGCCAACTCGCAAGCGCGGTCACCGCGCCCCGCGCTAGTCAGCCAGCGGATTACCGTTGGCGTCTGTAGTGATGGCGGTGCCGCAGAGGATGAGGATGCCCTCGATCTCGCCCCAAAGTCCGCCGACACCGCATGTCAGAAGCGTTACAATGATCTGAATAATGCCCATCTTGGTGTAGCCGAGATAGAAACGATGAATGCCCAGAGAGCCGAGAAAAATTCCCAGCAGACCGGCTGCAAGTTTAGATTTCTGTTCCATAACAATTCCCTCCTGTGATGATGCGAAACGATCTCCGGACAAATTCCGGAGCTAATACTATTATAGCAACTGCCAAATGGCTTGTCAATATGTTACAGGGGGAATACGGGAGTTTTTTCACATTTACACAAGAAAGGCGCATAGATGCAGGCGTTTTTTATGAAAGCAGTTTGCAGGGTGGGCAAAATGGATTTCCATGAAAATTTTGGGAAAGGTATTCCCTTTTTCTCTGATTTCTGGTATAATAGGAATAGAATAAGAAATTTCCCCCATGAAAGGATGGGACACGCTTGAACAAATACCAGAAGCTTGCACAGAATACCGTCGTTTTTGCCATCGGCAGCTTTGGCTCAAAGATCCTGCTGCTGCTGCTCACGCGCCTGTATTCCGCCAATATCAACCCCGGCGACACCTCCACCAAATCCCTGCTGGAGCAGACCGCCAATTTCATCATCCCTATTGTGACATTCTCCATCGCCGAGGCGGTCATCCGCTACGGACTTGACCGGGAATATGATAAGCGTGAGGTGTTCACCTCCGCCTGCTTTGTGGAGATCGCCGGCTTGCTCCTACTGCTCCTGTGTTCGCCGATACTGGGGATCCTGCCGTACACGGACGGGTATATCGCCTATCTGATGGCATTCATCATTGCCTCGTCCTTCCGGCAGCTCAGCTCGCAGTTCGTGCGCTCACGCGATATGACGCGGCTCTTTGCCCTTGACGGCATCCTCGCGACCGGAACGCTGTTCTTTTTTAATGTCTTGTTCATCTCCAAGCTCCAGATGGGCGTGCAGGGCTTTATGCTTGCCTCCATCCTGTCCGATACGCTGTCCGGTCTGTTCCTCTGGATCACCGCCGGGCTTAGGAATTTTCTCGATTTCAGGAACTGCTGCAACCCCGAGATCATCCGCGTCATGCTCCGCTTCTCCATCCCGATGATCCCCACGGCGGTGCTGTGGATCATTACAGGATTTTCGGATCGCCTTTTTGTGCGCTACATGGAGGGATTTGCCGTCAGTCCGGATGTCGGGGATGCCGCCTCGGGCATCTACGACTACGCCTCCAAGGTGCCAAATCTGATCTCAATGGTTTCCACCATTTTCTTTCAGGCGTGGAACATGTCCGCCATCACCGAGAACAACTCCAAGGACAAGAGCATGTTCTATTACCGCATTTTCACGGCATATCAGGCATTTATGTTTCTGGGGGCAGCGGCAATGATCTTTCTGGTCAAGCCTCTGTCGGCGTTCATCATCGACTACAGCAGCTTTCCGGAATATGAGAACTGCTACCTGTACACGCCTGTCCTCATCATTGCCGTGGTAATGATGAGCTTTAACCAGTTCCTCAGCAGCGTCTATGTGGCAACGCAGAAAACCAGCCACAGCATGTGGACAGCCCTCATCGCGGCAGGCACAAATATTATTCTGAACCTCATTCTGATCTATTGGTTCGGCATTCATGGGGCAGTCATTGCGACATTTGCAAGCTATTTCGTCTGCTATCTGGTGCGCATCGCGGATACCCGAAAGCTCATCTATTTTAAGGTTTCGCACGGCAGATTTTTCCTGAATGTGGCGGTGCTGTTCGCTATGAGCGTGCTTGCCATCCGGCAGCCGGCATGGATGCTCCCAGTGCAGATCCTGCTGCTGGTGTTTATGGTAATGTTCAATTTCTCGGCAGTCCGGATGGTGCTGAACATCATCGGGAAGGTCACACGCAAAATTACGGCAAGGGCTCACAAATAACAACAATACTATAAATGAGTATCGTACAAAGCAGTCGGCTGTCGCCGACTCAGGAGGGGCTGCTCGCCCCTCCTAAACCACCCCCGGCAGGGCGGTG
>CAZKHW010000238.1:0-4315 GCA_964552525.1 uncultured Ruminococcus sp. | reverse complement strand
GTGCAGCCGATTTATCAAATGCCATCATAGGCTTTGAATTGGTGTACTCTTTTTTTAGTATGTGCCGTTCATGGCTTTATTTGTTGTGCTTGAGATAATCGTCTGTACTCTCCCTGAATATAACAGGGAGAGTTTTTTATTAGGAGGTGATAAAATGACTTCTGAAGAAAAAAGACAATGGGCAATAAGACAGCTTCAGATTAAATATGAGGAGTTGGGCAGATTACCTAAAAAAACAGATTATGACGGTGCAACCTGTTCAAGAATAAAGGCATTTCTTGGGCCATGGCACAGGGCTTTGGAAAGTGCCGGATTAAGAACAGTTACCGAAAACAGAAAAAAACGAAAGGCAGGAAAAAATGATTAACTTACGTAAAAAATTACTCAGTACATTGCTTGCTGTAACTTTGGCGGCAGGATACACAGTCCTGAATATGCCGTTCAGTGTATCAGCGGCAAGCGAGGAAATCACAGTGACAGTCTCAATGGAGGGACTTACACTCGGGCAGGGAATGTATTTTGAACCCGAAACCTACACTCTTTCTGAAATTAATAATCTTGTTGCAACAGAGGGCTACGGTCCGTTTGATGAAAGCAATCTTAATGCGGGTATGGCAACTCTTGCGTTTTTCATTGACAATGGGATTGAATATGAAAATACAGGAAGTTTGGGAGACAGCAGTGCAGTTGTAGGCAGTAGCTTTTATCTTTCGTCAGTAAAAAATATTGACAAGGGCTATGTTAATATTCCAAAGATAATTCTTGAAAAAAGCGGTATGTCGCAGGAGGATTTTAAGGATTGGGGAAATGATGATGATTATCTGGGCGAGTTTGATTATAATCAGATGTCAGGCTGGATGATTACTGTCAATGACCTTTTGATTCCTGTTGGTGCAAGCAGCTGGACTTTGAATCAGGATTATGACGGCTACAACGATTATGGCAATGATTATGTAGTTCGCTGGCAGTTTACATTAAACGACTACGGCGCAGATTTAGGACTTCAAGGTTTCGCAGGAGCTCCTTATTATGACCATGTAAATAAAGATTTGCTTTATAAGAAATATGCGGAACTTTCAGCAAACGGTATTTTTGATAGCAATACAAAACTGAAAAAACAAACACTTTCTGTAATGGAAAATCTTACAGCTACGCAGAAAGAGGTTGACACTGCACTTACTTTACTTGAATCAGCCACTGTTAATGAAGTTCTCAATGATACGTTCAACAAGCTTTCCCAGAAGGTTTCAGAGCCTGTATTCGGCACGACCTGTGGTGAATGGACAGTTCTCGCTCTTGCAAGAGGTAATTATTTCAATAAGGATAGCGATTATTTCAAAGGATACTATGACAGAATAGTTGAAACGGTAAATAAAACAGCTGCTTCTGTAAATAAAAATGGTGCGCTGCATTCAAGAAAGTATACAGAGAATTCACGTCTTATTATGGCTCTTTCAGCAATCGGAAAAGATGCGCACAGTGTAGGAGACTGGGATATAATTGCTCCGCTTGAGGAGTTTGATAATACCGTATGGCAGGGTATAAACGGTCCTATATTTGCACTTATTGCACTGGATACACAGAATTATCAGACATCTGACCCAACTATAAGACAGCAGTATATTGATTATATTCTCGCTAAAGAAATCGAAGGCGGTGGCTGGGCATTGTCTGGAACTTCTGCCGACCCTGATATAACTGCAATGACTTTACAGGCACTGGCAAACTATACTGATGATGAAAAAGTTGCAGCAGCTGTTGAAAGAGGTATAAGCACACTTTCATCAATTCAGAAAGATAACGGCGGATATGCTTCATGGGGCAGTATCAATTCTGAAAGTATAGCACAGGTTATAACAGCTTGTACAACCCTCGGAATTGACCCTGCCACCGATGAGAGATTTGTTAAGAACGGTCATTCGGCAGTTGATGCTCTGCTTGAATTCTATGACAAGGATTCAACTGATTTTGCATTCCGGCATACAATGGACGGAACAGGGAATGCAATGGCTACAGATCAGGCATCATATGCACTTGTTGCTTATCAGCGTTTTGTAAACGGTATGAACTCTCTTTATGATATGACAGACATTGAACTCAATACCGCTCCTGTAAAATTCAGCGGTGTAACATTAAGTCTCACCGGAAACATCGGTGTAAACTTCCATATGGAACTCGATGATTCAGTTATCAATGATAAAGATGCTTATATGCAGTTTATTCTTCCAAATGGCGATAAACCACAAGTCATGGTAAAGAATGCAGAAAAGAAAAATGACAACGGCAAGACATATTATGTGTTCTCCTGTGAAGTTGCCGCAAAGGAAATGTCTGATACGATCACGGCTCAGATTATTCGCGGAAACGGTGAATCGGCAAGTATAAAATTCAACTATTCTGTTGAAGAATATACTAACTATATTGAAGAACATTCATCTGAATTTGATACAAAAGCTATAGAACTTGTTGAAGCAATGGTTGACTACGGTAATTATGCTTTGGCATATTTCGATGATGATGTAGATGCTGTGGCAACAGAGGAAATGAAGAAAGTCACAGCAAATACTCTTTCAGATTTTGCAATAAAATCCAATGGAACTCTTCCAAATGGAGTAAAGTATTATGGTTCAAGCCTGATTCTTGAATCAAATACAACGCTGAGACATTATTTTGAGGTTGAAAATGATACAGATGTAAGCAGCTATAAATTCAGCGGACACAAGGGTAACTATTATTACATTGATATTACTGATATTTCAGCGGACAAGCTTAATGATGCTTGTAAGACATCAATAGGCGGATATAGTGTTTCATACAGTCCTATGAGTTACGCATATGCTGTACTCAGCAGTGACAAGGCAAGTGACAGTTTGAAAAATGTTGTAAGAGCGTTGTTCCTGTATAATCAGGCAGCAAACGCATATCAGCAGTAATAAAGGAGGTAATTCAGATGAAAGAAGCTTACACAGCACCCGAAATTGAAGTAATAGAATTTGAGTGTGAGGATATTATCACAACAAGTTCTATTAGCTATGACAATAACGAAACTGAAATTTTCTAAATCCAAGTAACCAATTTGCAGACACTGTTTAAAACGCAGTGTCTGCACTTCCATAATAGGAGAAACAATGAAAAGACGAAAAATGTTGATTATATTTTCCATGCTGTTAGCAATTCTTGTTTTAGTCGGTTGTAAAGAAAATTCTGAGAATAAAACAGAAAGTATTGCAGATATGGAGATTTCGGGAAATGTATCTGAGAGCGGTTTGGAAATTCCTCTTGAAACCAAGCAGGAAGTTTCAGAAACAGAATATTATGAAAGCATTACGGATATTACTGCCTCTGAAACAACTACAAAGTCAGATACTTCGATTATCAGAGAAGAACTGTCTGATGATGCTTTGCAGAGTGATATGCCGATAATCAAGTATGATAATTATGAACAAAATTCAACTGTAACAACTGATGAATCAACAGAATACGAAGATGTTACAACAAAGTCGGTAATTGAACTGCCTTTTGTACCGGTGAATTAGGAGTTAGAATGAAGATAAAAGCATATAAGATTGCCGGTACGGTTTTTGCAATTGACTCCCTGCATGATGAGGTGCATGAGCTTTGTAAAGACTATCTCAGCGAAGAACCAATTGAATTTACTGTTAAAATTGAAATGGCGGATATTGAATATGAGCGTAAACGTTCCGAGCAGACTGATGTGAAAGAAGGAAATCCAATTCATCATTATCTGGATTCCTATCTTGAAACACTATCGGTCTATCGTCACTTATGTGAATATCTCATTAATAAAGGAATTTTGCTGTTTCACGGCTCAGTGATAGCAGTAGACGGAGCAGGCTATTTGTTTACTGCGAAAAGCGGTATGGGGAAATCCACACACACAAGGCTATGGAGAGAATATTTCGGTGAACGTGCAGTTATGGTCAATGATGACAAGCCTCTTCTTCAAATGACTGAACATGGAGTTCTGGTGCATGGAACTCCATGGGACGGCAAGCATCATCTGAGCAGTAATATTTCTGTTCCGCTGAAAGCGATCTGTATATTGAATCGTGGAGTTGAAAATAAAATATGTCCAATCACTAAATCAGAAGCATATCCAATGCTGTTACAGCAGACCCATCGTCCGATGAATGCAGAAAAAATGCAGTCTGTTTTTACACTGCTTGATAAAATATGCAAACATCTGAAATTATATAAACTGGAATGCAATATGAATCCTGATGCTGTCACAACGGCATACAATGGCATGAATACGGAGGAATCAAAATGAAACTGAAAAACGAATTTATGACAC
>CAZKHW010000237.1:0-4325 GCA_964552525.1 uncultured Ruminococcus sp. | reverse complement strand
AAATGACCTGCCTGATCCTCGTAATTGACCTCGGCATCGGAGAGGGTGGTCAGGCATCTGGGACACCAGTTGATGATACGCTCGCCGCGGTAGATCAGCCCTTTTTCGTAGTACTTGACGAAAACCTCCTTGACCGCCTTGGAGCAGCCCTCGTCCATTGTGAAACGCTCTCTGTCCCAGTCGCAGGACGAGCCCAGTTTTTTGAGCTGCTCGACGATCCTGCCGCCGAACTTCTCCTTCCATGCCCATGCACGTTCCATGAATCCCTCGCGGCCGAGATCCTCCTTGGTCACGCCCTCCTCGCGCATTGCCGCAACGATCTTCGCCTCGGTGGCGATGGCAGCGTGATCCGTGCCAGGCAGCCACAGGGCGGAATAGCCGCTCATGCGTTTCCAGCGGATGAGGATGTCCTGGAGCGTCTCGTCCAGAGCGTGTCCCATGTGGAGCTGCCCGGTGATGTTGGGCGGCGGAATGACGATGGTGTAGGGCTTTTTCTTGGAATCCACCTCGGCATGGAACGCCTTGCGATCCATCCACATCTTGTAGATCCTGTCCTCGAACTGCTCGGGGGCATAGGTTTTTGCGAGTTCCTTTTGCATATTACATTCTCCTTTTTCCGGGGCAATACAAAACGCCCCGAAGCGTATTGCTTCAGGGCGAACAAACGTCCGTGTTACCACCTGAATTCGGACAAACGTCCGCACTCTGCGCAGAAACGTACCGACACCCCCAAAAGGGACAATGCCTGCCGTCTGCCGTCCGCTAACGGGGACTCCGCCGGGGACTACTGGGCGAAACCGCCGTTCGATCCGGAGCTACGGGGCTACCTTCACCGATCTGCGCACACGTCCTTCCACCGACCGGACGCTCTCTGGGCTGCCGCAGAGGGGTTACTCCTCCCCATCATCGCTTGTCATATATACAATATCATAACACAGCCGCGGGGATTTGTCAAGTAGTTTTTTTAATTCCCACGGAAATCAATTTTGTTACTTTCAACTCGCCAGCACTAAAAGTATGTCTTGCGAATCTGATCGTACAGTGCCGAGGCTGCCTCGTTGAGAGAGGTCGTCTCGTAGATCACGCCATTGGCAGTCGCGAAAAATGCGACGATCAGCGAGCTGTCCTCCAGCACCGCCGGGAGCTGTCCGAAGGCAACGTCCTCCATTTTCTGCGAGGCATCGTACTGAATGCCCGTAAGCATCCCTTTCTCCTCGATGGTCTGCTGCGCCGCGCTGCTCAGCGGAATTCCCTTCTCGATCCCCTGCAATGCCGCCATTTCCGGGCTGTTGAGCAGGAAGTCGAGCAGCATTGCCGCCTCACGCGGATGCTCGGTGTTCTTGCTGACAGCGTACATCGCTGACGGCTTGGCGTACCAGCCGGTACCGACAGGCTTTCCTGCCATCGTGGTATAGTCTGCGCAGACGATCTCGCTGCCGTTCTCGATGACATTGTCAAAGTAACCGGCAGCATCCGAGGTCCACGCGAACGTTCCTGCATAGACCTTGTTGTCAAGATTGATACGTTCGTACCGCTCGACCTGCGGCATGACGCCCTCGCTCGTCAGGCGTTGGTAACACTCGATCATCACCGCAAAATCCCGGGAATCAAAGTTCAGCGAGCCGTCCTCGCGCAGAAAGGACTTGTCCTGCGCCTGCTCTGTGTAGGCGATCAGGCAGAACCACATCGGCTTTGCTGCCGCCGACATCGGATAAATGCCGTCCTTCCGCATCACCTTGGCGGCATTGAACAGATCATCCCACGTCTCGGGAACATCCAGACCGTACTGGTCGTAGATCGTCTTGTTGATGTAGACTGTCTCGGCATTCATTGCGATCGGGACGGCGTTGAGGTGATCGGACTTCCTGCCGTAGTCCAGCATCTGCTCCGAAAAATTGCCGATCTGGAATGTATCTGTCAGCTCGTTGATGTCATAGTAGCCCAGCCCGTCCTGGGAATAGGTCGTCAGCCAGCCGAAATCGATCTGCATCACGTCTGCCTCGGTATCCGAGATCATCTGTACCTTGTTGCGTGTCTCAAAACCCGTCCACTCCGAATAGCTGCAATTGACCCGGATCTCTGGATGCAGCTCACAGAACGTGTCAATCGCCTCAAGCGTGTAGCGGTTTCTGCTGTCATTGCCCCACCAGGAGAAATCGAGTGTGATTTGTTTATTGCTCCTGCTGACGATGGGCGTGGTGTCGCATGCGCACGCGGAAAGCATCAGGGCGGCAGCGGCTGCGGCTGCTAAAAATCGTCTGTATCGCATCATATCCTCTCTCCTTTCATCACTGCGCCTCTTCATCGTCCTCAAGATCCTCCGCGCTCAGATTCAGTGCGATCATGGAGATCGGATCGGACACTTTGCTGGAGAACAGCCAGCCTGCCAGCACCGCCAGAAGCGTTGCCGCACCGGCGGCGATGTAGATATAAATCAGCGACTGGTTGCGCTCACGCATCACAATGTCGGTCGGGATCGTGCTGATGATGTACCAGCCGACCTCGCACGGATCAATGGACACCAGATGGTTCGCATCGATCAGAGAACCGGTCACGCTGCTGGTGGTGTAGCGCATAATGTAGGTCGGCAGCGCGCCGCCCAGAATCTCCTCCTTATCAGAGGAATACACCACCCTGCTGCTGTCGTCAGCCAGGCGAACGGTCATATACTCGAATGTTTCGGGATTGTCGAACAGCCCCGCCAGCTCCGTGGTATAGAACGACAGCACCAGCACGGCATTCTCATGGATGCGCTTGACGTAGTAAATTCGCGCATAATCGTCATTGTAGCCGGTATGCCATCCATCGTGGGTGCGTTCCCGGGAGATCATGTCCTCCAGCCCTTCATACAGCGCATTGCCGAACAGATCTGTTGTACCGTTGGAGATCTTGCCGACCGTGTGGTTGTTGCGGTAGACGATGCCGTAATCTACGAAATTTTCCATCAGGCACAGGCTCAGGAGCTGTTCGGAGATCGCCTTTTCGTTTTTGATGGCATTGTACTCGTCATTGGATTCGTCCGTCGCATCGTAGGTATACGCCTCATCGATGGAGAACGCAAGTGTACCGATCCTCTCCATACGCGCAAGGTAGTTGTCGAGATTGCGTTTCATCTGGACATTGAGGTTCGCGCTCATGGAACGGATCTTGCTTGAGAAGATGCGCTGGTTTTCCCATGTGGAAAAGAGCGTCACGCCGATGACGGCAATGGCAACGATCACGCCATATCCAATGACCATCATGCGTTTCATGCGGCGCAGCTTCAGGATCGCGCGGACTCTTTCTTCTTGTCGTGTCATGTAGTTCCTCCTTTTCAGGTCAGAGTGACCTGATGTGTTCGCTCGTATGGTGAGGGAGACTGCTCCCCTTCCTATCAATCCATCTGGTTGCCTTAACACTTTATTATACCATATATTTCCGGGAAATGTATGAATTTTTTGTGAATCCTGCAAAAATTCCCCCAGCAAAAAACCGCCGCTTTTGAAAAGAAAAGCAGCGGTTTTGGATTTTGATTAATCATAACGCAGCGCGTCAATGGGATTCATTTTTGCCGCCTTGTTCGCCGGATAGTAACCGAAGAACACGCCGGTCAGGATCGAGAAGAATACAGCGATCAGGATCGCCGCGATGGACGGCTGGATGGTAATGGCGATCAGCTCCGCATATTCCGCATAGAACTGCGTAACCAGCGTCTTGGCAGCCCATCCGATGAACATGCCGCCCGTGATGCCAAGGATGATGCCGATGATTCCGCCGATCAGACAGATGAGGATCGCCTCGACCACGAACTGCATCCGGATCGCGGAATTCTGTGCGCCCAGTGCCTTGCGGATACCGATCTCCTTGGTACGCTCCGTGATGGATACCAGCATGATGTTCATAACGCCGACACCGCCGACGATCAGGGAAATCGCCGCGATAATAGAAATCGCTATGGTGATGACGTTGATGACCGTGTTGATCATTCCGAGCTGTGTCTGCTCGTTCATGATCTCAAAGGCGATGTAGGGCTTTTCGGCATACTCCTGCTCGAAAAATTCCTTTAGCTCTGCGGCAAGCATATCCACATCGTAGTCGGTATTGTAGCGCACACTCGCATAAAACATCGGGGTCGGCTCGGTATGGAACAGCTTCATCATCGTGTCGAGAGGAACACTGACCGGGGACTGCTTGTCGATCTCCGCTGTTCCCGGAGAATACATACGGTCGTAGAACGAGGGGAGCTTACTGTAGCCGACCACCACGAAATCTGCGGAAATGCCGTTGCTGAACGTCAGATTCACCGTCTGTCCGATGGGATCTGTCCCCTCCTCAAAGTACTGTCT
>CAZKHW010000236.1:0-4325 GCA_964552525.1 uncultured Ruminococcus sp. | reverse complement strand
CAAGAAAGGATGGCAGGTATGTTATACATGGATAATTCTATCGGAAGAATCACCATTTCCGATGCGTATTTGCGTGAACTGACCGAGCAGACCGTGATGCAGTGCTTTGGCGTTGCCGGGTTTGCCGAGATCCGACTGACCGACAAGATTTTTGAGGGGCGTTTCTCCCCGGTGGAGATCGAAGCAAATGAGAATAAGCTGAACATTTCCGTGCATGTCAATGTGATGTACGGCGTCAATATCCCAGCCGTTGTCAATGCGCTGATGCATAAGATCGAATTCGTGATCGAGGATGCCGTGAGGATCCCTGTCAATCGTGTGCGCGTGTATGTTGACGAAGTGGTCGAGCCCTAAGGGAACGCAGGAGGTTATAGAGATACCATGAATGGAAAGCTGTTAAGGGATGCACTGTGCAGTGCTGCCGTTACGATCGAAAAGAATCGCAAAGCCATCGACGAGCTGAATGTCTACCCCGTTCCCGATGGTGATACCGGTACTAATATGTCCATGACAATGAGCGCGGCCCGCCGTGAGCTGAGCGTTCTGCCTGATACTGCCACGGTGGGCGAGGTCGCCGAAAAGGCGGCAGGTGCGATGCTCCGCGGCGCAAGGGGAAATTCGGGCGTGATCCTGTCGCTCCTGTTCCGCGGCTTTGCCAAGGGTCTGGCAGGTTTCGAGGAGGCAGAGGGTCAGGACATCGCCAATGCGCTGGAGATCGGCGTGCAGGCGGCGTATAAGGCTGTGATGAAGCCGACAGAGGGCACGATCCTCACCGTTGCGCGTCTGGGTGCGCAGGCGGCACAGCTCACCGCACGTGACAGCCGCGATCCGGTTGCCGTGTTTGAGGAAACATGCCGGGCAGCCGCCAAGGCACTTGCCGAAACGACCGATATGCTCCCCATCCTGAAAAAAGCAGGCGTTGTGGATGCCGGCGGCAAGGGTCTGCTGACCATCTGGGAGGCGATGCTGGCGGTACTCCAGGGGCAGGCACCTGCTGAACCGGAGGAGACGGCACAGACCAGAAAGTCCTCGGAAAGCATTGCCATCGGCAGGGTCGATCTCGAGGAGGAGATCACCTATACCTATTGCACGGAATTTATCGTGGAAAAGCATAAGGACTGTCAGGATCCGTTCAAGCTCCGCGCCTATCTTGAAACCATCGGCGACTGCGTGGTAGTCGTGGATGACGAGGAGATCATCAAGGTGCATGTACATACGGACAATCCCGGACTTGCACTCCAGAAAGCACTGGAATTCGGGCAGTTTATCAACGATCCCAAGCCCAAGGTGGAGAATATGCGCCTACAGCATGCAGGTCGTGTCCGCGAGGCGCAGAATGCTGCGAATGACGAGGATTATGTCCGCGCAGAGCCGGAGAACCAGGTCGGCTTTGTCGCAGTGGCAGCCGGCAAGGGACTGGAGAATATGTTCCGTGAGCTGGGTGTGGACTGTGTTGTCCGCGGCGGTCAGACCATGAATCCGTCTACGGAGGATATCCTGAAAGCGATCCATGCGACCCCGGCAAAAACCGTGTTCGTGCTGCCGAACAATAAGAATATCATCATGGCGGCGGAGCAGGCTGTCGCACTGGCGGACAGAAATGTCTGCGTACTTCCGACCCGGACGATCCCGCAGGGCATGAGTGCCATGCTTGCATTTGACGAAACACTCGACACAGAGGGAAACCGTATCGCGATGACCCGTGCGTTCGAGCGCGTTTCCACCGGACAGATCACCTTTGCGGCACGGGATTCGGAGCTTGACGGCCATCCCATCCATAAGGGCGAGGTGCTGGCACTGGACAACGGCAAGCTGTCGTTCACCGACAAGGAGCTAAACCGTGCTGCCTATAAGCTCGCCAAAAAGCTCGTAAGCAGCGACACCTCGTTCCTGACTGTGACCTACGGCGAGGACGTGGACGAGGAGACTGCCGAGGCGCTGATCGAAAAGCTCCAGTCCAAGTTCGGCGACAAGCTTGAGATCATGCTTGTCAACGGCGGTCAGCCTGTTTACTATTATATGATCGCTGCCGAGTGAGCAGCACCATGACCAGGTTATTTCAATCCATTCAGAATCTAAAGGGCGTAGGTGCCAAGCGGCTGGCGGTGTACCAGAAGCTCGGCATCCTCACGCCCTATGATCTGCTGTATTATCTGCCCCGTGATTACCGGGATTACCGCGATCCTGTGCCCGTTGCTGACACCGAGCCGGATTCGCATGCGGTCGTGCGCGTGACCGTCACGGCAAAGCGCAAGCCCATCTATGCGCGCGGCGGTGTGCAGATCTACGGACTGGAGGCGGAGGATGACGAGGGAACGCCCCTGAGCATCCGGTTTTTCAACACCCCCTATACCTTTCAGGCGATGAAGGTCGGGGAGACATACACCATGTACGGCAAGATCACCGCCAAACCGACCGGACACGAGATCCACTCCCCTACCCTCCTGAAAGACACGGACACACCCATCGAGGCGATCTATCCGCAGACTACGGGTCTTACCAGCGCGATGGTGCGCACGAATATCAAGGCATGCTTAGAGCTGATGGATGCCGCGCCGTTTGAGACGCTGCCGCCGTATCTGCGCGAACGCTACCGCCTGATGCCCCTGCCGCAGGCAATGCATGCCATCCACCAGCCCGAGAATCTCCCCCAGATGGAGGAGGCAAGACGGCGGCTGGCGTTTGAGGAGATGCTGCGGCTGCAATTGGGGCTGCATCTGCTGGCACAGAAGGCGGCGCGGCAGTCGAATTATCCGATGGACGAAAACACCGATCTTTCACCGTATTTCGATAGCCTGCCGTTTACGCCGACCGATGCGCAGCTCCGCGCGATCGGGGAGATCGCGAGGGACTTGAGCAGCGGTGCGCCGATGAACCGCCTTTTGCAGGGCGATGTGGGCAGCGGCAAAACGGCAGTTGCGGCGGCGGCGTGCTGCTTTACGGCACAAAACGGCTGTCAGAGCGTGCTGATGGCACCCACGGAAATTCTGGCAGGACAGCATTATCAGACGCTGCGCGGCTTTCTGGAGCCGCTGGGCATCTCGGTGGTGCTGCTCACCGGCTCGGTCAAGGGCAAGGAAAAGAAGGCGATCTATGCCGCCATCGCCGACGGCACGGCACAGGTCGTGGTCGGGACGCATGCCGTGTTCCAGAAGGCGGTCGAATACGCACGCCTCGGGCTTGTCATCACGGACGAGCAGCATCGTTTTGGCGTGGCGCAGCGTGCAGCACTTGCTGAAAAGGGCGGCGTACCGCACAAGCTGGTCATGTCTGCAACGCCGATCCCGCGCACCTTAGCGCTTTTGATGTACGGCGACCTGGAGGTGAGCGTGCTGGACACCAAGCCCTTGGGGCGGCTGCCGATCAAGACCTATGCCGTTGCCGGAAAGCGTGTGCGGCAGCGTGTGATCCGCTTTATCATCGGCGAGCTGACCGCCGGACGGCAGGCGTATATCGTGTGTCCTGCCATCGAGGAGGGCGACAGCGAGCTGAAGGCGGTCACAGGCTATGCGCAGGAGATGCAGGACGGCATGCTGGCAGGCTGGCGCGTGGGCATTCTGCACGGGCAGATGTCAGCGGCAGAAAAGGACGATGCAATGGCGAAATTCCGCGATCACGAGATCGACGTGCTGATCTGCACGACCGTGGTGGAGGTCGGCGTGGACGTTCCGAATGCCACGGTGATGCTCATTGAGGATGCGGAGCGTTTCGGCTTGTCCCAGCTCCACCAGCTCCGCGGACGTGTGGGGCGTTCGAGCCTGCAAAGCCACTGCATCCTGATGACAGAGCATCTGACGGACGAGGCGAGAGAACGCCTGCGGCTTATGAGCAGTACGACAGACGGTTTCGAGCTGGCGCAGAAGGATCTGGAGCTGCGCGGCCCTGGAGATTTCTTCGGAAACATGCAGCACGGGCTGCCGCCGATGAAGCTGGCAAGCCTGACGGATACGAAAATGCTGCATGATGTACAAGAAGCAGCAAACGAGATCCTGATGGCTGACCCGGAGCTGAAACGCGAGGAGCATCATACGCTGTATATGGATATTGTCCGGTTGTTCGCGCAATATGGGGAAAATGGGCTGAACTGACGCGGAATGCGGATGGCGCATCAGTTCAGCAAATCCACAAAGCTCTGTGTTGAAATTTGTATAGATTTAACAAAATGAGAAAAAATGAAAAAAAGTGGTTGACAAACGGGACAAGATGTGGTATACTTAAATAGTCGTCAGGGAGAGCGGTAAAACGAATGAACAGACGACACAAAAAGTAAGCGTGGGGGTTTAGCTCAGCTGGGAGAGCATCTGCCTTACAAGCAGAGGGTCACA
>CAZKHW010000235.1:0-4363 GCA_964552525.1 uncultured Ruminococcus sp. | reverse complement strand
CCTCCGCCCAAGGCTGTCGCCTTTGGAAACCGCTGGCTGTGCGCTTCGCGCCAGCGTGAGTGTCCGAGCCGCACCAGCTTTGCCCTCTTGCCGTAAGGCAAAGGGCATTGCGGACACCAGAATTCGATTTATCGTCATCGCTAACTCGCAAGCGCGGTCACCGCGCCCTCCCCTCCGGGGAGGGGGCAGGGGGTGGGGCAGCCTTTGCATGGAATTTACATTTCCGTGCAAACGCCCTCCCCAAAATCTCAAAAACCATCCGACAAATGAATAAAAGATGAAATAATATTACAAAACAAATACAATTGTCCCGGAAAATCCGGCGGAAATGGGAATTTTGGTTGACAACGCCGCAAGAAACTGCTAAAATAGTAAAGTGGCGGTCTGTTTCAGATCTGAAACAGACTCTGAAAAACTTCGCTGAAAGGAGAATGCCTCATGGGTGAGAAAAGACTTTGCTATGGCTGCATGGAATTCAAATCGTCAGATCACCATGTCTGCCCCAACTGCGGCTATGCAGATGATACTCCCTATGATACGAATTATATTGAACCCGGTACCATTCTCGATGATAAATATGTGATCGGCTCCATGCTCGGGGCAAACAGCGAGGGCGCAACGTATCTTGGCTATAACCAGTCCATCGGATGCCGCGTGCTGATCCGTGAGTATATGCCGCACGGTCTTTGCAGCCGTGTGCATCATAAGGCGACCATCAGCGTAGATCCCCAGCATGTGGTGCAGTATAAGGCGCTGATGTCGGAGTTTACCGACCTGAACAAGAGCCTTGCCCATATGCGCAATGTCACACATATCAACCCCACGCTGGATCTGTTCCATGCCAACAATACCATCTATGCCGTTTCGGAGTACCTTGAGGGCTTCACGCTGATCGATTTCCTCAAGGACAATGCCGGAGAGCTGACCTGGAAACAGGTCTCTGCGCTGTTCCCGACCTTCTTCACGACCCTGAGTCTGCTGCATAACAACGGCATCATTCATCGTGCCATCAGTCCGGATACCATCTATGTCACCGACAAGAACGAGTTGCGCCTTTGCGCATTCTGCATCTCGGCTGTCCGTACCGTACACACGGAGCTGCCGTGCGAGATCTTCCACGGCTATGCAGCACCGGAGCAGTATTCCCAGAACGCCCGTCAGGGAACGTGGACGGATGTCTACGGGATCTGTGCGGTTCTCTACCGCATCCTCACCGGCTGCAAGCCCACTGACGCGCCCAGCCGTATGCAGAATGACAATCTCTGCGCCCCCCATGAGATGAACCCCAATATTCCCAGACACGTTTCCCGTGTCATCATGAAGGGTCTGAGCCTGTTTGCGGATGACCGCATCAAGACCGTGACGGAGCTGGTGACAGAGCTGTTTGTCGAGCCGGATGAGCCGGCAGCTCCTCCCAGACCTGCCGCGGCAGATCCGGTGTACCGTCCGCAGCAGCCTGAGCCGTACCGGCAGCGTCCCTACAAGGACTATAACGAGGGCGGTTATGATACCGCACCCAATGAGAATGTCATCGACCGCATCAAGATCCCGATCATTATCGGTGTCCTGCTCACGTGCGTGCTGCTGGTGATCGCGATCGTTGTGCTGAATCTGCTGGACATGAACCCCATCGCCCGTGATGACCAGAGCCGCATTGAGACAACCATCGAATCCATGCCGGAAACGACACTCAACAACATCGTGACGGAAAATACCAGCGATGCACTGGAAAGCAGAGATCCCAATGCGGACAGCACCATTCCGGATCTGATCGGCAAGAGCTTTGATGTCAAGAAGCAGCAGCTCGAAGCGGACGGCTGGCTGTATCTGGAACCCACCTACGATTACAGTGACGAGTACAAGGCAGGTCTTATCATCTGGCAGAGCATTGATCCGGGCGAACCGTTTGCAAGCGGTATCACCATCGAGGTCACCGTCAGCAAGGGACCGTCCTCTATCAAGCTGCCGGATTATCACGGCAAGACGCTGCGTGAGTATGAGCAGGAGCTGGAAAAGCTCGGTCTGACCAACTACAACACCGAGGCGGTCGTGAACTACTCGTACAAGAACAACGATGTCATCGAGCTGAGCAAGGAGGTCGGAGAAGATTTCGATCTGACCGGCGCGGAGACGCTCAAGATCTACTATGCCAACAATCCGGAGACAACCTCTCCGCCGCGCGCACCGCAGCCTGAAAATTCCCATCCGGATGTGCCGAGCGAGGAAGATCCGGGTACTCCTGAGACAATCGAGCCGGAGATCATCGACACGGCACCGCCTGTCCCCGAGCCGGAGGACAACGGCGAGGAATAATGTGAAACATACCCACTTCCGGGATGCTCCGGAGGTGGGTTTTATTGTTTGCAGTACCGAAGAACTCCCTCAACACCCATGCATAACCGCCCCCTGCCGGTGCATATCCTTGTAACAAGCGCGGTAGTCCGCGCAGCCGAATTAGCGATAACGACAGACAGGATTCTAACGTCCGCAATGCCCTTTGCCTATCGGCAAGAGGGCAAAGCTGGCGCGGAGCACACAGCTAGCAGTTTCCAAAGGCGTCAGCCTTGGACGGCTCACATGCGAAACTTACAATTACCATCCACAAAATTGACAATATGGAGGTGCTATCATGCAGGAACAACAGAATGCCGCACACACGCTGCACCTTGAGGACAGATCCAGCCTGACCATTTCCGGCATCACGGACATCGACCGCTTTGACGAGCGCGAGATCGTCGTCTATACACAGCTCGGCGAGCTGACCATCACCGGACGGGAGCTGCATATCAACGCCATCAGCATTGAGCACGGCGATCTGACAGTCGAAGGCGATATCTGGGGGATGCTCTACGGCGATAAGGATAAGCTCTCCCCCCTCTCCATGCTCGGGAGGCTGTTCCGATGAGCGCGCCGCCCATTCCGGATACGTTCTGGACGACCAAGGAGGAGCTGGCACTGTTCGGCGGCTCGTGCCTGCTGGGACTTCCGGCAGGCGTGCTGTTCGACTGCTTTCGTCTGGCACGGCGCATGGTCAGGCATCCCACGCTCGCCGTCGCGGTCGAGGACACCCTTTGGCTTGTAGCATCAGCCGTCATGCTGCTGTGCTATGCAAGCGCCTGCGCCAAGGGGGTATTCCGCGCTTACTACGCCGCCGGGTGCTTTCTGGGCTTTCTCCTCTATGAGATGACGCTGGGCGTGCCTGCCATCCGGCTGCTGGATCTGCTCTGGCGTTTCGTTTCTGTTCCGTTCCGATGGCTCGGACAGCGAGTTGCGTCTATTTTCACAAAAACAGCATCAAATTTTGTACGATGTGCCAAAAAATGTTGGCATGGGAAAGAAAATACACAAAATCGCTTGCAGGAGACAGCCCAAAAGGTGTATAATATTCATAGATATAAAAAGAGGGGAATACATTATGGCAAGAGCAAAACATCCGGACAATCGTCCGCGGCTCGTTCCGAAGCTGTTGATGCGGTTTGCGCTGGTGCTGTTCATCGGTGCGTGCGTCATCGCATTCGTGACGACCCAAAACTCGATCGTCGAAAAAAAGAGAGAACTTGCAGAGCTGGAGAAAAAAATAGAAACCGTCACCGCCCAGAATGAAGAGCTGGCGGATCTGATCGCATCGGACGACATCGGCAGATACATGGAAAAGCTCGCTGTGGAAAATAACGACTACGCGTATCCGGATGAACGCCGTTATTATGATACTTCGCACAATTGATGTGCAGGAAAATAATTAATTAGCAGGGGGCTTTCACACATTATGCAGTTGGAGATCGGAAAGGTTTACGAGGGCAAGGTCAAGGGTATTACGGCATACGGAGCATTTGTAGAGGTGCCGGTGGAGGATGGACGTCCGGTGACGGGCATGGTTCACATCTCCGAGGTCGCCAATACATATGTCAGCGACATCCACAATTTTCTGACCGAGGGACAGAGCGTTCAGGTCAAGGTGCTGGCTGTCAATGAGCAGGGCAAGATCAGTATGTCGGTCAAGAAGGCGGCATCCGAGGGAAATGCTGCTGCACCGCAGGCAAAGTCCCGTGCGCCGCGCCGTCATGACCGCGACAAGGGCATCGTCTGGGAGCCAAAGCCCCAGAAACCGGCATCGGAGCTGACATTTGAGGATATGATGAGCCGTTTCAAGCAGCACAGCGAGGAGCGTATCAGCGATATCAAGCGCAATACCGACCGCAAGAATAAGTCGCGCAGAAGAAAATGAAAAATTGTAAAAGAGCTGTCCTGTCGAGGCAGCTCTTTTGTGCT
Source organism: uncultured Ruminococcus sp. (assembly GCA_964552525.1). Lineage (GTDB taxonomy): Bacteria > Bacillota > Clostridia > Oscillospirales > Ruminococcaceae > UBA3855. Next base: position 94 of record CAZKHW010000235.1, on the reverse strand, counting down.
GAAATTGTAAGTTCCGTGCAAAGGCGCGGTGACCGCGCTTGCGAGTTTGCGGTAAGGACAGATCGAATTCTAATGTCCGCAATGCCCTTTGCCT
>CAZKHW010000234.1:0-4367 GCA_964552525.1 uncultured Ruminococcus sp. | reverse complement strand
CCTTTCGTACTGCTTTTATTCAGGAGTAATATCTGCGCTGATCTATCCGATCGAAGCACACTGGATCTGGGGCGGCGGCTGGCTGTCACAGATCGGTTTCCACGATTTTGCAGGCTCTTGCGCAATTCATATGGTGGGCGGTATTGCTGCCCTGATCGGTGCAGCAATGGTCGGTCCTCGTATCGGCAAATTCAAGCGCGACAAGGACGGCAAGGTCATCAAGGTACGTGCCATCCAGGGACACAGCCTGACCCTCGGCGCACTTGGCTGCTTTATCCTCTGGTTCGGCTGGTACGGCTTTAACGGCGCAGCAGCGACCTCCGGCGAACAGCTCGCATCCATCTTCGTGACAACGACCATCGCACCGGCGATCGCAACCTTTGTCTGCATGATCTTTACCTGGGTCAAGTACGGAAAGCCCGATGTTTCCATGTGTCTGAACGCATCGCTGGCAGGTCTGGTCGGTGTGACCGCCGGCTGTGATGTGGTGGATGCACTGGGTGCAACCGTGATCGGTGTGGTTTCCGGTCTGCTGGTCGTATTCGGCGTATGGCTTTGCGATCATGTGCTGCATGTCGATGATCCGGTCGGTGCAGTTGCGGTTCATATGTGCAACGGCATCTGGGGTACGTTTGCAGTGGGACTGCTGGCAACCACATCCGTTCCCGGCAATGATTCCTTTACAGGACTGTTCTACGGCGGCGGTCTGGAGCTGCTGGGATTGCAGTGCCTTGGCATCGTGACGGTTGGTGCATGGTCTGCGATCACCATTTCCATTACCTATTATGTGATCAAGAAAACCATTGGTCTGAGAGCATCGGCTGAGGAGGAGATCGTAGGTCTCGACCTGACCGAGCACAATCTGGCAAGCGCATACGGCGATTTCGCACCGGCAGCAGATACCGTGCTGCAGGCTGCACGTCAGGCAAAGCGTCATTCTGTTGACAGCGATGAGCTGAAGGAAGTATACGGCACAGATGCAGAGCGCATCACCAAGCCGGCACTGGCAAAGGCAGCAGATGCAACCGCACCGGAGATCAAGGAATCCAGCAAGGGTGCGAAGCTTACAAAGCTGTCGATCGTCTGCAAGCAGAGCAAGCTCGAGGAGCTGCAAACGAGTCTGGCAGCGGTGGGCATTGACGGTATCACCGTAACGCAGGTACTCGGATACGGCACACAGATGGGTCATACCGCTTATTACAGAGGCGTTAAGCAGGAGCTTCCGAGCCTGCTGCCGAAGGTAAAGGTAGAGGCTGTCATCACCAAGGTGCCTGTCGAGACAGCACTTGAGGCGGCAAGAAATGCACTGTATACGGGCAATATTGGCGATGGCAAGATCTTCCTGTATGAAGTGGATGATGTTGTGAAGGTACGTACAGGCGAGCGTGGATATGATGCTTTGCAGGATTCCCCTGCCAACTAAGGCGTGATATCCCGGGCGGAATTTCGCCGCCCGCTGAAATTTAACAGCTTCTCCCCTACAATAAGAGATGAACGGCTGGTTACGGAATGTGACCAGCCGTTCGCTCTTTATAAAGAATCTTGTGGGTGCAGGGGGTGGGGCGGCTCTTGCATGGAAGCTACAAAAAATTGATTCCCGTCACCGAGCACAAGGGGGAGTTGCAATTTCTCCGGGAATATGCTATAATGATAGAAACCAATTTCAGCAATAGAAAGGACGCAGAACATGTCTGATTTTCTCCCTGTGACCCCGGACGAGCTTCACGCCCAGGGGATCACCCAGCCGGATTTTGTATATCTGACCGGTGATGCCTATGTCGATCACCCGAGCTTTGGCGCAGCCATCATCTCGCGCGTTTTGCAGGCAAACGGCTATTCTGTTGCCATGCTGCCGCAGCCGGATTGGCGGCACGATGCAGATTTCCTCAAATTTGGAAAGCCCCGTCTCGGCTTTCTTGTGACGGGCGGCAACATCGACAGTATGGTCGCCCATTATACCGCCGCCAAGAAGAAGCGCAGCGATGATGCCTACTCCCCCGGCAACAAGGCAGGACGGCGGCCGGATCGTGCGGTGCTTGTCTATTGCCGGCGTCTGCGCGAGGTCTGGGGCAAGGATGTCCCCATCCTCATCGGCGGACTGGAGGCATCCCTGCGCCGCTTTGCGCACTACGATTACTGGGACGACAGGGTGCGTCCGTCCGTTCTGGCGGAAAGTGGGGCAGATCTTCTGATGTTCGGCATGGGTGAGCATAGCATTGTGGAGATCGCCGGACTGCTCCGTGACGGCGTTCCGGTTGCGGAGATCACCGAGGTGCGCGGCACTTGCTACCTCACCGCGCCGGAACATACCCCCTACGGTGCTGCGCAGTGCCCCTCATTCGAGCAGGTGCGCCACAGCAAGGAGGCATATGCCAAGGCATGTAAAATTCAGTACGACCAGCAGGATGAGGTCTATGGCAAGCGCATCCTCCAGCGGCACGGCAGCCGGATGCTTGTGCAGAATCCGCCTGCCCTCTCGCTGACACAGGAGGAGCTGGACGCGCTCTACAGACTGCCGTTCACGCGCACCTACCATCCGATGTACGAGCCGGAGGGCGGCGTGCCTGCCATCCAGGAGGTGCGCTTTTCCATCACGCACAACCGCGGCTGCTTCGGCTTTTGCAATTTCTGCTCCATCGCGCTCCATCAGGGACGGCGCATGACCACCAGAAGCGAGGAGAGCGTCATCGAGGAGGCAAAGCTCCTCACGACTTTGCCCGATTTCAAGGGATACATCCACGATGTCGGCGGTCCGACCGCCAATTTCCGGCATCCCTCCTGCGAAAAACAGCTCCGGCACGGTCTGTGCAAGGGGAAGAAATGCCTTGCACCTGAGCCTTGCAAGAACCTGTACGCCGATCATACGCAGTACCTGAACCTCTTGCGAAAGCTCCGGGCACTTCCCCGGGTCAAGCGTGTGTTCATCCGTTCGGGCATCCGGTATGACTACCTCCTGTGCGACAAGGATGACAGCTTTTTCCGGGAGCTGGTGCGGCATCACGTCAGCGGTCAGCTCAAGGTTGCACCGGAGCATAGCTCGAACCATGTCCTTGACCTCATGGGAAAGCCCCATATCGAGGCGTACCGCCGGTTTCAGGCGCGGTTTTACGAGCTGACCAAAAGCATGGGCAAGGAGCAGTACCTCGTGCCCTACCTCATGAGCAGTCACCCGGGCAGCACCATGAAGGATGCCATTGATCTGGCGTGCTTTCTGAAAAAGGACGGCATTCGACCGGAGCAGGTGCAGGATTTCTACCCCACACCGGGCACGATCTCCACGTGCATGTTCTGGACAGGACTGAACCCCTATACGATGGAGCCGGTCTATGTGCCGCGTTCTCCCAAGGAAAAGGCGGAGCAGCGTGCTCTCCTCCAGTATTTCAAGCCCGAGAACCATGAGAAGATCCGCGCGGCACTCATCAGAGCCGGACGGCGTGACCTGATCGGTTCGGGGCAGAATTGCCTTGTTCCGGCTGATCCCCATGCCCCCAAGACCCCGGCAGGCGCAAGATCCTCCGGCGGCAGGCATCCACTGCGCAATACCCGGCGCGCCAAGCCGTCCAAAACGAACGGCAGGGACAGAAAAAAGCCCCGTTGATCGTTGTTTGCGAACGAAAGTTTTAGTGACTTGCACAAATTGGGAAACATTTCCTTGTGCGAAGTTCACATCTCATGCCGACATAGAAAATGAGGGCATGCAAATGCACCTGTATCGTCAATTTTGACAAACTTATTGAGAAATCCCAAAGTTTCGGGGAATATCGCTTGCAGAGATTGCCGGAATGTGATATAATGAATCTAGTATGCGTATATAACCTTTTGAGAGAGGAATTTTAATATGAAAGAATCTAAGAACGCCTCCAAATATGCGTTTTTGAGTGCGCTGACAGCACTGGCAATGATGACTGCTGCGGTCGGAACATCGGCATCGATCACAGCAGAGGGAGAAATGACAAATCCCCCCATGCCCGGCATGACCACAACAACGACCTCTACAACATCGACCACGGCGGAGGGAGAAATGACGAATCCGCCGATGCCCGGCATGACCACAACAACGACCTCCACGACATTGACCACGGCGGAGGGAGACATGACAAATCCGCCGATGCCCGGCATGACCACGACAACGACCTCCGCGACATCGACCACAGCAGAGGGAGAAATGACGAATCCGCCGATGCCCGGCATGACCACGACAACAAGCTCCACGACCGCGACATCGACCACGGCAGAGGGAGAAATGACAAATCCGCCGATGCCCGGCATGACCACGACAACAAACAGCACCACTGCAACATCGGCCACGGCAGAGGGAGACATGACAAATCCGCCGATGCCCGGCATGACCACGACAACGACCTCCG
>CAZKHW010000233.1:3773-4452 GCA_964552525.1 uncultured Ruminococcus sp. | reverse complement strand
GTCAAAATTATGCTCGAAAATCCGCACACGTTGAGATACTGAACAGGCTCTTACCGTCAATGTTTTGAAAACAGGAGGTGAAAGTAATGGCAATTTATCTGGTGGACTATGAAAACGTCTATATCGAGGGCTTGCAGGGTCTTCAGCAGCTGGGTGAGGAGGATACCCTCCACATCTTTTATACCCAGAACCGCTGCGGTCTGACCTTCCATCTCTATGAGCAGCTCACGCAGTGCCGCGCACATGTGCAGCTCAATGAGGTGTCCGTAAGTCTGAAAAACAGCGATCCGGTCAAGAATGCGCTGGACATCCAGCTCATGATGTTTACCGGCTATCTCATCGGCACTAAGCAGACCGATCGCCTGTACATTGTCAGCAAGGACAAGGACTTCCAGCTCGGAACAGAGTTCTTTACGCGCTTTATCAATGACGATACCATCGACCTGCGCATTGTGCCTTCCATCGAGGCATCCTTCCAGTCAGAGGAGCCGGAGGTGGTGTGCGAGGTCATCGAGGAGCTGGAGACGCTGACGAAGGATTACGAATATCCGGAATTTCTCGATGCCGTGCAGCGTCAGCTTGACGGCGGCATCGGCAGCTTTGCAGCACTGTGCGATCAGTACGCCAAGCCCGAGAGCATCGCGCTCCCCGTACTCCCCGAGGTATCTGCTGTCACAGC